>JALZHG010000035.1 GCA_030914045.1 Chloroflexota bacterium | reverse complement strand
CTCCCAGGCGCGGTCCCTATACAGGGAAGCGTTAGAGTTGCTGTCGAAAATGGGTGACCGCCACTTCATCGGGCTGAACCTGATAGGGCTTGCCTTCCTGAGCCTGGCAGAGGGACAGCCGGGGCGCTCGGCCAGCATTTTCGGTGCCGTGGAAGCGTTGCGTGAGCGTGCGGGTAGCGTCATGATCCCCCCAGCCGATCAGGCCGAGTACGAGCGCGCCCTGGCAACCCTACACTCCCAACTGGACGAAGCACCGCTCAGGTCAGCCTGGAACCGGGGCCGGAGCATGCCCGTAGAGCAGGTCATTGACGAAGCGTTGAGCGAGGACGATGGACGATAGACGATAGACGATAGACGATAGACGATAGAATCTCTTACCATCGTCCATCGTCCATCGTCCATCGTCTATCGTCCACTTTCAAGAACCGTCCCCAGGCGCTCGGTTTCAGCCTCTATATCGCGCCGGACTTCGGGGCTGGGCGGCCGGAACATCTCTACCCTTACGTTGACGCCGGAGCCTTTCTTCTCCTGCTCCCACAAGCCCTCTATCCTGCCGTTGACCAGCACCACGGGGGTGATCCACGCGCCTTTGCGGTAGACGAGGTCTTTCTTGTCGGGGTCCAGGTAGCGGCTGTCGCGGTAATATGCGATTGTATAGGGATCGAAGGCGGGCAGGAGCCGCACGCCGGACGGAGGTGCCCCAAATGCCCGCTGCTCATCAACTATAGAGGCGAGCGTCACGGCTTTCCATCCTTCCACGTTTACCTCTACCAACTCTCCCGCCATGCGTAGGAAGAGCGACCTGGCATCCTTAGGCTCCCAGCCGAACCAGCGGGCGAAATCGTCGCGCGTGGCGGGGCCGTAGGTGGTCATGTAGCGGCGTAGCACCTCTCGAATGGCCTCGTCAGAGTAGGCTTCGTACCAGGTGCCAAGCCACTGGTCGGGACGCACAAAGGTGACGGCCTGCCCCTGGTTGGGACCGAAGCAGAGATAGCCGTTGGAGGCGGCAGGCTTGAGGAATTCGCCCCAGCCCGAACGCAGCCGCTCCCGCACATCCGTAGAGCCGGTGGCTTCTCCCACCGCCTCCGATAGCTGCTCCCGCGTGAGGCAGCGGCCGTCCAGAGCCACCCGCACGCCCTCGATGATGGCATCCATCTCTTCGAGGGTGATGTTGTAATACTTGAGCCAGCTAGCTCGCCTGTAGCCCTGGCGGGTGCGCAGGGCGGCAACGTACGTCGGGAACTCCCTGGCGGGCAGCAGGTGGAGGGTGCCGCGCATCGCTCAGGTCTTCACCAGCGTTCGCTCCTCCCATAGGGCCTTGCGCACATCCTCCGGTGCCAGACCCTCCACACGCGCCCAGGCGATAAGCTCCGCCGACGACATCACCTGTGCGTGCAGCCCGCCGAGATCTGTCACTACATCTAGCAGCCGCCCCTTAGCTGCGCGTTCAAGTAGATTGTGTTTGGACAACCGCCAAGCTATTACTTGTGCCCACGTCAACTCGATCATTGCGCCTCATCCCCATTACCGGACTCAGCCGAACAAACAGGATCACGTCCCCTTTGTCATTCTTCACTGCGTTCAGAATCTCGTCCCCTACCGCGATGTTTCTTCGTTCTCATGGTACTCTCTGGCTGTAAGAAAGGGGCAGCTTTGGGTGCTAGAGGACGAGATTCTTCGCTGTGTTCAGAATGACAAGGGTGGAGCTTTGGTCTTGAGAATACAGCATGCACGACTTAGATAGAGCACGCTTCATAGTAGCCATCGCGCCCCGCACACCTGCGACACAGGACGCGGTCATGCACCAGCACCTCGCGGGCGTTCATTATCTCCTCACCGCACCCTTCGCAGGTCACGCGCAGGCCCGGTTGGCTGATTATCTCCTCCAGCGATACGGTGAGGCGCACCTCCTCCACGCGTAGTAGCTCTGAGGTAGGCATCACCCTGTAGGCGACAAGCTGGGCGTGCCAGCTATCAGGTTCAGCAGGAGCGTATTCCAGGGCTGTGCGGCGTGCCGAAAGTTGGGGAGACACGCGCAGCGCCTTGCCAGTCACGGTATCCACGAAGGTGGCAGCCACCTTGCCGTAGTCCACCAGGCGCAGCGTGCGGCGGCCCAACCAGCAGCCGGTAGCCACCGACACCCCATCCGCGAAGCACCCATCCGTCTCGACGAAAGCAAACAGGCGCTTATCGGCCTGGGGCAGGGGCAGGTCAAATAGCTCGGCGGCGTACATGCCGGTGCGCACGCCCAGCACCTGCCGTGGGCAAAGGTGGTGGTGCAAAGCGGCGGCCCTGTCGAGGCACACCTGGAGGTCTGGTGCGATACTGGTATCGTGCATGAGTTGCGGACAAACGCCACCACGACTAGGAGGCGTAGAGTGTTCGCCGGTCAGGGTACAATACCCATTATAGCAGAGTAGCATTGTTATTCAGGACGGCGTAGATGAGCAGTGGGGGCAGAAACGAGAGCCTGGGAGTGGCCGTTCTAGCCGGAGGGGCCAGCACGCGCATGGGCACCAATAAGGCGTTATTGAGGCCGCATCCCAACGCTCCCAGCATGATAGAGGCCGTAGTGGCACGCCTGAGCGAGGCAGGTCTTGCCCCTCACCTGCTGGTGACCAACTCGCCCCAGGACTTCGTCTTCCTCAACATCCCCACCGTGCCCGACGACGTACCAGGCGCAGGCTCTCTCGGCGGCATCTACACGGCGCTCAACCATCTCCCGTACGACCGCACTCTCACAGTGGCCTGCGACATGCCGCTGCTAAACCCCGCCCTGTTGCGCTATATGGCCTCCCTGCCCACGGAAGCCGACGTACTGGTATCCCGCTGGACGGACGCAGAAGGCAACCGGCACATCGAGACGCTGCACGCCATTTACTCCCGCCGGTGCATAGAGCCTATTCGCAAGCGGATAGAAGTAGGCAAGCTGAAGGTGCAGGCGCTGCTTGAAGACGTGAGCGTGGAGTACGTAGACGAAGCCGAGTTGCGCCGCTACGATCCACAGCTAGAGAGCTTCCGCAACATCAACACCCCCCAGGAGTGGGAATGGCTAAGAAGCAAGCTCTAGGCACGATGCTGTCAGGAGACACAAACCTGGCAATACCAGGGTCATAGTAAGTAGCGGGCATGTTAGTACCACAGCCCCGTGTCGTCCTTGCGCTGCCCTGTGTAGTTCACCTTGGTGGCGCTGATGCCGCCAGAGCGCACCTTACCCTATAGGTCGTACTGCAGCCTTGTGCTCAGGATGACGCATCAGTCGGAGACGATTCGATCGCTTGCCAAGCTACCTCTAAGGCCATTAGTTCGCTGACTTTCAACTTAATGAAGTTTCGTACAGGCTCAGGTAAGGCTGGAATCTCGTATAGCTTCTGCAGAACAGGTATCGCCTTTGGAGAGTGATGTATCTGTGCAATGGTCGCAAGCAGCACCTTCTGTGTGCAGGGAACAAAAAGACCTACTTTCGTGTCAGCGGCATTCCAGAGCGCTGAAAAGTCTTCCGGCAGAGTCTCGTATGCACGTGGATGACCTCCCCAGCGCTGCTGAATGGTAGCACGCAAACGTGCCCAACGCATGTCAAGTTGCTCTTTCTCTGACAAGAGTCCTATTCTGAGAAGTTCTGTAGCGGTTTCTATTGACCACCAGTGGTTACGTGCGGCGAGTGCCTCCGTTACCGCCCTTTGTACATCAAGGGAACCATGATATTTCCGGGCTAGCTCAATCAATTCTTGGGTTTGCTGACGTTCTAGACTCTGTTTCAGGTAAAAGACGCCCCCAACATCAGGAGCTGCCTCCGTTGCGGCTGCCCACAGAAGGTTGTGAGCAGCCTTGTAATTCTGGTGATCGTAGAGCTGACGTGCTTCTTCAGTCACTTGGGACCATTCCCCCATATGAACATCTCCCTAAGCAAAAGCCTTACTTTACAAGTATAGACAAGAAGCGGCACTCTCCAACTACCTTCCTTTCGAACGTGAATTGAAGCCACCAATGATCGGTCTTCGTGTCACCTGTAGCGTTTGTGCCAAAACTCGTTCATCTCATCCATTTTCCACCCCGGAGGTGGGCCACTGCCCTGCCAACCTTGATAGCGGTCATCCCCGCCGCGTCCCCAGTGCGAGAAATGTTCGCCACTATACTTTATGCCACCATCCACTATGTCTGCGTCAAGGGAAACTTGGTAGTAACTTCCAGTAGTCTTATCCCGGAAGAGCGCATAGATCCGTGCGATACCTGTGTGATTTGGATCCTTGAGGTCGTCGCTTTTCCAACCAACCATCTCCCAATCATCTATGTTGGTTCCATACTTGAAGAGCGCATCTTCGAGGAACTCCTCTGCCACAGAGGCGACTACATAACTAAAGATCTCCGCAGCAAAAAGCGCAAGTGCATAAAGTTCAGTTTCGCTATACCTTCGTGTTGGCGTCGGTGTTGCTGCTCCGGGTGGCGGTGGCGTTCCCGAGGGTGTGGGAGTAGGTGCAGGACTAGGTGGAGGCTTATTGTTACTCTTCGCCGGAGGGCAGCCCATACACTGGTCATCTGCATTATGACCTGTAGGGTCTACATAACGCAAGGGATTATTGAGTACATAGTTGTATCGGTTTAAGGCCTGAGGATTGCTTGGACCTGCACCTTTACCGCTGTTCCTGAAGAACCCTTCCTTCAAGAGTTCTGCATTCTCAGCAGCCAAGGACGTTACAAATGTACTCTCGTGGTAATCCACTGTAAGACCCGAGTTTTGCCAAGCCCCCACCGTACCACCAGCACCACCCACACCAGAAGCAGCACCAGGCACGATGCTGTCCGCAGACACAAACCTGGCAATACCAGGGTCATAGTGCCGAGCATGGTAGTACAGCAGCCCTGTGTCGTCCTTCTTCTGCCCTGTGTAGTTCAGCTTGGTGACGCTGATGCCGCCACTACGCACCTTACCCCACGGGTCGAACTGCTGGCTGGAGACTACCGCCCCACTCTGATTGGTAACTGTGCTGACGCTGCCCAGGTGGTCTGAGTGCATGTACACGATGGTTTCGGTGCCACTGCTCTGTAGTATGCTGTATGACCCTCGCTTGGTGCCCGTACTGTCTATACTGCCTGTGCTCTCGGCATGGCTCACGGCCGTTGGGCTTGCCGTGACAGCAGTTACACCCGTAGCTGTGGCCGTCGTAGACACTGCGGGTACTGTAGACAGGGAAGACGCGTTAGATGAAGTTAGTGTAGGCATCGGCAAGCCGATCATGTTACCCAAGCCCCGCTTGCTCTCTGCACCTACGGCATCGGTACTATCTCCCTCTGCGCTTACTTCTCCGACCCTCTTACCTTCTCCCTCTCCCGTGGGGGTTGGGGATTGCAACGATAATTCAGCACCTCCATAGTCGGGCAGACTATCCGCACAGTTGGCCGGATTCGCCGCGCAGGGATCAATCTCGTCACATGTTGTGCAGTGTGCGATGACATTTACTGTGCGATTAGGCGTCAACTCCCCGAACCACTCAATCCACTCTTGCACCATGCGCCACTGGAAGTTGTAGGTGCCTGCGGTGGACGGGGCGGTAAGGTAGACCGACCACGTGTAGCTCTGCCCTGGTGCTACTGTGACACCCGCGGGCAGTTGCAGTCGATCCGTGCCCCACGTGACGTTGTTCGTAGGGTTCTGGGACCCTAACCTGTGGGAAGTAGATGCGCTCCAGGTATTAGAGCCTGTGTTCTTCATGGTAATCTCTACCTGGAACTGCTGCCCTACTACAACGGTATTCCCTCCTGGGAAATAGACCAGAACAGCTTGAGCATTATTAGGCACGGGCGTGGGGGTGCTGGTAGGCGTGGGCGTGTTGGTGGGGGTAGGGGGAGCAGGCACAAACTCCTTCTGAGCCACTACTTGCCCGTTGAGGGTGTACAACGAGCGAGTGTTGCCAGAAGGCTGGTCCACCTCGTACATGCCTCCGAAGTAGTAGGTGCTGGTGGTGACGCTGTTCTGTGTCACTGAACGGCTGGCACGTTCCCCAGCGGCATCGTAGGTGTAGCTCTCGGTAACGGCACCCGAAGTGATGCTCACCGGAAGGTTCTCCACGTTCCATGAGAGGGTGCGTGCGGGGTCTCCGAAGGGCGTAGCGGGAGAGGAGGTCATGTTGCCGTTGGCGTCGTAAGCGAACTGTGTGCCTCCGTTGAGGCTGCGCAGCGCGTATGGCCCGCCGTTGGTGGTGGCCGAGAGGTTGTAATTGTAGGTGGTGGGTGCCGCCGTACCTCCCTTGGTGAGGATGTTGCCCAGCTTGTCGTAGGTGTACGCCTGGCTCACGGTGAGGCTGCCATTGGAGGCGTTGGTGACGGTCCAGCCATTCAGGCGGTCGAGGTGGTCGTAGGTGAAGTGCTGGTTCTCTCCTGTGGTGGTGCTGTTGAGGTCCTGCACGTTGCCCACGGCATCGTACCCATAGGTCCGGTTGCTGATGCTGGTGGGGTTGGCGGTGGTGCCCACCTTCAGCTTCCACAGGCGCTGCATTACCCCTTCATACTCGTAGCCCTGCACCAGGCCGTTGCCCAACGTAAAGCTCTTAGGCTGGTCCAGCGCCGTGTACTGGGCTCCCGAAGCGTAGCAGGTCGTGCCGCACACGCTCGTCTGCCGCCAGGCCGCATCGTAGGTGTAGGTGACAGCCTCCCCGGTGGGATAGGTCATATTGGTTACGCGGTCTGCGCTGTCGTAGGCCCACGTGAAAGTTCTCAGTGTCGCGGATAGCTGGCCTGTTCTGTAATCTACCTTCGCCTGCCTACCACGTGCATTGTAGTTGAACCAGGCAGCCGCCACTTCATGGCCGTTAGCTGCGTAGCGTGCCATAGTGGTGCGCTGTCCTGCGTTGTAGTAACCGGACACGCTGCCGTCGTACCAGTACTGTACGCGAGTGCTGTCGGAGTAGCGTTTCTGCCACAAACGGTCGAGCGTATCGTAGTCGAACTCGATCCACTGCCACTTGGCATCGTTCTGTCGCTGAAGAGCGCCGTTCGCGTGGTACACATAGCTCCACGTACCCATAGAAGGGTCGCTCATGGACGTCTTGCGTCCAAGGGAGTCGTAGTTGACGGTGGTGGACTTGCCGTTGGCATCCAGCACCGAGGTCAGCAGGTCCAGTGGGCTGTAGCCATACGTGGTGGTGGAGTAGGCGTTAGCATCTCCCTCGTTCACGTAGTCGCCTACCTCTACGAGGCGGCCAAACACGTCGGAGTAGTGGGCCTTCTTGTGTCGCTTGGCGTCTATGGTGACGGTCTTGTGCTGGTTGCCCCTCACGCCGTAGGACATCTCGGTGTAGGTGCTGTCGGGGCTTGTCACCCTGGTGGCCCTACCTAGCGCATCGTATTGGGTTGTGGTCCACAACACGGACGCATCGGGTGCCGTGTAGCCCCAGAATTGAGCATCTCCGTAGCTGGGATTGCTCACCTCGCGAGGTGTGGACTGCTTGAGCACCTGGCCTACGCCATCATGCTGCTTGTCCACGACAATGTGCCTCAGTCCGTCCAAGCTCTCACTCTTGGTCTGTATCTCACGCCCGATGCCGTCGTAGAACTTGATGGTGGGCCTTGAGCCGGTGTTGTCCTTCGGCTCTACGATATACCTGAACGGCACGGCCGTATCGTCGTAGGTCATCTTGACAGAAGGGGAGGTGCTGGTATCCCCCGGCTTGATGAGCTTGCGCTGGCGGCCAAACGCATCGTACTCGGCGCTTGTGGTTTGGCCGTTAAGATCGGTGATCGATGTCAGCAACCCCATCCTCATCCCGTAAGCGTCGTAGTTCGCGGTCTCGGACAGCGCAGCAAGGGGCGGCGTCACCTTCTTCGGTAGTGCATTGAAAGTGGTGTCGTAGTCGGTAGTAGTGGTGCGCGCAGTGTTGCTCCCACCTCCACCCGCCGCTCCATAGGAGGGGGTGGTGTTCATGCCTGTGGTTTGCCCGTAGCCGGAATAGGTGGTCACCGTCTTCTGGTTGCCATAGACATCGTAGGTGTAGCTGGTATCGGTGCTCAGGCCCGTGGCCGGGAAACTGGTGCTAGGTGGCACGGTCAGGTTGTAATACTTACGGGCAAGGGTAAGCTCACCCTTGGTGAGTGCCTCAGGGCCACCCAACGAGCCGTCCCATCCATAGATGGTGTGCGCCAGCAAGGGACCGGTCGTGCCACCCTGTCGCACGGTATCTTTGCGCTTGCGGTCGAGGATGTAACTGGTGGCGGTATTCAGGGTCTTGTAGCTGTGCTCAGTTGTACGGTAGGCTGCGCCTGTGGCATCATACTCAGTGGTGGAGAGCAGATTGCCGGTATTCGCATCGTATGAGTAGGTGGTCCTCTTGCTGATAGGTGTACTGGTGCCTTCCCAGGTTTTCTCAATAGTCTCGCTCTCATTGGAGTAGGCGCGCCACAACCCCGTGAAGCGGTCATCGGCATACGCGTCGGCACCGTCGCTGAGGAAGCTGACCGAGAAGGTGTGCAGTACCTCTGAGAGCTTAGGATCAGTGGCGAGACCCTGGTGCGTAACCGTCTGGTACTCGCGTCCCTTCAGGAACTCCCTGTTGCGCATCTGCTGGAAACAGGCATCGTTGGTAATGGCGTTGCCCGACGTGCTGGCGCTGGGGGCGCAGCCTGCGTCACCCTGGTAGAAGAAGTGCTCTGTCTCGTTGCCATTGGGGTCCCGCTCGACTACCTTACCGTGGCCGCGGAACTCGGTTTTGGGTTTGTGGATGAGATTATCGCTGCTCTCAGGATAGAAGCGAGTGAACCAAACGGTCGCGGAGTTAGGGTACTGGTTAGGACCGTGCCCAGCGTCTACAATGGCACCTATGGTGTTCATGGCGGGGTCGGTGTAGGCGTAGTTCCAGGTGTAACTGTTACCCCGCCCGTCACTCACCACCTTGCTCGTGACGCGCCTGTAGTTACGCAGCAAGCCTATGTTGGTGGCAGCGCCAATGTTCTCATAATTAAAGGTGATCGTACCACCCCGGCCGTTATTTACATGAGTAAGGCGGTTCCAGTCACCCTTAGGATAGTAGCCGGTGCCTCGGTCGTTGTTATCGTTTTCGTTAGTGCCGTAGGCGAAGGTGGTAAGTGGCAGCGCGGTTGGAGGGTTGGCGGTCTCCCCATCGCTGCCCACCTGCTGTATGCCTGTGAGGGTAATCTTGGGGTACCCCGCGTTGGCAGAGTAGGTGCCGTTGCCATTTTCCATAGAGTCGTCCGAGAGCAAGTTGCTCGCAGAGGGGCAGGGGGCGGCCATACCGGCATAACACAGCCGGTACTCGCGTACCAATTCCCAGGCAGCGGCCCTCATGCTGTGTACCTTGATTACATTCAGTCTGCGCTTTTCGTGGGGCGGGGCACCAAGCTGGTTGGAAGCACCATCGTACTGAGTATCTACACCATAGTCACTCCGGGACGCAGATACGAACTGGACCCTGTAGCGGTCTATGGTAGCGGTCGAACCAGGAGCCACGTTCTTACCCCAGGTTATTTCGGTGGGCCATACAGCCCAGTCCACGGTGCCGCGCACCCAGAAGCAATATGTATCTGCCCAGCCCGACTCGCGAGCGTAGTTATAAGTGATTTGATTCTGGTGGGTGTCCTCAACCCGAGTGAGGTGCCACTTATACGCCTCCATGAAGTTCTCGCCCGCGACACAGGAGTTGCTGGCGTCACGGGTGCCAAAGCCCTGCCAGGCGTCCTCTTCAAAGTCGTAGCGAGTACCATCCGGGGTCCACACCTGCCACTTGTGTCGCCAGTAGCGGCTGGTATCAGCGGTGCCTGAAGCCAGGAAGCCACCCCGCCCGACTTGACCCTCACTACCTGTTGAGCGGCCGTTTCTTTCGGCCCGCACACGCATGAACGACTCGTCAGGGGTCTTCCACTCCCAGTTTGTAGGATCGTTAACCGAGGCGGTAGGCTCACCAAAGGCGTTACCTCTGAAACCGACACGAGGGTCTCCTCTTACCAGGTCATAAGACCGGCCGTTGAGCACGAGCGTATAGTAACGAGCGGCTGCTCGGTCACTGCCACGCCTGTTGAGGGCAATGTAGCCACTATTGAGGCTCCAGTCTTTGCCTACCCAGCCTGTCTGCTGCTTCTCGCGCTCACCACCACCTCCATCAGAGGAGCCACTGCTGTAGCTAAGGGAGACCGAGGGCTTAACGCCACCGGGACCTGCCGGTACCTCAATGGGGTACTGGTAGGAAGCAGCGCCCGTGTACAGGCTTACCTGCCAACCCTGGAGCGACGGGATGAAGGCATCGGAAGGAGATGAGCCGTCGCCTAGTTTGAACGCGGAGAAATGGTCCACCTTGGCTGTGGCTGTGCGGGTGCGCGTATCGATGTCAGTATCAATGGAAACCCACTTACCTGCGGGCGTACCATCCTCATTCTTGGCGTCTTTGTTGTCGGCATTGTCGGCATCGAACCAGAAGAGGGTCAAGTCGCCCTCGGAGATGCCGAGCGCCTGTAGCTGCTGAGGGGTGTAGCTTACCTTGATGGTGAGGGGCGCGGAGAACTGGTGTACTTCCTTACCCGCCGCGTCTTTGGCGTTCAGATAGAAGGTAGGGAGGCCGTTTTTCTTGCCAGCCTGCTTCTCCTTCTTGGCTGCCTTCTCCTCGTCCTTGGAGCCTGCTTTCGGCTTCTTGTCGTGGCTCAAGGTAAGGGCGCTGGCTGAAGCATTACCGGGGAGAGTTACAGTAACGCGATTGTCCGCGCTGCGCAGAGTAGCTTGAGAGCCTGGACGGAAGCTGGCGCTGGTTGGCGCTTCATTAGCAGGCACCACGATAGCCCCTGCCACGTCAACAACGTCGGTGGGGAGGTTGGAGCCGGAGACCTGGGGCTTGAGGAGCACCGCGTCACCTGCCTGCGGTGCCGTAAGGCGTAGGGCGGCGGTGGCCGTAAAACCAGAGTTGGCTGCCAGTGTGGCCTGCTGCCAGGAGATATCGCCGGAACCGCTAGAGCCACCGGCACTTGGTGCGGACGCACGCTCGACGCCGGCAGGTAGTGGGAGCGAAATGGAAAGATTGGCGGCCTGGTTGCGAGACTCGTTATGTACGGCTATCGTGGCAGTGAACATGTCACCTACTGCTAACGTGCCGGGAGCTACCCTGGTATCCACTACCAAGTAGGGAGTGCGCGTATCAGGATCGGGAGTAGGCACAACGGCCACCGGGCTGCCGGTAGGTGCCGGGGGCAAAGGTGTAGCCTGGTTGGTGCTTGTTGGAAGCGCGGCAGCGGAAGCAGAGTTCGCACCGAACAAGCCCGACTGCTCGCCGGCACCATTTCTGAAGCTATAGCTGAAAGGGTCCAGGAGAACAGTAGCTATCAGCAGCAGCGCAAGAAAGGCGCTGACACGTCGATGTATACGTTTGCTGGTAAAGGCGCTCTTTGTAGCGTTAGATATCATAGACATTCTAAGTGTTCCTTCTAATATATAGCGAGACCTGGATTGAAGTCGCACCCAAGGCAGCGGGTAAGAAGCAGAGTTCGATGCGATACCAGTATTGTCAGAAGCGCGGGCTGGGGTTAGCGTATTTGTGGGAGACGTTGAAACAAGCGTGGAGGGAGCAGGAGTACGGAGAGACACACGACGAAGCATTTAGATCCTTTCCTTCTTGGGTGCTGAGTTGCTGAGTTGCTGAGTTGCTGACTTTCTGTTCTTTACCTGATTTTGGGCAAAATAAAGCTAAGGGTGCGAAATGGGTCCGCGCCCAGCATCTATGATATCGATCGAGTTTTCACCTAAAGATAAGAACTAGGGGAATTTCACGAAGAGAAACGGCCCCTTGTTAGAAAGGGCCGTGTATATAGCTCGTGCCACAAAGTGCGATGTACGACAAGTGCTCATTCAAAGTGGCCTTGTTAATTGTACTGGATGGGCCAATTGGATGTCAAATATCGAACTTAGCAATTCCGGTAGTGAGCATTGAGTAGCGCTTTTTTCGATTAGTCATTGGAGTGCAACTTAGACCAACGCTAAGAGGGAGTCTAGAACGATCGTTGTTGAGGCACAAAATAGCTGGTCGTTGTAGAGGAGGGAAATCAGGTTTAAGGCTAGATTGGTCAGTTATTCAACCGTCCACTCTCACAGGTTGACTGCCGCCACGCACCAACGTAGAATAGGTCATGGAGCCTGGCGAAGCAATAGAGCGAGAAGTGCGACGGTCAAGGGGAACCGGGACTTCGATTGCCCCTCTAAGCGTGCGGCAGCCGGTACAACGCTGGGCAGGCAACAGCATCGAGCTTACCGCCGACGACCTCACAATAGAGGAGCCATTGCAAATCCGGGTGGCGGGCGTGGACGTGGCGGTCACCATGCGCACCCCCGGACATGACGAGGAGCTAGCCGTAGGCTTCCTCTTCACCGAGGGGCTTATCACCGGCAAGCACCAGGTAGACTCAATTGCCCGCTGCCCCACCAACGACGGCACCCTCTCCCCCAACATCATCAACGTCCAACCCGCTGAGCGCGACATCGTAAATCCCCACCTGTGGGGCCGCGACTTCCTGGCTACCTCCAGTTGCGGCCTGTGCGGTAAGACCAGTCTCAGCCAGGTGGAGAGCGTAAGACGGCGCGTGCGGTCTGTGGCGGGCGACTTTGCTGTGCCGGTGGACACCCTCTACGCGCTGCCTGACAAGCTGCGGGCCGGGCAGGACACCTTCGCCCAGACCGGCGGCATCCACGCGGCGGGGCTGTTCGACCTGCAAGGCGACCTGTTGCTGGTGCGCGAGGATGTGGGCCGACATAATGCCGTGGACAAGATCATCGGCCACGCGCTGCTGAACGACCTGCTGCCCCTCGACCGCCACATCCTGCTGGTGAGCAGCCGCGCCTCCTTCGAGATCGTGCAGAAGGCCCTCACATCAGGCTGTGCGCTCGTGTGCGCCATCTCCGCGCCCTCCAGCCTGGCGGTGGAACTCGCTAAGCAGGCCGGGCTGACCCTGGTGGCGTTTCTGAGGCAGGGGAGACTCAACGTTTACTCTGGTGCAGAACGCGTGACGTGAGGTTGCTCTATATGTCGCTACTGGCACCAAACGATGTAACCATAAGGCCCCTCCGCGAAGAAGAGCTTGACCTGCTCGACCAGATGAATCGCGACTGGGCGAGAGGGCGTCCCCGCGCTTTGCACCTGGACCGCTTCTTGAGGCAGCAGGCAGGCGAGGCCGTCTACCTGTTCGCCTGGCATGAAGAGCAACCTGTGGGGCACGTACTGCTGGTGTTGACAGGCCCCACCAAAGAGCCGATGCGTAGCGCCTTACGAAACTGCGCTCACATCTCCGACCTGTTCGTTGTGCCCGGCTACTGGTCGCGAGGCATTGGCACCAGGCTCATGGACGAAGCTGAGGTATTGGCCGCCCGGCAGGGATTCATTCAGATTGGCCTGGACGTAGCCATCGACAACGACCGGGCCATTGCGCTGTACGAGCGCAGAGGCTATAAAGACCTGGGGTTTGGCGAACGAGTGGTAAGCTGGGGGTATGTTGACCCGGACGGCCAGGAACAGGTGCAGACCGACGTACTGGTCTACCTTGTCAGGACGCTGGGGCGAAATGTAAGTTATTGACACAGAGAGGGTCAACAAGCCACGGGACAAAGTACACAGAAGGATGGCGTACATATATGCGAGTCATGGTGCGTAGAATAGCTCGGACGGTGGTGCCCGCATCCGCAAGGAGCCTGCTGAAGAGCAAGGCAAGGCAGTTCACGGCATATCTGGCACCCCTGGACAGGGTAATAATTGCCAATAAGTACTTGAGGGGCAGGGGAATCGAGATTGGGGCCTTACATCTGCCCCTCCAGACGCCCATGTCGGCCAAAGTGAGCTACGTCGATAGGATGTCTGTAGACCAGCTTCGGGAGCATTATCCGGAGCTGGCAGGTGAGAAGCTGGTCCACGTGGACATAATTGACGACGGCGAGCAACTCGCAACGATTCGCGATGCCTCGCAGGACTTTGTTATCGCCAACCATTTCCTGGAGCATTGCCAGAATCCCGTCCTGGCCCTCACTAACATGATCAGGGTGTTGAAGCCGGGGAAGGTGTTATACCTGGCGGTGCCGGACAAGCGATATACCTTCGACGTAGAGCGCCCGGTCACGCCCATCGAGCACGTGCTGAGGGACTTCGAAGACGGCCCCGCCTGGTCCAAGAGGCAGCACTTCGAGGAGTGGGTCAGGTACGTTCTGAAGGTCGAGGACGCTGCGGAGGCGGAAAAGCGCGTAAGCGCACTGCTGGAAGAGGACTACAGCATTCACTACCACGTGTGGACGCAATTTGAATTGCTTGAGCTTGTGCAAACGCTAAGGAGCAAGCAAGGCTTGAGCTTCGATATAGAACTCTTCCTGAAGAACGCTGGAGAGTGTATTTTTGTGCTGAGAAAAACAGGCGACGAGCACTCCCAGCCGCGCGGGCGGCCGTAAGGCGAGAGGACAACCCGATGAGCGATAGCAAGGCACCCAAGCGCCGCAATCTGTTTTGGCGGCTCGGCAACAGCCCCCAGCCATATAGCGCCATGTCCGTAGCCAGGCACTCGCGCATAAGGGACGCAGTGTCCGTCAATGGGGTGTGCCCCTACTGCGCCGTGGGCTGCGCGCAACGCATATACGTCAAGGGCGGCGAGGTGGTGGACATCGAGGGCGACGAGCGCAGCCCCATCAACGAGGGCACCCTCTGCCCCAAAGGCTCCAACACCTTCCAGCTAACCGTCAACCCCCACCGCCAGAAGCAGGCCCTCTACCGCGCGCCCTACAGCGACGCATGGCAGCCGGTGCCGCTAGACTGGGCTATGGAGCGCATCGCCCTACGGGTCAAGGACACGCGGGAGGCTACCTTCGTGGAGCGTGATGAAGCAGGCAACTTGCTCAACCACACGCTCGGTATGGCGCACCTAGGTGGAGCCACCCTGGACAACGAGGAAAACTACCTCATCAAAAAGCTGTTCAGCAACCTGGGTATCGTGGCAATCGAGAACCAGGCCCGCATCTGACACAGCGCCTCGGTGCCCAGTTTGAGCGCCACGTTCGGTCGAGGGGCCGCCACAACCTACCAGGAAGACCTTCAGAACAGCGACTGCATCCTCATCATGGGTTCCAACATGGCCGAGGCGCACCCGGTCGGCTTCCGCTTCGTGGTGAAAGCCCGTGAGAAAGGGGCGCGCGTCTTCCACGTTGACCCACACTACAGCCGCACCTCCGCCTGCGCCACAGACTACGTGCCGTTACGCACTGGCACTGACATTGTCTTCCTGGGCGGCCTAATCAACCAGGTGCTACAACAGGAACGCTGGTTCAAAGAGTACGTGCTGGCTTACACTAACGCCACCACCATCATCAACGACCGCTACGTGGATGCCGAGGACGCGGAGGGCATCTTCTCCGGCTTCGACCCAGAAAGGGGCGAGTACGACCCCAAAGAAGCTAACTGGCACTACGCGGGCACTCAGCCACCGGAATCCGCAGGCACGTCAGAGGAGCAAGGCACCTACTCCTGGAGCAAAACGTCGGGGGCACACGAGGAAGGCGAGCCGGAACGCGACCCCACGTTGCAGCACCCCAACTGCGTGCTCAACATCCTGCGCAGGCACTACGTCCGCTACACGCCGGACACGGTAGCCGAGGTGTGCGGCTGTTCGGTCGAGCAGTTCATGGCGGTGGCCGAGGCGATCATGTCTAATTCGGGCGGGGAGCGCACCGGGGCTATCGTGTACGCGCTCGGGTGGACGCAACACACGACGGGCGTGCAGATGATACGCACGGCGGCGATGCTGCAACTGCTCCTGGGTAACGCGGGCAGGCCGGGCGGGGGCATCATGGCGATGCGCGGCCACGCCTCCATCCAGGGTTCCACCGACATACCCACGCTGTACAACCTGCTTCCCGGCTACATCCCGCAGCCCACCTCCACCAGGGGCCACAACACCCTGGCCGAGTTCCTGGCGAAAGAGACGGTGCCCAAAGGCTATTGGGCCAACCTGCCGAAGTTCGTGGTGAGCCTGCTCAAGGCGTGGTACGGGGATGCGGCCACGAAGGAGAACGAGTGGGGCTTCGGCTGGCTGCCCCGCATCTCCGGCGACCACTCGCAGCTACCCACCTTCGCCCGCATGGCCGAGGGCAAGGTGAAGGGCCTGTTCCTGCTGGGCCAGAACCCGGCGGCTGGCGCTCCCAACGCCCGCCTCAACCGCGCGGGCCTGCGCAAGCTGGACTGGCTGGTAGTGCGCGACTTCTTTCTGCTCGAAAGCGCCACCTTCTGGAAGGAAGGCCCCGACAACCCCGACCCCAGCACAATAGGCACCGAGGTCTTCTTCCTGCCGGCAGCCGCTGGGGCCGAAAAGCCCGGCACATTGACCAACACCCAGCGCATGGTCCAGTGGCACGACAAGGCGGTTGACCCGCCCGGCGACTGCCGCTCCGACCTCTGGTTCATGTGGAACCTGGGCCGCCGCCTGAAACAGCTATACGCAGGCAGCACCCTGCACCACGACCAGGGCCTCCTCAACCTCACCTGGGACTACCAACAGAACGGCCCTGAGATACTCCCCGACGGCACACACAGCCGCATCCACGACGAGCCAAGCGCCGAAAAGGTCCTCAAGGAGATCAACGGCTACCGCGTGAGTGCCGAGTTCCGAGTTCCGAGTTCCGAGTTGGGCGGCAAAGAACACTCGGTACTTGGTACTCGGTACTCGGCACTGCTTCGCGGCTTCGAGGAGCTAAAGGACGACGGCACCACCGCCTGCGGCTGCTGGATCTACTGCGGCATCTGGCCCGAAGACCACCGCAACCGCGCCGCCGACCGCCCGCCCCTAAATCCGAATTCCGAAATCCCAAATCCCAATTTCGCCTGGGCCTGGCCCGCCAATCGGCGCATGATGTATAACCGTGCCAGCGCCGACCCCGAAGGCCGCCCCTGGAGCGAGCGAAAGAAGTACATCTGGTGGGACGAGCAGCTAGGCAGGTGGACCGGGCATGACACCCCCGACTTCCCGCCCGACAAGCGCCCGGACTACCGCGCCGGACCTGACGCCAAAGGCATGGACGCCATCAGCGGCGACTCGCCTTTCATCATGCACTCGGACGGCAAGGGCTGGCTCTTCGCGGCCTCCGGCGTGAAGGATGGCCCACTGCCTACACACTACGAGCCGCTGGAATCGCCTGTGGACAACCTGCTATACCGCCAGCAGGCCAACCCGACCGCCAAAGTGGAGAGTTCGCCCCTCAACCCGATGTCGCCGCCGAAGGACCCGCGATACCCAATTGTAGCCACCACCTACAGGCTGACCGAGCACTACCTGAGCGGGGGCATGAGCCGCTTTGATAGCTGGCTGAACGAGTTGCAGCCCGCCATGTTCGTGGAGATGAGTCCCGAGCTAGCCCAGGAGAGGGGCATCGAGCACGGCGACTGGATAGTGGTGAGCAGCCCGCGCGGCGAGATCGAGGCGAGGGCTATGGTCACACCGCGTCTGCACACGCTCAAGGTGCAGGGCCATGTGGTGCATCAGATCGGCGTGCCCATCCACTTCAGCTACACTGGCGAGGTCACGGGCGGGCAGGCCAACGAGTTGGTCCCGATGGTCACGGAGCCGAACGTAAGCATGCACGAGGGCAAGGCGTTCATGTGCCAGGTGCGCAAAGGCCGCCTCAGCGCGCCGTCGGACGTGCCAACCGTGCCGATCGCCAGGCGGCCCACCGAAGAACCCATGCCCGAGACGCCGCAGCAAGCGCAGCCGGAAGGAAGATCGGCCTGACGACCACATGAACTTGAGGAGTAGAATGATAGACAGAGAAACCGTGGCCCAGTGGCTACAGAGCTATGTCACAGCCTGGAAAAGCTACGACCCTGAGGCAATAGGCGACCTCTTCACCGAGGACGCCAGGTACTTCTACGACCCCTTCAACAGCCCGGTCGAGGGGAGAGAAGCCATAGTGGCCGCCTGGCTTGCCGAGCCGGACGAACCAGACACCTACGATGCCTTTTACGAGCCGGTCCTGGTTGATGGCAACAAAGCGATGTCAGTTGGGCGCACCATCTACTACGAGGAAGACGGCTTCACGGTGAATAATGAGTTTAGTAACGTCTTCTTGCTGACCTTCGACGAGGAAGGAAGGTGCAGCCAGTACCAGGAGTGGTACTTTGAGAAGCCCGATAAGCAGGACGAAGAAGCATAGATACCCAGGTTGTAGGAACACTCTCAGTGAGGTTGAACACGCATGAGCCAGGAAGTAAAACCCAGCTTCTGGGAAGGTATCAAGCTGGTGGACGCTCCACCCAAGCGCGAGGCAATGGGCTTCTTCACCGACTCCACGCTCTGCATCGGCTGCAAAGCGTGCGAAGTGGCCTGCAAGCAGTGGAACGGCCTCCCTGCCGACGGCATGGAGTGGACCGGCCAGAGCTACGACAACACCCGCCACCTCTCCGCCACTACCTGGCGGCACGTCACGTTTACGGAGATTGCGGATTTGGGATTTCGGAATTCGGATTTAGAAGGAGTCCCAACAAATCCGCAATCCGCAATCCCAAATCCCAAATCCAATTCCGGCTTCCGCTGGTTGTTCAACAGCGACGTGTGCAAGCACTGCACCGAGGCCCCCTGCCAGCAGGTGTGCCCCACTGGCGCGCTCATCCGCAACGAGTTTGACGACGTGTACCTGCAACAGGACGTGTGCAACGGCTGCGGCTACTGCGTGGTCGCCTGCCCCTTTGGCGTGCTGGGCCGTAGCGATGAGGACGGTCGAGCGCACAAATGCACCCTCTGCTACGACCGCCAGAAGGATGGCATGGAACCCGCCTGCGCCAAAGCCTGCCCCACCGACGCCATCACCTTCGGCCCCGTGGAAGACCTGCGCCGCCACGCCAACGAACGTCTAAAAAAGGTACACGCCGACGGCCATGCGAAAGCCTACCTCTACGGCGCTGACGACGCGGGCGAGTACAAGCGCCTCAACGCCTTCTTCCTGCTCACCGAGGAGCCTGCCGCCTACAACCTCCCCGAAGCCCCACACATGCCCACAGCGAGCATGAAGCGCCGCTACATGTGGAGCGCCGCGGTCGGGCTGGGGCTGAGCCTGTTGAGCGCGGTGGTGCTGGGGAGGAAGGGTTGATGAGAACTGTTGTGTATACATCTAGGGAGATGTATACTTAGGTGCGGAGGTGGTCATATGGTAGGTAAATTGTACAGAACGCAAATCCTGCTTGAGCCTGAACAGCACCAGGAGCTATCTGCGATAGCCAAGAGGGAAGGCCGGAGCGTCTCTGAGTTGATAAGAGAGTTTGTCCAGAACGAATTAGAACAGCGCAAAGCAGAACAGAGCGCCACAATCAAGAGAAGGTTGGAGGCCCTGGAGGGAATTCGCCAGTTCCGGGAAGAAGTGCTATGCGAAAACAACGGACAACCCGTTGACTTCGATATAGTTGAAGCAATCAACAAGGGCCGAGAGGAGCAGGATGAGCGCAACTGGTCTATTCTCACCGGCTCTGGTGGTTGACGCCAGCCTCGCCGTATGGGCCGTGCTGCCGCCCATGCAAGATGAGGGTGTAGACGCTCTTGGAGCCTTCGTCAAGTGGCACAGTGAAGGCAGACGCCTGGTTGCTCCTATGATATGGCTGGGGGAAGCTACATCCACGATCAGGCGAGCCGTCTATCTGAAGAGAATATCGGAACACAAAGGTCCGGAAGCAATAAGCAAGATTTTTGCGCTGGATATTGAGACGATACCCGCTGACGAGTCGCTCTGCAAAGCTGCGCTCGGTTGGGCAACCCGCCTGCAACAAGTGCGAGCCTATGATGCCTTCTACCTTGCCCTTGCCGAGCGCCTACAGACCGAATTCTGGACGGCAGACAAGCGCCTGGCAAACGCCGCTCAACAACTGGGAGTCAACCGGGTACATTGGATCGGTGAAAGCTAAACCGGCATATCCGGCCATCTACTAAGAGCCTTCTCTTATTCGCAAGGAGCAACCCGGTGCCCACCTATAAGTACTTCGAGATTGACGCATACCAGTCCGACGAAACGATAGACTTCTACTGCACCGACCCAGCGATAGCTGACTGGATGCTGGCCGAACTCGACAGCGTGTTCGACTTCCAGGTGAGCGAGACGGTGGGCGCGGGCGGCAAGGGCTACAGGCTGAGCAAGTACGGCCGCAACTGGCACAGGCCCATCAGCATGTGGATGGTGCAGCAGCTATGCGCGAGCGGCTGGGAGCCGTTCAGCACCAACATGGCGGTGTATGGCGCGGGATATTACGCGAAATCGTGGGCGTTTCGGACCGGCGCGTAGATGAAGCTGAAGATAGCATTGTCGCAAATGCGCTGCGAAAAGGGCGACTGGGAAGGCAATCTCCGGCGCACGGAGGAGTTCATGGCGGAAGCCGCCGCGCAGGGTTGCCAGGTAGCAGTCTTCCCGGAAATGGGCCTGTCCGGCTACTGCTGCGACAAGCACTACAGGGAGGCCGCGCAGCCCCTCGACTCTCCCTTAGTGCAACGCTTCGTGGACCTCACCGCGCGGTACTCCATCGCCGCGTCCGGTGGCTTCATCGAGGCGAACGGAGAGGACAAGCCATTCGTAACGCAGGTGCTGGCGCAGAACGGGCGCATCGTAGGAGTCTACCGCAAAGTGCACATCGTGGACGAGGAGGCCGAGCTATTCTCGCCCGGTATGGAAATGCCGGTCTTCAAGCTGCCCGTGGGAGATGACGAGCTAACCTGCGCCCTCGCCATTTGCGCCGACAGCGACAGGCCCGACCTCTTCGCTCGGTTCGCGGAGCAGGGAGCAAGTGTGGTCTTCCATTCCTCCGCACCCGGCCTCTACACGCGGCGCACCGACGAAGCGTCCTGGCGCGCCGGCTACGACTGGTACAAGTCTTACCTGGGCGAGCGCCTGCCCGCCTACGCCAGGGACAACAGGCTCACCATAGCGGTAGCCACCCAGTGCGGCGCGACCGTAGACGAGGACTTCCCCGGCGGCTCGTTCGTCTTCGGCCCGGATGGCTCATGCGTGGCGTGCACCGCAGACTACCATGAGGCCCTGCTGATGTATGAGTTGGAGCTGCCAGAGTAAGCCATGCAAGACTTCGACACCGGGAAGAAGCGCAAGAGTTCCCCCCTGGGCGCGGCCCACACCAACCCCCGTGACGCCTACCGGGACGTGCCCATCCTCAAGCAACCCACCTGGAACCACGAGGTAGCAGCCTACTTCTTCTTCGGCGGCATCTCGGCGGGGTCGGCACTCGTGGGCTCGATAGCGGAGGTGGTTGGGGGCGAGCGGCACAAGAGGCTGGCCCGCACCGCCCACTACGTGTCGTTCGCCGCGCTGCTGCCCTGCCCTCCCCTGCTCATAGACGACCTGGGCACCCCCTCCCGCTTCCACCACATGCTGCGCATCTTCAAGCCGTCTTCGCCCATGAACCTCGGCTCGTGGGCGCTTACGGTACACGGCGCGGGGGCCACGCTAACGGTGCTGAACATGCTGGCACGGGAGGACAAGTTGCCCGTGCTAGGCTGGCTCTTCCGGCTGCCACCGGAGCGGCTGCTGGCTGGTCTGGGCATACCAGGCGCCTTCTTGCTGGCGGGCTACACGGGCGTGCTGCTCGGCACCACCTCTGTGCCCGTCTGGTACACAAGCCCCTTGCTCGGCGGCCTCTTCATGGCAAGCTCCCTCAGCGCGGGGGCCTCAGCCCTCAGCCTGGCGAGCGCCATCACCGGGCGGCAGGACCACTCCGACCACCAAGCGATGAGCGCGCTCGGCCTGGCGTTCGGCGCGGCTGACCTGGCCCTCATGGGTGGCTACGTAGCCACGTCGGGCGAGGCCGCCAAACACCTGCACGAAGGGCAGGCGGGCCTGCTCATAAAAGGGGCAGCCGTGGCCCTGGCTGCTGCTCTGCTATTAGAAGCTGCCAGCCTGGTCGCGGGCAGGCACGGGCGGCTATTGGGTGCGCTCGCGGGCATAACAGGCCTTGCGGGTGGGGCTATGCTGCGCTGGGGAGTGGTGCGCGCGGGGCACAAGTCCACCGCCGACCGCGAAGGCACCCTCAACGCCATGTCGCCGCGCAAAGGCTCTCCCGGTTGGCGGCGCAGGGAGAAGGGCAGCACCCCTTAGAGGCGGGCGTGGACTGCCCACAGCAGCTATACCGGCTGGCCCCCTGCCACGACGAAGAGGACCCTATGCCCCCTGTCATCCTGAGCGCAGCGAAGGATCAGTAGCCCATGCTTGATCGTTACCACTTAAAGCCGCGGTGTTCCTCCGGTCCCCTTCATCCACAGCGTTGTAGACTCTAACTACCCACCTGATCCTTCGCTACGCTCAGGATGACAGGGGCACTCTTGGGTGCAGAATAACGGCGACCATCGCCCTTTGCGCCACACAACGCAAACCATTTCTTTTCCTCAGCGTATCCTCTGCGCTCTCTGCGTCTCTGCGGCTCTGGTATAATGTCCGTATAAGGTAGCAAATGCACGAGGCCCCATGAAGCCGGGCCTTTTCAATGCAGCAATTACAGTCACACGCGCCGTCATAGCATGGACGCAATAGAAGGAGCGCGTTGGTGCTTGCCAACAGGGGTACTACATTCGGAGATTGGCTCAAGCAGGGCCGCAAGGACCGCGACCTCACGCAGCTAGACCTTGCCGATCGCATCGGCTGCTCGGTGGCAACCATACAGAAGATAGAGGCAGGCGTGCGCCGCCCCTCCCGCCAGGTTGCTCAACTGCTCGCCGATTTCTTCCTCATACCGGAGGACGACCGCCAGGCATTCGTGCACTTCGCCAGGGGCAATCCCAGCCTCGGAGAGCAAGACGAGCCTGACTTCGACGCGCCCGAAGAGGCGGCACAACCTCAAGAGGCTGCCCAGCCACAGGTTGCTATCGAACCCGCGCCCAAGAAGACAGCAGGCAACCTCACGGCCCCCATCACCTCCATCGTGGGCCGCGAGGCTGAAGTCGCCCGCCTGGTAGAGCGGCTCGGCATGGAACGTATGCGTTTGCTCACCATTACGGGGCCTCCCGGCATAGGCAAGACCCGTCTGGCTCTAGAGGTCGCCCTGCGCGTGCTCGACCGCTTCGAGGATGGCGTCTTCTTCGTCCCGCTTGCCGCCGTGCGCGACCCCGACATGGTGGCCCCCGCGATTGCCGAGGCGCTGGGCATGAGGGACACTGGAGTCCAGCCCACCGTAGAAAGCCTCAAGGCGTACCTGCAAGACAAGAACATGCTGCTCCTGCTAGACAACTTCGAGCAGGTGATTGACGCCGCCACGCCGGTGGCGAGCCTGTTGCAGGGTGCGCCGAGCGTGAAGGTGGTCGTGACCAGCCGTGCCGCGCTGAACGTGCTGGGCGAACAGCAGTTCCCCATCCCCCCGCTGCCTCTGCCCGAGCTTACGGGCCTGCCAGCCCCCGAAGCCCTGCTCGATTACCCTTCCATCCGCCTGTTCGTTGAGAGGGCGCAGGCGTGCAACCCCGCCTTCGAGCTTACCTCCGAGAACGCCCCCGCCGTGGCCGCCATATGCGCCCGCCTGGATGGACTGCCCCTGGCTATCGAGCTTGTGGCCGCCCGCGTGAAGCTGCTGCCGCCCCAGGCGTTGTTGCCGCGACTGAGCAATAGCCTCAGCTTCGTGAAGGGCGGGCACAAGGACCTCCCGGCGCGCCAGCAGACCCTACAGGACGCTATAGCCTGGAGCTACGACCTGCTGGACGAGGGCGAGAAGGTGCTGTTCGCCCGGTTGAGCGTCTTTTCGGGCGGCTCCACGCTCAACGCGATAGAGGCGGTGTGCAACGCCCACGGCGACCTGGCGTTCGATACCCTCGAAGGGGTGCAGTCCCTCAGCGACAAGAGCCTGCTCGTCCAGGGGCTTGGCCGCGACGAGGAGCCGCGCTTCTCCATGCTGGGCACCATCCACGAATACGCGTCCGAGCAGCTACGGCAGCGCGGGGAAACCGAGGCGCTGCGCGACCTGCACCTGCAATACTACCTGGCTATGTCACAGGCCGCCGACGAGCAGGTGCAGGGCAACCAGCAGGCGATCTGGTTCGCCCGCCTCAAGTCGGAGCACGGCAACCTGCGCGCGGCCATAGAGCGCACCTTCGAGCGAGAGCAGTGGGACATGGCGGCGGTGCTCACCAGCCACCTGGAGTTCTTCTGGCGGCAGGGTTACCCCGGAGAAGGCAGGCGCTGGCTGGAACGGCTGCTGCCCCACGCCGCTAGCATCCCACCCGCGAGCATGGGCAGGGTATACGTCGCGCTGGGGCAGTTCGCCAACGACCAGGGCGACCTCGCGCAGGCCGACGAGTGGCTAAGCCGCGCCACTGAAATCGGTGTTGCCATAGGCAGCAAGGAGATCGTGGCCCGCGCCCTCGACAACATGGCCTGGGGCACCATGATAAGGGGCCACTTCGAGCAAGCGCGAGAATACGGCAGCCAGGCGCTCGCCATTTACGAGGAGCTAGGCCACAAGAACAGGGCTACAAGGACGCTCTACATCCTGGGCGGCATAGCGGCCTATGGAAACAGGCTCGAAGAGGCAGCCCGCTTGTTCGCACGCGTGATCGTGCTGGCCCGCGAGCTTGGGCAGGTGGAGAGCCTGGCGGGCGGGTTGAACGCGTTGGGCGTGGCCGAGCACTTCCTGGGCAAGCACGAGGCCGCCATGTCGCACTACATGGAATGCCTCACGCTGGCCCGGCAGGTGGGACTGCCCGTGCATTACGCCCCGGTGACGGGGAACATAGGCAAGCTCTTCCGCAAAATGGGCGACTTCGAGCAGTCGAGGAAATACCTTGTCGAGGGCATGCTGCTCAACCAGAGCCTCGGCTTCAAGGACAACATAGCCGAAACGATGGTAGACTTCGCCGAGCTTGCCAGCGCCGAAGGTCAGCACGAACGCGCCGCCCGCATCTACGGGGCCGGAGAGCGGATGCTGGCCGAGATAGGCATGCCCTTCCCGGAGCTAGCCGCCAACGAGATGCGCACGTACATGGCCCAGACCCGCGAGGCGCTAGGCGACCAACGCTACCAGGAGCTATGGTCCGAAGGCGGCAAGCTGACCAACGACCAGGCGGTGGACTACGCCCTCGGCAAAGGGGCACGATAGACGATAGACGATAGACGATAGCACCTCCTACCATCGTCCGTTGAGCAGGTATATCTCCTATGATGTCCCTGCTTTTTTGTGTCTTGAACCGGGAGCAGCCAAAGTGAGCATAAAATGACCTGTAAAATGAGCACCTTGCCGGGGTAAACTCTGGCAGATGCAGCCAGGAGGCCGTAGGCGCAGGGCCGTCCTACGTTGCAGGCAATAAATCACAGCATCCTTAACAGTATGAATTTGTAGCCAGGTATGGTAGAATGTGAGCAATTTTGAGCCGGGGCATTCGCCAGCACTCGATGCGCTAAGCATTCGGGTCTGTCGCTTTACCGGCGGATGCTGTGCGCTTTTGCCATTCCCCTCACCAGACCCCTACCCCTACTAAGACAACGTTTCTTTATATTCGAGCCTCGCGAGAGGCATAGACCCCGGCAAAGCAGCCGGACTGCTCGCGCTACATACAAGCCCTGAGTGTAGAACTGAACAAGGAGCCAGGTATGAATTGCCCTAGTTGCCAAACTGCCAATCCCGAAGGTGCCAGGTTCTGCAATAACTGTGGCAGTCCGCTGTCAATAAGCTGTAGCAATTGCGCCACGCAGCTACCCCGGGGCGCTAAGTTCTGCCATAACTGCGGGCAACCCGTTGCGGCTGCGGCTGCGGTCGCTCCACCCACACCCACCGTGGCTATGTCTCCTCCCGCCCCGGTAGCACCACCCTCTCCCCAGGTTGACCCAACCCTGGCGCGGCTGGAGCAATACATCCCCAAGGAGTTGCTGAACAAGCTGGAGCGCGCACGGGCCAACCGCAGCATGGAAGGCGAGCGCCGCATCGTCACCGTGCTCTTCTGCGACGTTAAAGGCTCTACCGCGCTCGCCGAACAACTCGACCCCGAGGAGTGGGCCGAGATTATGAACGGGGCCTTCAAGTACCTCATCGAGCCGGTCTACCGCTACGAAGGCACGCTGGCCCGACTCATGGGTGACGCCATCCTCGCCTTCTTCGGCGCGCCCATCGCTCACGAGGACGACCCGCAGCGCGCCGTGCTCGCGGCCCTCGACATCGTGGAGGGCATGAAGGAGTACCGCCAGCAGATCAAGAAAAGCTACGGCTTCGATTTGAGCGTGCGTGTGGGCATCAACACGGGCCTGGTGGTAGTGGGCGAAGTCGGCTCGGACCTGCGGGTGGAGTACACCGCGATGGGCGACGCGGTGAACCTGGCCGCGCGCATGGAGCAGACGGCGGAACCCGGCACCGTGCAGATTTCGGGCAACACCTACAAATCGGTGTCCAACCTGTTCCAGTTCGAGTCGCTGGGCGGCATAGAGGTCAAGGGAAGGTCGGAGCCGGTGGATGCATACCGGGTGCTCGCCAGGCGGGAAGGAGCCGTGCCCACGCGGGGCATAGAGGGCCTCAACTCGCCGCTGGTGGGCCGAGACAGAGAGCTTCACACCCTCAGGGAGCGCATGGACGACCTGATTTCGGGCCGGGGGCAGGTCGTGTCGGTGGTGGGCGAGGCCGGGCTTGGCAAGTCGCGGCTCATATCGGAACTGCGCAAGTCGCTGGTAGCCGAAGGGGTGATGCTGGAGGCCGGACGCTCTCCCGAAGACGCGCAGACGATCCCCTGCATCCAGTGGTGCGAGGGCCGCTCCCTCTCCTATGAAACCACCACGCCCTACGCGCCCTTCATCGACATGTTTACCTCCTGCTTCGGCCTGCACGCCGACGACAGCGCACAAGAGAAACTGGACAAGGTACGCGCCAACGTCAGCCAGGTCATGCCTGGGCAGGAAGAGATGGTCGTTCCCTTCCTGGCGACCCTGCTCGGCATAGAGCTAGAGGGCGAGGACGCCGAGCGGGTGCGCTACCTGCAACCTCCGCAGGTGCGAGGCCGCATCTTCTTCACCGTGCAGTCGTACGTCGCCGCGCTCGCCGGCAAGACGCCCCTGGTGCTGATGTTCGAGGACCTGCACTGGGTAGACCCCACTTCGATGGAGCTACTCACCCAACTGGTGCCCCTCACCGAAAGCGCCTCCCTGATGATACTGGCCGCCTTCCGCCCCAATACGCAAGACCCCTCCTGGCAGTTCCACGAGAGCGCCGCCCGCGAGTACACACATCGCTACACGCACGTCGCCCTTGAGCCGCTGGACGCGGAGGACTCCCGCCAGCTTGTGGCTAACCTGCTCGAAATAGAGGACCTGCCGGAGGCCGTGCGCGCCCTCATCCTCAAGAAGGCCGAGGGCAACCCCTTCTTCGTGGAAGAGGTGATACGCTCCCTGCTCGACGCCAAGCTGGTCGTAAGGGAAGGCGACCGCTGGCGCGCCACGCGGGAGATAGAGAACATCGCCGTGCCCGACACGCTGGCGGGGGTAATCACCGCCCGCCTCGACCGCCTTGACGAGGAGTCGAAGCGGGTGGCGCAGACGGCGGCGGTGGTGGGCCGCGACTTCACCTATGACGTGCTCGCAGAGGTGTACGAAGCGCCCCAGGTGCTCGGCGGTGCGGTGTCCACCTTGCAGCGCAGGGAGCTCATACGCGAGAAGAGCCGCATTCCACGCCGCGCGTACCTGTTCAAGCACGTGCTGACGCAGGAAACCGCCTACTCCTCGGTGCTACTCAGCAGGAGACGGGAGTTGCACAGGCGCGTGGCCGAGTACCTGGAACGGGTGGAACCCGATCGCGCGGGCGAGATAGCCCGTCACTACCTCGAAGCAAGGCAGGAGGAGCGCGCCCTGACCTTCCTGGTGCGGGCCGGGGAGAGCGCGGGCATGGCCGACGCCCGCGAGGAGGCCAGGGGCTACTACCGCAAGGCCATAGACATCCTGCAAAGGGTGCCGGACACCGCGCTGGCGAGGCGGGCCTACGAAGGGCTTGGCAAGGTGCTGGAGTTCTCGATGGACGTAATGGGCGCGCTAGGCACCTACCAGGAGATGCTGCGCTATGGGGAAGAGCACGAGGACATACCCATGAGGATTTCGGCGCTTAATAAGATGTCCTACGCAAACGCATTCATGATGGGACAGTTCCAGGAGGCTGACGCGCAGTTGGCTGCCGCCGAAGAACTGGCTAACCGGCACCAGGACCTGGCCGGGCTGGCGGAGATGTACACGGTCAAGTGCGGCATGTGCACCGCTATGGCCGACTTCAGCAACGCCAACAGGTACCTCACCGAGGCCGCCGAATTGGGGCGCAAGCTAGACATGAAAGACCAAACGGCTTATGGGCTGGCCCACAAGGCGAATACTCTCGTCTACATGGCGCAATTTGAGGACGCGTGGGTGACCGCGCAGGAGGGTTTGCAAGTTGCCAACGAAGCAGGCAACCGTGAGCGAAAAGCCGAGATACTGGCTAACTCCCTGCCTTTCATTTACCTGCACAGGGGAGAGCTTGATTCGGCCTACATGAGTGCGGAGCAAGGCTACAAGATAGGCACTCAAATCGGCGCGATGTTCAGTCCCGTGTTCGCGAGCTATTTATTGGGGACGGTCGCGCTTATGCAGGGCGACTACGAGGACGCGATGCGGTGGCAGGAGAGGGGCTTGCAGGGCGCACAAATGCTGATAAGCGTCATGCCGTTCATGGCTGTGTTGCCGCTAGGTTCCTTGGGCACCATCTGCCTGAACATCAGCGAAAAGCTCAACGAACAGACAGTGCAGTATCACACGCAAGCCCTGGAGATACTACAAACTCCTGTCGGCGGGATGTCGGCGGCCTCCGGCTACGCGGACCTGGGTTTCTGCGCCCTGGAACTCGGCTACCCGGACCTCGCCGCCGACTACTTCGAGCGGGGCCTGAACCACCCTTCAGTATCGATGTACCTGATGCGCCCGGTGTTGCTGGCGGGCAGCGGCCTGGCGGCCCTCGTGCGCAACCAGCCCGAAGAAGCAGCCAGCCGGATTAGCGCGGCCCGCGCCTACGCCCAAGAGCACGAGATGCTGCACTTCTATCCCCTCATCGACCTGATAGCCGGACAGATAAGCGCGGCGCAGGGAGAACATGAAACGGCCCTGGAGCAGTTCAACCGCGCCGAAGAAGTAGCGATGGACATGCGGATGCGACCTATGGTGTGGCAGGCCCGCGCCGGTGCGGCCAGCGCGCTATCCTTCCTGGACCGCGAGAGCGAAGCCGCCGAAAAGCGACAGCAAGCCGCCGACATGATAGACGAGATAGCCGCCCTCTTCCAAAACGAGGAATACCGCGCCCTCTTCCTGGAAAGCGCGCACAAGAAGCTACAAACCAGGGCGAGCCAGCCAGTGGCGCACTAACGTAGTAACACGATCACACGGGCACGTAGCGGCACAAACAGAGAAGAACGGGACCGTCTCCCACCTTTGTCATTCTGAGCGTAGCGAAGAATCAGGTGGCTAGGGCTGCTGTTGAACTGCAAGGACCAAGCCCCACCTTGTCATTCTGAACGCAGTGAAGAATCTCGTCCTCTACCGGAATGTTTCAGCTTTCTTATGGGACTCCGAGGCCATGAGAAAGATGTAACTTGAGTGCTGAGGGACGAGATTTTTCACTGCGTTCAGAATGACAAAGGGGGATATGGTCGCCCAACATGAGATATACTCGGGGTAGCAATCACTTGCCGTATGACGCTTGTGGCCCCAAACAGTACAACCTAATGTCACATGAACCAGCACAATTCTGAGGCGATTAGATGATAGACCGCAAGCCGACCGAAGCTGATACCGAGAGCAAGTGCACGCACCTCGACCAGGTACACGCCGTGGAGCCGGGCAGCACCGGGTGCGAGGAGTGCCTGCAAACGGGCGATAGCTGGGTTCACCTGCGCGTCTGCATGGTGTGCGGGCACGTCGGCTGCTGCGACGAGTCGAAGAACAAGCACGCCACCCGACACTTCCACGCCACTACCCACCCCATCATCCGGTCGCTAGAGCCGGGTGAGGAGTGGCTCTGGTGCTACGCCGACCAGACGGTCATCTACCAGGCGTCGAACGGCCCCGGCGACGTGCGCATAGCCACAACCAGGCAGTTCCTGGAGAAGCTGCCCCTCTTCGCGGGCCTCCCCGAACGCGAGATGGAGCTGCTGGTACGCATGGCCGAACCTGCCACTATCAAGACCGGGCAGGTATTGATGGAGGAAGGCACCCCCGGCGACGCGCTCTATATCATCATAGACGGCGAGTTCGAGGTCACCAAGCACTCGGGCAAACAAAGGCTGGTGCTGGGCGTGCGCAAGACCGGTGAGGTGCTGGGCGAGATGTCGCTGATAGAGCAGGTGCCCCGCATGGCGACCGTGCGCGCCCTCCGCGATAGCCAGGTGCTCGGCATCAGCCAGGGCGGCTTCCACCAGCTTCTGGCGGGCAACCCCTCGGCGGTGAACGCTATCCTGCGCACCTTTATCACCCGCCTGCGCAGCACCGAGACGCTTCTGGTGCAGAACGAGAAGATGGCCTCACTGGGCACGCTGGCGGCGGGCCTCGCGCACGAGCTAAACAACCCCGCCGCAGCCGTCCGCCGCAGCGCCGACCAGTTGCGGGAGGTATTCGCGGAGTGGCAGCGACTCGCCGCCGAAATCGACCTGCTCGACCTTAGTCCAGCGCAGTCTCAGACGTTAGCCGCCTTGCGCACCGGCATGGAGGCGCGCGGCTCCAATACCCCCAGGCTAGACCCCCTCACCCGCAGCGACCGCGAAGACGAGTTGCAGACCTGGCTCGAAGACCACGACATAGACAAGGCGTGGGAGTTTGCCCCCGTGCTGGTGTCGTTCGGCTGGCAGCGTGAGGAGTTGGACGAGCTTGCCTCTACCTTCGCGGGCGAGCAGTTGCCGGTAATCGTGCGCTGGCTGGCGGCTGGCAACTCGGCTTTCTCGCTGCTTGGCGAGGTGAGCCAGGCCGCGACCCGCATCTCCGAGATCGTGAAGGCTGTCAAGACCTACTCCTACCTGGACCAGGCACCCATCCAGGAGGTAGACGTGCACGAGGGCCTGGAGAACACGCTGGTTATCCTGCGGCACAAGCTGAAAAACGTCACAATCCACCGTGAATACAGCACCACCCTGCCCAGGATAGACGCCTACGCCAGCGAGCTAAACCAGGTCTGGACCAACCTGATAGACAACGCCATAGACGCTATGAAAGGCGAGGGCGAGATCACTCTGCGCACCTACGCGAGGCCCGACAGTGTAGTGGTGGAGATCATCGACAGCGGGCCCGGCATACCGCAGGAAGTGCAGCAACGTATCTGGGAGCCGTTCTTCACCACCAAAGCCCCAGGCGTGGGCACCGGCCTCGGCCTGCACATCGTCTACAACATCATCGCGGACAAGCACCGGGGCCAGGTACAGGTCGAGTCCCGCCCCGGCATGACCTGCTTCCAGGTGGCGCTGCCGGTCAGGCTGGCGAGAGAGTAACTGGGTTCTGAAACGTGAAACGTGAAACGTGATGCGGCTGGTGTTATTTAGTGCGTGGATGTGAGAGAGCTTCTTAGGCGGGGACTATGTTCCCCCCTGTCATCCTGAGCGTAGCGAAGGATCTCAGATAGTGGCCTTGTTTCCAGGCTGAACTTTCACAACCCTGGTGCGTTCTCTTCAACAGCATCACCCCTACTCACCTTCTTGAGATCCTTCGCTACGCTCAGGATGACAGAGGGGAGTATCGTCCACCAGGTTCAGCTTCGGGACTGCCCGCCGGGCAACCTAAGCATCCTCTAGAGAAGCAAACTCCGCCAGCATAGCCGCCACGTGCTTGATACTCAGCACAAAGTCCTCCAGCTGCACGTTCTCGTTGGGTGCGTGAACGCGGGAGTTGGCGTTACCCACACCCGCCCCACCCACGGCAGGCAGCCCGTATCGCTGGCATAGCTGCTCCATAGGCCCCGTCCCCGCCAGACGCGGCACGATGCGCGGTTCCAGGCCGTAGACGGTGCGGGCCGCCCGCGCCTGCGCCTCCATCAGCGGGGTTTCTACAGGGCTTTGCGCGGGCCATTCTGTGCCCTCCAGCGCCACCACCTCCACTTCGGAGAAGCCTTTAGCGGCCAGGTAGCTTTGCAGCGAGGCTAGGATGCGCTCCGGGTCCTGGTCGGGCACGAGGCGGAAGTCGATCTTGGCCCCGGCGGTGGCGGGCAGCACCGTCTTGGTGCCGGGGCCGCTGTAGCCGCCCCAGATGCCTGCGATGTTGCAGGTCGGCTCGAACAGGCTCTGCACCGTGAGGTCCACCGCGTCCTGGCTCGGCCCAAGCAGGCGGTCCACGCCCCACAACTGCCTGGTGCCCTCCACGTCCATCGGGGATCGCCTGACCAGTTCAAGTTCGCGCTCGGTAGGCTGGCGCACGTCGTCGTAGAAGCCCGGTATCAACACCCTGCCCTGCTCGTCCCGCAGTGAGTTCAAAGCTCGCACCAGGCTCCAGGCAGCGTTCGGCGCGAGGTTGGCGTTGCCCGAATGCAGGTCGTAAGCCACCGTGCGAGAGCGCAGTTCCACGTACAGCATGCCCTTCACCCCGGCGTACAGGACCATAGCACCGTTAGGGTCCCGGTAGCCCGCCTCCCACAGGCACGCATCGGCCTCCAACAACTCCCGGTTGGCCGCCGCGAACTCCGCCAGGTGAGGGCTGCCCACTTCCTCTTCCCCCTCGAACACGAACGTGACGCCACAGGGCAGCGAGCCACGCACCGCCAGCCAGGCCCGCGCCGCCCACATGCGGGCCACCACGTTCCCCTTGTTGTCGGCCACCCCGCGCGCGTAGAGCACCCCGTCCTCTATCGCGGCCTCGAAGGGGGGCGTGCGCCACTCCTCCAGCGGCTCCGGCGGCTGCACGTCGTAGTGGTTATAGATCATCACGCGGCGGGGGCTATCCCCGTCGAGCCTACCCACAGCCACCGGGTAGCCTGCCGTGGGCACCAGCGTCGTATCGGCACCCAGGTCGCGCAGGTCCGCCGCCACAATCGCGGCCATCTCCTCCATGCCCACCCCTTGCGCGGCGATGCTGGGCTGGCGGCAGTACCGCTGCAAGTCTGCAATAGCGGCCTCCCGCTGCGAATCGATCCAGGCGAATACAGGCTCAAGGTGGGGCGACGACATGGTTCCTCCATTTGGGAATTGGGATTTAGGATTTATCCCGTATTCTACTAAATCCGCAATCCGAAATCCCAATTCCCAAATCCGTCACAGGTATTTCTCGAACCACTCCACGCACGCCTTGAAGATGCGGTGCGCGTTGGAGGTCTTGGCGGCACCGTGGCCTTCGTCGTCTAGCAGCATGTACTCGACGGTCTTCCCTGTCTCGCGGAGGCGTTCCACTATCTGGTCCGACTCAGCTCTCGGAACGCGGGGGTCGTTAGCTCCCTGGATTACCAGGAGGGGTGCCCGGATGTTGTCCGTGTAATTGATGGGGCTGCGCTCCACCAGCATATCGTAGTCCTCGACCGGGTCGCCTATCCACGCTTTCGTGCGGTGCTTCCAGGAGGGCGGGCCAGTGCTGGTGAGGGTCACAAGGTTGGAGGGGCCGACCAGGTCTACAGCCGCGGCCCAGTACTGCGGCAGCCGAGTTATACACGACAGGGTGGCGAAGCCGCCAAACGACCCGCCGAACACCCCCAGGCGTTCGGAGTCGACCCAATCAAGACCGCGCAGGAACAGTGCGGCGTGCTCCAAATCCTTCAACTCTCCCCCGCCCCAGTCGCGGTAGATCAGCTTCTGGTAGGTCTTGCCGTAGCCTACCGAGCCTCGAATGTTGGGCGCGAGCACCCCAATCCCGCGATTGAGCAGGTACTGGTACATCCCGTTGTAGGCATAGACCGGCAGCTCCTGGGTTTCAGGCCCGCCGTGTATTGACACGATCACCGGCATGCGCTCGCCCGGTTGCACGCCCTTCGGCTTGTAGAGATAGGCGGGCACCATGCGCCCGTCGAAGGTGGGGAAGCGCACGGCCTCCGGCTCTACCATCTCCTCCAGTGGGATGCCACCCAGGAAGTTCTGGGTAAGCTGCCAGGTCTCGCCCGTCGCGACATTGAGCATGTGCAGGTTATCCGGCTGCGTGGGGGCTCCTACGTAGAGGCCCAGAACTGGCTCAACAGGGCTGAAGCGCAGACAAGAATAGTAGCCCCTCGGTAGGGCGGAGTAATCGGTGGTGTCGCCGGTGCTGAGGTCGCGCAGCCGGAGCCGCGAGTAACCGTTTTCGTTTACGGTCCATGCCAGGTGCCGACCGTCGGGAGAAACAGCCACCTCGTGCACGTCCCAGTCGGGCGTATCGACGTAGCGCAGGCTGTCATCGCTCAGTTGGTAGAACGCCAGGCTCTTGAATTCGCCGCCCCTATCGGTGAGGAAGTAGAAGCCGCTGCCGTCAGGCTGCCACGGTCCGGGGACGTTCGCCATGCTACCCTCGTGGGGCGTCAGATGCCGGTGCTCGCCCGTTTCGAGGTCGCACAGGAACAGGTCGTGGTCGCTCATCTGGGACATGCGCACCACCAGCACGTAGCGTCCGTCGGGCGACCACGAGGCCGCGTAGTTGCGGTTGCCTTCAGCGAACACCGTGGTGGTCTCCCCCGTTTCGAGGTCCCGCACCACCACGTCGAAGTCTTTGGGGCTGCGGGCATCACAGGCGTAGGCGATGCGGGTGGAATCGGGACTGAACGGCTCCCCGTGGTGCGCAAACGCCGCTTTCGCCAGCCCGATTTCGTGCGACACACTTGGATCGTTAGTTACCGGGTAGAGCCAGCCACGATCCGGCGGGACCTCGCAGATTTGCAGCCGCTCGGTGCCGTTGTAGTCGGCCAGGGTGAGGATGCGCTTGCCATCGCCGCTCCATATGGCGCGGGACGCGGCCCTGTCGAGGCTGGCGGTCAGTTGCACCGGCATCTGCGGGCGGCCGTTGGAGCACAAGTGTACCGGCTGCTTCCAGACGTTGAGTATGCCCGTAAGGTCGCTGGTATAGGCGACCCATTGCCCATCGGGACTAAAACTAAGGTCGAGGGTGCCGACCGTGGCCTCGTACTGCTCGAACTCATAACGCGTCATCGCGCGGACCTCCAATATTGATTGCTGACATATCGCAGGCGGAATGAGACGACTCACGCGATTTTCCTGAAGTGGGGCTAAACGCAAAGACTCCAGGGACCAGGCCAGGTTAGATAAGGCTTTCGAGAGTACAAAGAGGACCGGGGTACATCGTAACGTACCCCGGTCCTCTTGTTTAGAACACCGCTAACATTCTTTATGACATTCTTAGCATCCCCGCGGCTTTGCTGGGTTTTGTGCCATAATATCTGCGTGCTTACCCAAAGCACGTACGAATTGGGAGTGGCACCTAAGTTCTGGAAAGAATAGCCTACAGCAGTCACGCATATGAAAAAGCTATTCAGCACACAATACCTATTTGTTCTGGCAGTGCTCGTATGGATAATGGTGGTTCTTGTTTACTTCATCCCACTAGATGATGGGCGCAAGAACCGCGGTGCCGGTTTCATTTTCCTGGTGGGTCTGCTTGTTCTGTTCCTTCTAAGAACCCTGTGGCGGTGGCTGATGGGTCACAAGAATCCGTGGGGTGAATAGGACTTATTGGGCAGAATAGCAGTTCGCCCAATAAGTCAGTCTAATGTTCTACTACTTAGGCAAAGCCCCATCCCCGCGCCAGAATATCCAGGCGATGATATTGTTCCTAAATCAGCCCCAACTCCCTGGCGCGGGCCACCGCCTGGGTACGGTTCCGGGCGTTCAACTTGCCGTAGATGCCCAGCGCGTGCGTCTTCACCGTGCCCACACCCACCACCAGCTCGTCCGCGATCTGCCTGTTCGTCATACCGGCGGACATGAGGCGCAACACCGCCATCTCGCGGGACGTGAGCGGTTCGGGCAGCACGTTGGCCTGTGGCCGTGAGTACCACCCACCGCCCGAAACGCCCTCCGGCATGCGACCGGCTGCCGAGAGCAGGGGGCGAAGGTAATCTTCAGGGATATGTATACCAACGCGGCGACGCACGTGCCGCTCCGAGTAGATGGCTTCCAACAGGTCTCCGATGGGGCTACCCTCGTCTACAATGATACGCACGAACCGTTCCGGTGCGGCGAGGGAGAGCGCCCTTTCGAGCGAGTGGCGGGCGCGGTCGTTGCGTCCCTGCGCCTGGAACGCGGTTGCCTGTATAGTGAGCGCCTCGATCACGCTACGCATGCGGCCCTGTGCTTCCGCCGCCGGTAACAGCCTGTCGAGCAGGTACAGGGCGTCGTCCGTGTTGCCCTGGGCCACCATGACCCGCGCCGCTGTAAGGTGCTCAAGTTCGTCGCTGTAGAAAGGTTTTACATCCTTGCTCAGACCCATCTCCTGCATCCACAGGGCGGCCTCGCGCACCCTACCGTGCGCCAACCACAGCCGCGCGCGGTGCCCCCAGTCAGTCCCGCCGCCAATCTCCACCATGCGGTCCATCGCCTCGAACGCGCCTTGCGTGTCGCCCTGCGCGTTGAGCGTTTTACCCAGTACGGTGTAGCCTTCGAGCAGGATTTTGCGCTCCCCGCCCCGTCTGCCAAGCTCTATGCCCTGCAGGGCGTGCTCCTTCGCTTCGTCTAGGTAGTTCCACTCGTACAGCAGCCGCCCCAGCCCCGCATAGGCGACACCCACCGCCGGGAGTTCTGGCCGCGTGCCCTCCCGACCCTCAGCCGCCACTTGCAGCGCCTGGTGGTAGAGCCGTGCCGCCTCGTGCAGCCTGCCCTGCACCATGCGCGCCACGCCCAGGTAGCGCAGGCCGAATATGGCGAGACGCAGGTTGCCGGAAGCACGCCCTATCTCGTGCGCTTCGGACAGGTACCGCGCGGTCTGCTCCATCTCCCCGAAGTCCATGTACGTGAGGCCGAGGTTCAGGGCCACGTGCCCGCGCAAGTCCAGGCGGTGGGAAGGCAGGTGCTCCAACGCCTCCCTCGATAGCTCCAGCACCCGCTCCAGGTTGTTGCCGCCGGCAGCCAGCCGGGCTCGTATGGCGGCAATCTCGCCCCTGAGTTCCTGTGACTCTATTCCTCCGACCCCGGCCGCCGCACGTTCGGCGTAGTTCACCCTATCTTCCGCCACCTGTAGCTGCCCTGTGTAGGTCGCGGCCCAGGCGTGGTAAATACAGAGCCGGGGCCGCGCCAGCATCACTTCCTCCGGCAGAGCGTTCAGCCAGCCTATCAGCGTCGTGTTCTCGCCATAGGTAAGCATCGTCTCCGCGAGCTGCTCCACCAACGAGGCCACTAGCTGGTACTCGTGGGCGGCAAGGGCGTGCGATACCGCTTCCGCGACGAACCCCTGCTCTTGCAGCCACCGGGCGGCCTGCAAGTGCAACCTCTCCGCCTCGCCCGGCATACTGCGATTGAGGTAGCTTCGCAAGAACTCTGCAAAGAGCGGGTGATAGCGGTACCACTCCTGCCGCTCGTCCAGCGCCACTAAGAACAGGTTTGCGCGCTCGAGTTGCTCAAGCAGGGCTTGAGCGGACGATGGACGACTGACGATAGACGATGGACCCGGTTCAGACTTACCATCGTCCATCGTCCATCGTCCATCGTCCAACACAACCTCGCATAACGGCGCGGTGAGGTTGTCCAGTATCGAGGTACGCAACAGGAAGCGTTGCACGTCGGGCGGCTGCTGCTCCAGCACTTCCGCGGCCAGGTATTCAACGAGGTGGCGGTGGCTGCCCGTAAAGGCCGATACCGCCGCCAACCCGCCTTGCCGCCCCTGCGATGACAGCGCCGCCAGTTGCACCCCGGCAATCCAGCCCTCGGTGCGACGTTCCAGCGCCGCGACTTCGTCACTCGAAGCCTGTAGCTCCATCACCTCATGGAGGAAGCGGGCCGTCTCTTCGTGGGTGAAGCCCAGGTC
>JALZHG010000206.1 GCA_030914045.1 Chloroflexota bacterium | reverse complement strand
TGGCCTTCGTGCGTCTCCGACGTGGGCAAGGCATCCGACGGCACCAGCTTCATGCCGCACTTCGGACACGTCCCCGGCTCTAAAGACGTGACCTCTGGATGCATAGGACAAACGTAGGAACTGGGAGCCGACGTCTCTGTCTGCACGGGCACCAACCTCATCCCGCACTTCGGGCAGGTTCCCGGTTCCGAGGCGGTTACCTCCGGGTGCATGGGACAGACGTAGGAGGAAGCCGGCTGGGCCTCTGCCCCGTACAGAATCGGCATCGTGGCGACGATCGAAAGCACCTTGTCCGGCTCCCGCTCGAAGTCGTGCTCGATCGCCCGCCGCTCGGCTGTGAGTTCGGGGTCGTCGCGCAGCACTTCGAACGATTCGGCGGCATCGCCTGCAGCATCTCCAACTGCGGTGCCCGCAACCGAGAACGTGCCGAGGTCGTAGACGTGATCGGGGGTGCGATGCTCGAGGTGCATCTCCCCGGGAGTATCGAACAATACGTCGACAACTGCTCGCTCTGATGGCGAGAGCAGCACTTCCTCGACGAACGTCTCATGCTCATAGCGACCGCTGTCTCCCCCAACGAGCTTCATGCGGGCGCCGCCGCGAAGTGCGAAGTTGAAGATGCGCGTGTTCGCCGTGTTGACGAGATGGAGGCGCACCACCTCTCCTACGGCTGCTTCACCGGAGAACTCGGTCTCGCCGTTGATCAACATGACATTGCCAAACCGGCCCATAGCGGTAAAGGTCGGTCTCGAGCGACGGAAGGGTGCTATCTGCCCGTTCTCGATGAGCACGTCGTCTAGGGTGATTGTCAACTGCCGGTCGACGGCAGGCCAGTAGGAAGGGTCGGATGGCTCGACGACGATCGGGGCGTAGAGGCCCATCTCCTGGGCGAAGTCTTCCCGGATGTGTGGGTGATACCAGTAGAGGCCGGGGTCTGGGAACTGGAGCTTGTAGGTGAACGTTCCTCCGGGTGGTATCGGCATCTGCGTCTCGTGCGGCACCCCGTCGTAACGGTTTTTCAGCCTGAGGCCGTGCCAGTGGACTGTAGCTTCGACGTCTCCGTTGTTTGTCGCCTGCACGGTGATCTCTGAGCCCTGGTCGACGTGCAGGGTTGGGCCGGGGATCGAGCCGTTGTAGCCGAGCATGCGCACCACAGCGCCGCTGATACGTTTGCTCACGGGTTGGATGTTGAGGTCGAAGCTATCGCCGTCGTGAAGGCGGACGACGCTCGGGCTCGACGCTTCCGGGAGTCCTGCAGTGTCGGTCGTGAACGCGTCCTGATGATCCACAACCTCTCCTTTCATGGCTTTACCTCGGTCGGCGGTCATTTCTCGGTTGGCGTGGAGCGGCAACTGGTCGTCGTCACTCGTTGCTCCCGCTCTGCGTATGGTCCTGTCGCGCATCCTGTACGTGTCGGCGGCCAGTAGCGATCTCAAACACATGTGCGAGGTCTGGCCGCTCAGCAGGTAGGTTCTCGCCCTCCGATCCTTCTCGCCATTATCGGTGATGATAGACCGGTCAATTACTCAAGTGTTACTAATCCCCTGACTAGTCCCTCCCCGCGAACACCGCCGCGTGTCCCGATCTTGCAACGCCGTATTCATGTTACTGGATCCACCACCTTGAGAAAATATGGCATGCGAAGCGCGAGGCTTCTGGGGTCCAGCGTAAGCCGGCGGGACTGGCGCCAAAGTGGTCTCGAAGAAGTTCTCCTCTCTCACCGGAGCGCTTCACTGGAAGCCTCACTACTCGTCCGCACCGAAACAGGCAGACCGCTGCCGGGCTCTAAGGCGAGGTAGCGTCGCCGGTAGAGGATCACCCCCATTAGCAGCGTGAATTGCACCACCGCGCCGACGATGGCCTGAAACTGGCTGAAGTAGAAATCCAGCAGGGTGACGGTGGTTAGCGAGAGTAGGAGCCCGATATAGCCCAATACGACCCCACGCCGCTCCCGCCCCGTAATCAGGAGCACGGCGGCGACCACCAGCAGCAGGCCCACCAACCCTATTAGTGCCAGCCCACTGCTGACAGCCAGGAGGGTGCCGAAGTCAACGGACTCTAGCGGTACGGAGTGGGTACCTGCCCCGGGACCACTCACGATCCGATAAACTTCGACGTTATCTGGCGGTGCCGTAACCATCCCGATCAACACCACCAGGCTGCCTAGCGCCCACAAGCCCGATACGCCCAGGCCGCCCACTACAGCGCCCTTGAGCCGTCGTGGAGATGCCCAACGCGCTCCGTACTCCCGCAGCCGCCGTGACCACCGCTCCCAGAACCCGGTCGAGCCCGGTGCCAGGTAGAGCGCGACGGAGGCCAGGAACCCTCGCAGGGCCTCGGCCAATCGGGCGATGTCCGGGTGATCGGCATCACGGATGACCCTTTGGAGCCGGATATCCAGGTTATGGCGTTCCTGGGCGTCGAGGTCGCCATCCAATACCTCCCCGAACGCATCCAGAGCGTAGTAGAGCTCGGCGCGAGCGTCGCGGGGCCGCGGACGGCGCACCTGGAGGTAGAGCATAACGGTAAGCAGGAAAAAGGCATAGATGATCGGCGCTGCCGCAGGAAAGAAGTAGTCGTTTGTCTGGGTTATGAACTTGCCTACCTCGTCTATGAACAGCCCGACCCCCGCCGACAGCGCCCCCGCCGTGTACGCCCAGCGGTCCAGCACCGCCAACTTACCTGGTGGGCATTCGTATTCGCTCAATCGAGATTAGGCACTAGACGCTTGGCTCTCTCAGCTCCTGCCTCTCAGAACGCGTAGCCGCCTCGCGCCGAGCACGGTCATCAGCGATGACAGGGCGATACCTGCCGACACGATGGCTGCCTTGGTGGGCTCGAACGTCCTTGGCGAGAAGACTCTGTAGGTTATCTTCTCCCCTAGCGCCCCGGCGGTGGCCCCCGCGCCCACCACGGTCAGCCCCGCGGCCCCGGCCATCCCCGCCGTACCACCACGCGTGCTTAGCACAGCGAAGAGCGCCTGCGCGCCTATGTGAGCGAGTCCGGGAGATAGCGCCGTGCCCGGACCTTTGAAGAATTCCGCTGAGGCGTCTCGCCCGGTGAAGACGCCAGCGATGAGCTCACCCGGCAGATCCTCCCGGATGGCCACTGCCGCGCCGGTCAGTGCGTTGAGCAGCCACAGCGCACACACCCACAACAACAACTTGTCTGGCCCGGGAGGTATCTCCCCAGGCTCGGCAGGTTCTGGCAGCGCGGCGTGGTTGGTCATTGCATCTCCTCCCTTCGAAGGTCGTCTGTAAGGTGATCTAGGTCCCTCCTGCTTTACTCCTCGCGCGGCGTCAGGGGCCGCCGGACGAGGCCGACCGCTAGGACCAAGAGCCCCACCGCTAGCACTACCCCCGCAACGTAGGTGAGGTAGATCATGGCGTTGGGCTCCCTCGCGTCCTCAGGGAGCACAGAGAGGAAGAAGCCCAGAGCCATAAGTACCGCCGCGGCTGGGAAGGCGACTCTTACCACCCACCTCATTCCCTCAGAGAGGGTAGCCTCATCCACGTAGCGCAAGGCCACTAACGAAAGGACCAGCCACACACCCGCGTGGGCGTGGCCTGCTCTCCAGAGGTCTTGACGGAGGTCGTTCTGGGCGTAGGCGGGGTCTGCAAGGAGCAGCGAGAGGATGCTTGCCCCACCTACCTCGACGGTGGGCACGATGACGAGGACTATGCCTGCCACCAGACGTGATTGAGGGCTCATGTCGCTCCTTTCTTACGTATGGGTCTTCGCTGCGGCTTTTAGCTAACGTCCGTTGAGCTAGTGTGGCTCAGCCACTTACCTCAATCCCGGTTCGACTTGACCTACGAGAGGGACTAGCATCTCGATGCCGTACTCTGCCGCGATCGCCGCTATCTTCCCCATATCCTGCGGACCTCCGGAGACCGGCGGCCAAGCCTCGCCCATCGCGGGCTCGCCTATCTCCTCGAAGAAGCGCTCGTGTGAACCCCCAGGGGTCAGGCTCACCAGCAGCCTGCCCGGCTCTTCTCCCATAATCTTATGGGTGTGCAGGTTGCCCCTAGGAATGTAGATCAGCGACCGGGCGCCGACCCTCATGGTGCGACCTTCGACCACGAACTCGTACTCACCTTCTAGCACCCAGAAGGCCTCGTCCTCGCGGTGCTGGACGTGGGGCGGTGGCCCGCCCTCCTCGGGCTGCGTCACCACCTCGAAGAGGGAGTATGCCCCGCCGGTCTGGTTGCTGGTGATCTTGTAAGTCACCAGTTCGCCCAAGACCCACAGCGATTTGCTGCCCTCACCTGGCGGGACCTGCGAGACATCCCTCTCCATCTCTTCCTCTTCCGTCTTCACGATCTCCTTCCTACATCTCGTCCCGTTCACGAAATACTCGGCTGAGGCCTATCAGGTTCGACTTCCTGATCGCAAGCTTGCATTCATCTCTAAAGAGAGTAACGGCCTACCGACGTCCGTCGATACGGAGCGCTTGGATAGCCACACCCGCCACCACCGCCGCGCTCGCTATCAACACCGTAAGATCCGCGACTGCTAAGAAGCCCACCACGGGGCTATCGTATACCCCGTAGATGTCCCGAATCGGCGCCTCGTACACTCTCGTCGGCACGAAGTGAACCCAGACAAGCAGGGTCAGTCCCAAGACCGCGGTGAACAGCCAGTACGCTGCCATCAGGCGTCCCTTCGCTGTCAGATAGAGGCCCGGCAACAGCAGCGCGTAGATCAGCAAGCTGAAGGTGAACGGCGTTACCACCTTCTCAAACGGCCAGCCCGAATGGTTGCCTCGGACTACGTGGTCGACGTGGTGCAGGATCCCGAAGATCGTCGTGCAGCCCGCCCCGATCAGCAACCAGGTTCTCAGCTTGACGTGTACCGGCTGCGGTCTTGTCGTAGCGTTCATGGTTCCACTCGAGATGGTTGCTTCTTGCGCTCGGCGACCTGCTCTTCAAGCCGCGGCCGCCCAACCTCCTTGGGACGCCCCGTGATCGAGGTCCACCAGACCATCCCGATGTACAGGAGTTGCATAGGCGTTCGGATCCATAACGGGGTGGCAGCCTCCCCTCGAAGCGGAATCTCGTTGAGCGCGGCGTTCACGTTGGCAGAGAACAGTGCTACCAACAACAGCACCAGGCACATACCCGCAAGCTTCCTGGTCTTAGGGATGAGCAGACCTACAGCACCAGCGATCTCAAAGAGCCCTGTGAGGTAGATGACCCACAAGCCGTTGGGCAAGGGAGCTGGGATCATCGCCGCGAGGTCATATTTCATGCTGGTGAAGTGACTGATGCCGGTAAACAGAAACATGATCACCAAAGCACCACGGCCAGCGACTCTCCAAGAGGAGAGGCGTTCGACCCCCACCAACCCTATCCCCCGTAGGAGGATGAACGAGATAACCAGAACGAACAGAGATACCATGAGCGTGTCTCTCCTTTCCGCGGGGGCAGACGATCCACCCTCAACTAATGCTGCGCCCCCGGTGGGTCGCTTACCTCCCTTTGCATCCCTTCCCCTCTGCCTTCTGGCAGTCTCTGCTCGCCGAAGGCTCGTCTCTTGCCATTTAGCTTCCTCGCTCTACCTCCTTCACTCTCCCGACCGAACCCGACCTTACCTTCTGGTCTTAGTCTGCTCCCTGGCGTAGCCCTGAACCATCCGCATCACTCCTGCAATACTCCTGCAATCGGACTGTGGGAGTTGAGGTGGAACGCACCGGCAACCTGCGCCGTCTGCTACCATGTTTCGCACCAGGGAAAGGTAAGTAGGTTCATGACGAGGGACGGACGCACGACGTGAGCCGAGGGCAGGACGCCCCGTTCGGCGCGCGGTTGCGGCGAGTGAGGGAAGACGCAGGTCTTACGCAGGAGGATCTGGCCGCGCGCGCCGGCCTGAGCGCCAAGGGCATAAGCGACTTGGAGCGCGGAGCGCGGAGGCGCCCCCACCCGCACACGGTACGCGTGCTCGCGGACGCATTGGAGCTCTCCGAGGACGGCCGTGCTTCTCTCTTGGCAGCCGTACCGAGGCGGGGCGACACCGCCGCTCCGGCGGTAGTCCCAGGGTCCTCCCTTCCAGCACCGTCCACACCGCTTGTGGGCCGGGAGCGGGACCTAAGGGAGATAGACGACCTCCTGCGCCGTCCCGAGGTTCGGCTGCTCACTCTCACTGGGGTGGGCGGCGTCGGCAAGTCGCGGCTAGCCGTCCAAGCAGCGCGAGATACTGCAGATCTCTTCCCCGACGGCGTAGTGTTCGTCGCCCTGGCGCCG
>JALZHG010000535.1 GCA_030914045.1 Chloroflexota bacterium | reverse complement strand
AGGGTCAACACCCCTCTGACGACGCGCAGGGCGCAGAGAGCCTGGTAGCAGCTCGTCGGGCTGCCGGGAGAAGGCCTCAGCGTGTTGAAAAACTCCTTTGCGCTCTCTGCAGCCCCTGTTCTCAGGGGCTGCAAACGCCGTTTTCGTAGTGTTTGGCCTTGTTTTGGGGCCTCTTTTGGACACCGACCGGGCCGACAACGACTTTTTCAACAAGCTGCGTTTTTCTCGGAAGTTCGCTACCGGCTAGCAACGCCCAAGAGTAGCGGCCCGCTATGCCTACTAGAGTGGTGGCCTCTGCTAAGGCGGCGGGGTACAGCCTCGCCCTTAGAGCCTGTTTGGTAAGGTTCACACGATCGAACTCCAAGGTGCGCTCCCCGTGCACCGCCCATTCTCTGACTAAAGCGACCACGTGCTCCGCGCCGAGGAGCACCCCGTGGACGCGCAGATGGGTCTCCTACTGGATGAGATGGGTGCCTCTACTGGATCGATGGGCCGCTGTGTAACAGAAATGTTGCGCGGTTTTTGCGGCAATGACTACGTTGATGAGTGCCTTTAGTGGACAGGATGGGTACTAGTAGTGGATCGTATGGGTGCCCCGGGTGGACGAGGGCGCCTTCTCAACATACGGACACTCGACCTAGATTGCCGGCGTGCCGGACCCAGGGCGCTCCGTTATACCTGCAAATCGGCGGGTTTGCGCTGTCGGAGGAGCGGCGACGTAGGAGATTCACCTTCGGCGCTCAGAATGGGAGCTCCTAGTGGACGGGATGAGTGCGGCCTATGGAAAAGAAGGGGGCCCCAAGTGGATAGCATGGGTGCCTCTACTGGAAACAATGGGAGCTCCTACTGGAGGATATGGGTGCCTCAAGTGGATTTTTATGGGTGCCTCCAGTGCAAGAAACTTTGCCGTTTTTGCTGCAAATGACGGAGTTTCTTGCGCCGGTTGACCGGTCGCGTATGTAGTGTATGTAGTGTTAAATGTTCTTGTATGTTTAACAGGGAGGACGGGTTTTGGAAGGTTTTGCTGGCAGCGACGGGCCGATGCTATTCCCGGTCGAGGAGGTGGTTCAGCCGCACCTCATCCCGATGGAGGTAAACCTGGAGGGATGGCCCCTCTTCTCCAGGCAGAAGAGACGCCCAAAGGCAGGCCAGCTGGAGGTGGTCCAGAACGTCGTCACGGAAGCTGGGGACCGTGTAGAGCAGCTGTGGCGAGCTACTGCTACGGTGGACTTCTCGCTGCCGGGGCCATTCGACGAGGACGTGTTTGTGGGTGTTATGGCGCTCGTGAAGCGCCGCGGGGGGATACCGAAGGACGGCAAGATCCGCTTCTCAATCTACGAGCTCATAAAGGTCCTGGGTAAGACCAAGCGGTCTGGCTTCGACGCGAAGGTACGCGAGTCGCTCGACAGGATCGGGTCTACAGTGTACTACAGCAAGAATGCGTTCTACGTCGCCGAGAGTCAGAGTCTCGACACCTATCGTTTCACCCTCTGGACGGTCCACTTCTCCAAGGCGCAAAGCCGCGACGGCCGGGGCGCTGAACACCACACGCTCAAGTTCGACGACGTGATCATCCGCTCGTACAACTCGGGCTACCTCAAACTCCTCGACACCGACCTCTACCTCAGGCTCAGGATCCCCTTGGCGAAGGCCCTTTACCGCCTGGTGGACACGAGGCGCCACGGCGCGACAAGCTGGTCGGTCGACGCGCGGCACCTGCGCGACCTTTTGGTGATGTCCAGGAGCTACGAATCTTCCTCCAAGATTTGGGAAGTCCTCCAGCCGGCACTGGGAGCGCTCCGGCGGGAGAAATTCTTCGAGAGCGCGACCCTGAATGGGAACACAGCGCGTTTCCGTATCCACCCGAAGTACGCCCAGAGCTGGTACCCGAAGCAAGCCTCGGAAGAAGGGGCCCCGCCTCAGGTACTTGAGCAGCAGGCGGTCGCCGCCCTGAAACGCCACGGCGTTTGGCCCGCTCGCGCCCGTAAGCTCGTGGAGTGCTTCGGACCCGAGAAAGCCCTGCACGCGATCGACGTATTCGTCGTAACCGGCTCGCACAGAGCGCTCCACAACCGTGGAGCCTACGTCGCAGAGATGGTGGAGAAGGGGGATGCCCAGGAGCTGGCCGAGATGGCGGAATTCCTGGACGCGCAATGCAAGAGAGTTGACCTCAAAGAGGAAAACCCGAGGTCCCAACCGAGCCTGATCACGACCGCCGGGGCCGCCGCGCAAGGGGAGATTCCTCTCCCGCCTCTCGAGCCAGATCCGGCGGCGCAGGAGGTGATGGCCCAGGTCGTGAAGGAGCTCGAAGGCGAGATAGACGTCTCATCCTTGCGCGTCTGGTTCCAGGGCATCGTAGCTGTGGCGCTCAAAGATGGCACGCTGACCATCAGCGTGCCGAAC
>JALZHG010000534.1 GCA_030914045.1 Chloroflexota bacterium | reverse complement strand
CCCCTACTCCGCCCGATCCCAACTACCAGCCGCCTCTCTACTTCCCTGAGACCGGCAAGTACATCCATGCCGAGTTCCGCGACTACTGGCGGCGCTTTGGCGGTCTCGCGGTGTTCGGCTACCCGATAACGGACCAGCGCCAGGAGGACGGCATGTGGGTGCAGTACTTCGAGCGCGCCCGGTTCGAGTTTCACCCGGAGGTGCGGCGCGAGGTGAAGGACTACGATAAGCTGGACAAAGTGCAGCAGTACAAGCTCATCGTTCAGCTCACACGGCTGGGTGCCGACCTGGTGGACCAGAAAACGGGCGGCAAAGGCTTCCCCCTGCCCGACCGCGCCACCTTACCCGCGGGCGCCACTGTGTTCCCCGAGACCGGACACTCGCTCTCAGGGAAGATTGGCGAGTACTGGTGGGCCAACAACGGCCTGACCAACTTCGGCTTCCCACTGTCCGAGCCGGTGCAGGAGGTCAGCCAGGCCGACGGCAAGACTTACACGGTCCAGTACTTCGAGCGCACGCGCCTGGAATACCACCCGGAGAACGCGGGCACGCAGTACGAGATCCTGTTGGGACTGCTTGGGCGGGAGAAGCTGGCGAGCAAGGGTTGCAGGTAAAGAGCCGGAACCACATCACGCAGAGCACGCGAGGATTAGCGCCCAGGTTAAGGTGTGCACAGGCACGATGGATTTCGATCTTTTACTCTTGTGTAGTTCTTCTATACTCAGAACCAAGCCCCTACCTTGTCATTTCGAACGGAGTGAGAAATCTCGTCCCTCAACACATGGTACCACCTTTCTTTGGGCACGCAGGACAGGTTGTCCTATCTCCCCTGAGAAAAGGGGAACATCCTGGCGTAGTACGAGATTTCTCACTCCGTTCGAAATGACAAGGTAGGGGCTTTGGTTCTTGAGGTTGTAGGATAGGGGCTACATGAGGGCACGATGCGGTGTCCGCGCTTGCTGACCTATCTAGCAGTGCTCGCGCCTTCACGTGCCAGGGGGTAGCCGGAGGAGTTCCAGGCACCCATGCCGCCACTGACGTTCATCGGGTCGAAGCCTTCGCCCTGGAGGAGGCTGGCCGCTATGCTGCTGCGGGTGCCGCCGCCGCACACCACCGCCACCGGCTTGTGGCTGGGCACCCGGTCGAGGCTCTTCGATAGCTGGTGGAAGGGGATGTGGATGGCACCTTCTATGTGGCCTTCGCGCCACTCGGAGTCCTCCCGCACGTCGAGCACGGTGAAGCTGCGGTCGCCCGATTGCAGCCTCTCGCGCAACTCCGATACGGGCACCTGCGGGACCGTCTCAAGGGGCCTGCCGCTGCTGTCCCAGCCATGTATGCCCCCCAGCAGGTAGCCTTTGATGTTGCCTTGCCCCGCCGCCTCCAGCAGCGACATGGCTTGTTTCAGGTCGCCCTGCGCGTTCAGCACCAGCACGACCGGCGCACCCTCAGGTATCACCCAGGAGGCGCGGGTGGCGAATTGCCCGCCGTGCAGGTCCACGTTGATAGCGCCCGGAATGTGCCCGCCGCCGAATGCCTGAGGGTCGCGTGTGTCGAGCACGAAGCCGCCATCCTTGCGCAAGGAGTCTACTTCGTCGGCGGTGAGCGTGCGGACTACAGTCTCCTCCGTGAGGAAAGGGCCTCTGTTCATTTCGACTATGCGGCCAAACTGGGGCGGCTGCGGGGGCAATTCGGAAGTAACCTGCCGCACGAAAGCGTCCTGTTCCTTCTCCGCGAGGGGCGCGTTGTACCTGCGCTCGAAGCCAATTGTGGAGTTGGGCTTGGGACTCATCGACTTGCCGCACAGCGAGCCTGAGACGTGCCCCGGATAGACCTCCACGCCATCCTCCAGCTTGAGCAGCTTGTTGAGCGAAGTAAATAGTTGGGCAGCCCCTTCTTCCGGCTCGATTGCCAGGTCGGGCCGCCCCACGTCGCCCACGAACAACGAGTCGCCGGTGAGCACCAGCCAGGGTTGGTCGGCGCGGGAGGTGTCGGTCACGGCCAGGGCGATATGCTCAGGCCGGTGGCCTGGTGTGTGTATCACCCGCAGCTCAACTGTACCTATTTTAAGCACCTCGCCATCAGTGAGCGACTTATGGGGGTAGGCCACTCCCGCCTCTTCGTGGACTGCTACCTGCGCCCCCAACTTCGCCAGCTTGCCGTGCCCCGAAACGTGGTCCGCGTGGTTATGGGTCTCCACCACGTAGCGAATAGCCATCCCCCTGGCGGCAGCAAGCTCCACATAAGGCGTCACATCCCACCCAGGATCGACCACCACGCACTCGCCTGCGTCCGTATCCCCTATAAGGTAGGAGGCGCACCCCAGGTCTTCATTCACAAACTGCTTAAAGAACATTACTCACCTCGTTCTGAAACGTGAAACGTGAAACGTGATGCGGTTAGGGG
>JALZHG010000533.1 GCA_030914045.1 Chloroflexota bacterium | reverse complement strand
TGATAGTTTGTCATCACAACATCTCTGGCTACCAGAAATCCCGTGCCAACTTTGTTTCCCTTGTTGGTCTGAACGGTGATGTGGCATATCCTCGGCTCGATGTGACCCTCGCGCTCGCTCCACTTTGCTACGTCAACTGGCCGCTTACTCTTGATTATCAAACTCTCCAGCGTGCCCGTGCCGGGTGCCAAGCCGAATTGAGAAGCAAACTCAAAGAGGCTGGCGTTGTCTGGATTCGCCTCCCGCGCTCCCGAGATAAGCTTTACCGACTTGTCCCTCGCTTCGGTCCATCGAATCAAGTCGAAGATGACGAACTTCTTTGGTTGCCCAATATCAACTTCGTTCTCGAGAGGGATTCCAAGCGAATATAGGGACAGTTGACGCAGGTCCTGGATAGTCGGGAAGGCTGCGTTCAGCACGTTCTGCAGTTGCTGGTATTGGGTTTGAGTTAGCTGGCCCATAGCGTCACCTCGTAAAGTTTTGGGATGGGGTTTGGGGTAGATTATAGGTCACGAAGAGGTCCAGTTGCAATGGCATCAAACTTCGAGTCTAGACATATAACATATAGTGGTGGCTATCTGCAATCCGGGTGCATCCGAATTGATACGCTTGCTCCTTGTGTCATGCAAAGAGTATTGATAGCAGGTGTAATATTCGTGATATTATTGATAGTTTAGGAACCTAGATGTTCGACTTACAAGGACTAGCTTTGTAAAGACTAGTTTGTAATGCCTTTGCGGTTCTTTGTTGTGCCAGTGCTTCAAGTGCTTGTACCCTGGTAGGCCACAGCCTATAATCTCCTTAGAAGTAGCGTTTAGAAGCAGTACAATCATCTCGATTACCAGGAAAGCAGAATAAAGAGGAAAGATGAGACTAATCGACACACTAACAACAGCCACACAGAACCTGGGGCGGCGCAAGGTGCGGACAGTGCTCACTTCGGTGGGTGTGTTCGTGGGCATCATCACCATAGTCACAATGGTGTCGCTCGGCATCGGCATACAGCGGCAAATCACCGACACCATATCTGAGTTGGGGCTTGACACCGTGTTCGTCTACCCCCAAATCACGGGACCCGTGGACGAGGACAACCCCAACGTGCGCACCCGGCCAAGCGTGCCCCTCAACCCTTCAGCTATCGAGCGTATAGAGGGCATAGAGGGCGTGACTTCGGTGGAGGTGGCGATTTCGGTGCCCACAGCCCCGGAGATGAGCGTAGCCGTGGCGGGCAGAGCCTTCCCTGTGACGTTACACGAGCGAGAGCCGATGGACCGCATCTTCAGCGGCGAGGACGTGCTACTGGAGGGCGAGTCGCTGGAGAACGCACCTGATGAGCGCGGGGTGGTGCTCAGCGACCGCTTGCTACGCGGTTCCGGCTTCAGCCCTGAAGACTATCCCTCCCTGGTAGGGCAGCAAGCCAGCATCACCGTGACCTCACCCAGGGGTGACAGCTTCAAGCTGGAAACGCCGGTGCTCGGCATCATGGGCAACCTGCCTCCAATGGCGGCGCAACTGGGGAACGCCGACAAGCTGCGGATCAAGGAGTGGTGGTACAACGACCCGAACATACTGGAGACCGAGGGCTACACCTCGGCGGTGGTACACACGCGCTCCCTGAACGACGCACCCAGGGTGGCGGGGGAGGTGGAAGCATTCGGCCTAGACACCAGCACCTTGCAGATGTTCCTGGACCAGGTGAACCGCATCTTCTCAATTCTACAGGTGATGCTCTCCTCGGTAGGGCTGCTTGCGCTATTGGTCGCCAGCGTGGGCATCGCCAACACGATGATAATGAGCATCTACGAGCGCACCCGCGAAATCGGCACGCTGAAGGCTATAGGCTCGTCCAACGGCGACGTGCTGCGCATCTTCATGATAGAGGCGGGGCTAATCGGGTTGTTCGGGGGCATCGTGGGCGTGATTGGCGGGTGGCTGCTCGGTTTGGCACTCAACCAGGTCATCCTCGAATATATGAGGCAGGCGCAGGTCCCGATAGACGCGCCCTTCTTCGTGGTGACGTGGGAGCTTGTGGGCGGTGCCCTGACCTTTGCCGCCCTGGTGGGCATTGTGGCCGGTCTCTATCCCGCCTTCCGCGCGGCCAGGCTGGACCCGTTGGCGGCGTTGCGGCATGAGTAGCAGACCTGGATAGAGCAGCAGATTCTAGCGATAGTTGCCCGCCATCCGCTGACGTGCTATACTCGTTTCAGCATAGTCCTTTATTAGTGGAGCACTATTGCTTTGCCTCCAACCCTGCCTAAGCCTATTGTTTCGTACTACAACACCCTCGCCACTTACCACCAGCAGGGGGCCTTCAACGAGGGTGCCACCCGCCATGCCTTCCAGAGTCTGCTGGATGATATGGGTCGGCAACATAATCTCATTGTCATCGCCGAACACAGCATGGAAG
>JALZHG010000532.1 GCA_030914045.1 Chloroflexota bacterium | reverse complement strand
CGTCAGAGAGACGTCGCGGCGCTAGGTCGCTAGCCCGAAACGACGAAAATATGCCTCCTCACTCCCTCTTCGGCGGCCCGTGTAGCCTCGGTTTGGTACCCTTCGGGACTTTTCAGACAGTTTCTTTACGGAATTCTCAGAAGTTCGCCTTGAGGGGGTTCTAGGAAAAGGAAGCGCCTGTCTAGACTACAACCATCGGACATGTCTGAAGACGGCGTAGAGACCTACACTGATCGACACCATTAACGCTAGTGCGAATGGGTAGCCGAAGATCCAGTGCAGCTCGGGCATAAAATCGAAGTTCATACCGTAGATACCCGTGATGAGCGTCGGGACTATTAGAATCGCTGCCCAGGCGCTGATCTTCTTAGTTTGATCATTCTGGCTCACGCCAATAAGGGTAAGGTTCACCACTAGGATGTCAGAGAGCATGTCGCGGAAACCCTCCGTCGGCTCTACCACTCGCAACACACGGTCATGGAGTTCACGTAGGTAGCTCCTTAGCTCCGGGTCGATGTCGTGCTCGTTCCTTTCGCCACCCCGCTCCAATGCCCTTTCCAACGGGCTTGTTGCTCGCTGAAACTGCACCAGCTCTCGCGAGAGCTCGTATATCCGCTGCGAGACATCTGCGTTTCCTCCAAAGACCTCGTCCTCGACCTCTTGTATGTCTGTTCCCAAGCCCTCGAGTACCGGTTCATAGTCATCCACTATCTGATCCATGATCTCGTGGAGGATTGGTTGGGGGCCTTGGCGCAGCGACTCAGGCTCCCCCTCTAGCCGTCGGCGCACTTCCTCCAAAGCCGGAATCTCTTCGTAGCGTACTGTGACGATAAAGTCCTTCCCCACCAAAACATGTACCTCGCTGAACTCCACTTTCTCTGGTTCGTCCAGGTAACGAGCAGTTTTGAGCACGACGAATAGCGAATCGCCGTAGCGCACGAGCTTAGGCCGCTGCTGGGGTTTTATAGCGCCCTCTATCACCCGGGGAGGCAACTCTAACTCCTGCGCGACCGATTCGAACTCCTCTTTTGTTGGTTCGTAGAGGTCGATCCAGGCCACTCCATCGTCTAGTTGACGAAGGGCCTCATACGTTTCTTGCAAGGAGCTGGGTTGTTGTGCGGCGCGTCGACCGTCAACATAGATGGCGTTGTCCGCGATCATGCATCAATAATATCGGGAAAGAGTGCATAAGAGTGTTGAGCTTCGCTAGGAACATCCCTGAAAGTGCCGACCCTAGCACTAGACGACTCGCCTCTGCCCCTATTCACCTGAGTGCGTGAAAGAAGAATTCTGCGAACTTCGCCTTGAAACTGTCTGAAAAGGGGATCTGAGGCACTCGCTCGGTAGGATACCGAGCATGAGAAGAGCATATCAGAGCGACCTCTCAGACGCCGAATGGAGTTGCCTGGAATCCTACCTTCCCGCTCCCAAAGCCAACGGGCGTCCTCGGATCTATCCCCTACGCGAGATCCTCAACGCCATCTTCTACGTCGTAAGGAGCGGCTGCGCTTGGCGGCTGCTGCCGCACGACTTCCCATCCTGGAAGACGGTTTACCACTACTTCCGCTCCTGGCGCTTGGACGGGACATGGGAGAGGATGCACGCCGCTCTGCGCGATCGTGTGCGAGTCCGCCTGAAGAGGAACCCTCAGCCCAGCGCGGGCATCGTGGATAGCCAGTCGGTCAAGACCACGGGTGTGGGCGGCAAAGAGCGCGGCTACGACGGCGCCAAGAAGGTCAAGGGACGCAAGCGCCATCTGTTGGTCGACACCCAGGCATTGGTGCTTGAAGCCCGGCTCCACGGCGCACAGATCCAGGACCGCGACGGCATCAAACTCTTGTTGGATATCGCTGCGCGCGATCGTCTGCCCGAGCGCCTCTCCCACCTATGGCTAGACGCCGGATACACCGGGGAAGACAAGGGTGCGGGCTGGGTGCAGAAGGTGTTGGGATGGACCGCAGAGGTCGTGCGACATCCGCCGAAGGTGGCACCCGAGGAGGTGATGAGGGCATGGGTGAGGAAGTGGAACGAAGAGGGAGTCCCCATCGATTTGGAGAAGCTGCTGCCTCCGGAGGGCCCGAGACCCTTCTTGCCGAAGAGATGGATCGTGGAGCGCACCTTCGCTTGGTTGGAACAGAACAGGAGGATGAGCAAAGATTACGAGAGGCTGCCGCAGAGCGGAGAAGCTTTCATCTACGTGGCCATGAGTCGCCTGATGGCGAGGAGATTGGCTCGCTCGTGAGGGTTTTCAAACAGTTTCAAGAAACTGTCTGAAAAGTCTCGCCAATCTCAAAGGGAAGGCCTTCAGGGTGGCAAAACGGGGTAAAAAAGACGCGTTCTTAGCGCGTTGCACCATCAAAATCCATGCTCCAAGGTTCACCGAGGGACTTTTCAGACAGTTTCTCTAGGC
>JALZHG010000531.1 GCA_030914045.1 Chloroflexota bacterium | reverse complement strand
CCTTACACTGCAGCGAATTCCGAGAACACCTAACTTCCAGGCACTTTGGTGAATAGGGGCCGCAATATCGCTCGGAGTCTATTGGTGGGTTGGTCAGAGGTTGCTGAGCTTGCTCGTCTCAAACCTCTCCAGTATCAGCTCGAAGGCGCCTGGTCCAATGCGAGCTCCACCGGAAAAGGGGTACTCCATGACGCCCACCGTGAAGAGCACCAGGGCGATCACCATCGCCAGAGTCGCCACCATCAACCTGTGCGCCCAGGTGTTCTCCATGCCGAAGAGGTAGGTGAATCCCAACGTCGAAATACCCCCAATGACCAGAACGAGCCACAGGATGGTGGGTATACCCTCCTCGGCTTCCTCCAGACGCATCCTTCTCGCGTTGGCGAAGTCGTGGACCCGGTCCATCGCTTCTTGATAGAGCACCTGCTCGCCTTTCGTGCGGGGCTCGTACCCTTGGAGTTCTTGCCGCATATCGTCCACAAGTGCCCACGCGCGGGGGCTACCGGCTTTTCTGCGTTGCTCCATCATGGGCCACTCCTCCTCGACCACTACCTCGGCGTAGGAGCGAGCCAAAGACTGGATCTGCTGTCCTTTTGAAGCCGGCAATCTATCGGCAAGCCAGAAGATCTCGGCCAGCTCGTTTGCCTCGCTTCTTACGGTATTCCTCGCCGCCTCGTAGCTCCCCCACACGGCGATTACCAGTAGCCCCAACAAAACCGCGTACGTGATACCGACGACCGCGTGAATGAACCCTGCCACGTCGCTGTGCTTTCGGCGCGACTCCCAGGACACTACACGCTCCACCAATGCCAACCCCATCACCGCAACGAATACGGCCGCGCACACGAACAAGACGCCGACGAGCACGGTGTACATGGCAGTGAGCACCCCCCTTTCGTGCATGCGTGCACTAAGGACCCAACATACACACGGAGGCGTGAACTAGCAAACCGGTCTGCAAAGGAAGCCAGAAGGGTTGAGTCTATCCTGTCCGCAGCAAGCTGGTCTTTCGCGCATCACGCACTTGCGAATCTCGCCGAACTCCTTCTACCCAGTTGGGCGAAGAAAGGTTTGGTAAGGAGCGCAAGAGTGTGCAGACCGTGATCTCTCACGACGTGCGGGAGCGGATCCACGCTCCGATCATCGCGACCGCCGCGTCGGCTTCCGGCATCACGCCGCAGTAGATCGGAAAGATGTGCTGCATCTTCGCCCCGATGTACAGCATCGTGTCCACTCCCGCCATGCCTGCGGAGCGTGCCAGGCGTACCGAATCGTCGAGCAGTGCCTCGTCGCCCCCTACGACCATAAGCAGGGGCGGCAAGCCAGTCAGGTCGGCATACACAGGGGAGGCGAGCGGTGTGCGCGGATCCGCGCCTTGGAGGTACTGGCCGGCCATCCGCAGCAGGCTGGCCTTGGTCGCCGTGAGGTCCGCCGTAGCATTCGTCTCGAGCGTCTCTCCGGTGCAGGCCAGATCGACCCAAGGCGATATGGGGACACCACCCGCGGGGAGATGCACAGCGTCGTCGCGCAGCTTGAGCATCGTAGCGACCGTCAGGCCGCCGGCGCTCGAATCGCCAGCGATGACGACCTGCTCCGGGCGGCATCCCTCCCCCAGCAGCCACCGGTAATCGGTTGCCGCATCCTCGACCGCAGAAGGAAAGGGACGCTCCGGTGCTAGATGGTATCGGGGGACGAGCGCCCGGGCCCCAGAAGCGTTGGCGAGATGCCCGGCGAGCTTACGCCGCGAGTGCGGCGAGGAGATCACGTAGCCGCCGCCATACAGGTACATGATCGCCGAGTGGCCGTCCCAGGAATGCGGAGTGGCCCACAGCCCGTCTACGGCGTAGGCCTCTTCGTAGGTAACGCCCTGAGGCTCTGAGGTCATGTCTTCAGCGTGCTCGCCTACCTCTCGTTGGTGGGGAAGATCCATGTCGACCGCCTTCGGGGCGTTGCGGAGGATCTCGTTCAGCTTGATGGCTTCAGGACTGACCATTTTCGGGGACTCCTTCCCGGACCGGCAGTGACCCGCGCCCCCGCCCGCTGATGCAGAGCGCGAGCAGTAGCACGACTGTGCAGCATATCATTCGCTATTTCGCCGACGAAGATCGTAGTAGGTCACCTCACGAGCGAAGGCATCTTCGGAGAATAACCCTTCTAGTTGTACAGTGACACTAGCGTACTCGGGCTTCGCAGCGTCCGTTGGAGTGCCCAATATTGGGCACTTTGGGGCTTTTCTTGGTTCTCAAAGGGGTCTCTCGGAAATGCTCAATGGTCACTTGGCCTTAAGTGTCACTGTAGATGAGATGAGAAGGGCCAATCCTCGCGCAGTACCCTGTCAGAGGGTCTGCAAATAAAGATACGGGCTCGTCAGCGGCCCAGAAAGGAGGATCGACCCGTGGATGATGGTAGC
>JALZHG010000530.1 GCA_030914045.1 Chloroflexota bacterium | reverse complement strand
TGGTGAGGAAGATGACCACCAACAAGACCGCGTTGCCGAGCACCTGCCACACACGGGTGGCCGCCCTGTGGCCCGTTATCATCTGTTGAACCTCCGATACAGGAGCAGCTGTATGACGGTCAGAAAAATGCTTATGATCGCCATCGAGTACCCGATCGCCGCGGCATAGCCACGGTCGAACTGGGAGAAGCCGACCTCGTAGAGGTACGGCGAGAGAAACAGCGTCGCGTCCGAGGGCCCGCCGTTGGTGAGCAAGAAAGGTATCTCGAAGAGCTGGTAACTAAAAATGGTCGCCTGGATAACGACAAACAGGATCGTGGGCCGCAGCAGCGGAAGCGTGACGTAGAGAAACGTCTTCCGACGGTTGGCCCCATCTATCGCTGCCGCCTCGTTCAGCTCGTGCGGTATGTTCTGCAGTCCCGCCAGAAAGTACAGTGAGTTCACGCCAAGGTACGTCCAGATCCCAACCAGGACGATGGATACCATCGCGAGCCGCTCGGACCCCAGCCAGTTCACCTCGGGAAGCCCGACAGAGCGGAAAAAAGAGTTGAGCAGACCGAAATCCTTGTTGAAGACCAGGCTGAACATGAGCGCGATCACCACGAGCGAAGTGACGAAGGGCAGGAACAGCGAGATCCGGTAGAAGCTCTTGAGGTTCACCGAGGGGACGAGGAAGGAGCGTATGGCGAGCGCGACGGCCAGCGCCAGGGGACTGAGTATGAATACGCTCGCCAGCGCGTACACGGTAGTATTTCGCAGGGCGTGAAGGTAGCGCTCGTCCTGTACGAGCCTCACGTAGTTGTCCAGCCCGATGAACGAGGGTGTATCCAGGGCGACCGCCTTTTGAAAGCTCAGCCACAGCGCGCTGAAGGTTGGATACAGCAAGAAAGCGCAATAGATTGCGAAGAATGGTAGCAAGAATAGATATGGTGCCACCGCCGAGCGCCGTCCACCGCCCCACCGACGCTTTGATGTGGCCCCGCCAGGCACCCTCTTGCGGGCTCCCGCCTGCCCTGCCTCATCGAGTTGCGGCTGCATCGCCACCCAACCTCTCCGAGGAACGTGACGGACCTGTTCCCGTCCGCCCTTCGCCCCCAACTACTGGTTTTTCTGCAGGTCCTCGACCGTCCCTTTCATCTCGGTCAGCGCGGTCTTGGCATCCGTCTTGTCGTTCATGACCGGTGTGATCACATCGCGCTGTATCGCCAGGGTAGTGTCCGCCCACACAGGCGACTGGCGGAAGGCAGGGAGGGCGTCGGCGATATCAGAGTAGATCTGCCCGATCTTGGCGCCGCCGAAGTAGTCGCTGGGCTTAGCGAGTGCGGGGTCGTCGTAGGCCGGCTTGTACGCCGGGTACGCGGTACGCTCCTTGAAGTCGAACAGTACCCCTTCCTTAGTCAGGTTGGCCGCCTTGATGAGATCCCACGACGCCTGTGGGTTCCCTGACTGTTCCGTGATCGCCATGCCTGTTCCGCCGTAGTTGGCCGTCGGCCTGCTTTCGCCAAGCCCTTCGGGGAGCTCCTGCACGGTCCATTTACCCTCCTGGTCCGGAACCTGGTCGATAAAGTAGGACAGGTGCCACGGCGGTCCCCACGTCGCGATGAACCGTTCGGCCCTGAAGGCCGCCATGTACTGCGGCGGCGCCCAGTTGTTGTTGGCTGCGGCCGGTGCTATGGCGGCGATCTTGTGTTTGTAGACGAGGTCGTGGAGGAACTGCATCGCCTCGATGCTCCTCGGGTCGTCCCCGTTGTAATTGCCGTTCTCGTCGAAGTACGCCGTGCCTGCGTGTTGCATCATCATGTAGTGATCGCCGAAGGAGAGGTCGTGGATGGCGAACATCTTGCGGTTTCCTGTCGAAACCTTCTTGCCGGCCGCGATGACATCGTCCCACGTCTCGAAGGGCAGCTTGACGCCTGCGCTCTCCAGTATGTCCTTGCGGTAAGCCATGACGACGGTGTTCAGCTCGTTTCCGACGCCGTAGATCTCGCCCTTCCAGCTCCATGGGTCGACGGCGGCTGGCTTGTAGATGTCGTTGATGTCGTCGCCCATGCGCTTCTTGAGACCGAGCAGCGGCACATGGTCGCCCTTTATGAACAGGCTGAAGCGGGAGATCTCGATGTCGGCTATGTCCGGTGCGCCCTCGCCCGAGACCAGCGCTGTCAAGAGCTTGTTGTGCATCTGATCGTAGGGCAGTATCCTGAAGTTGATCTTGACGTCCCCGTGCTTGGACTTGAACGCCTTGGACTTGTAGCCAGCCTTGGCGAAGTTCACCCGCCCCTCGTCGAAGCCCCAGAACTCCAGGCTCTTCGCAGTCCCGCCTTGTTCGCCTCCGCCACCGCACCCCGCGAGCCCGAGGACGTATGCGCCAGCCAGCGCCCCCCCACCCGCCTTCAAAAAGCTGCGCCTCGTCAAC
>JALZHG010000529.1 GCA_030914045.1 Chloroflexota bacterium | reverse complement strand
CCATCGAGTTTGGTCAGGACCAGATGAGGGTGCTTGGGGGTTTCGCCCAGGCGGTGGTCGGGAGACTCGAGCTGCTCGGCGCGCTAGGACGCGAGCAAGCCGCCAGGCAAGAGGAAGCCCTACGTAGCGAGGACCGTCAACGGACCTTAGACAGCCTCTCCGCGCACATAGCGATTATCGACGAGACGGGGACCATCGTCAGCGTCAACAAAGCCTGGCGAGAATTTGCCAGGGCAAATGGAGTAGCCGCACAGAACTACGCCGAAGGCGCCAACTACCTCCGGGCATGCGATTCGGCAGCGGGTGCGCATTCCGAGGAGGCTGCTCCCTTTGCGGAGGGGATCCGCTCGGTTCTCAGCGGCCAGCGCGAAGAATTCGAGCTAGAGTATCCCTGCCATTCACCCAGGGAACGGCGCTGGTACATTGGAAGGGTGACGCAATTTGCGGCCGGTGGTCCCCCACGAGCGGTGGTCGCCCACGAAAACACCACCGAGCGCAAGCTGGCCGAGGAGAGGCTGCATGAGAGCGAGCGGCAGTTTCGCGCTCTGTTCGAGAACACCTTGGACGCCATCCTGATAGCCAGCGACACCGGCGAGTACGTCGGGGCGAACGAGGCGGCCTGCGATCTATTCGGCGTGTCTTTGGACGAGTTGCTTGGAGCCAAAGTTGAAGATTTTGTAAGATCGGGAGAAGAGCATCAAACCCGCTTGGCCTGGCAGGCGTTCTTGGAGCAAGGGGAGCAAGAGGGAGAGTTCCCGCTATATCGCCCCGATGGGGAGATGCGCAACCTGGAGTTCAAGGCGAAAGCCGGATTCTTGCCGGGACGCCATCTCTCAGTCCTACGCGACGTTACAGAACGCAAGCGTGCCGAGGAAAGGCTGCGCGAAAGCGAAGCAACACTCAACTCCATACTGAACAGCCTCGCCGAAGGCGTGCTAGTAGCTGATACGCAGGGGCACATCGTGTTCGTAAACTCAGCCGCTCGCTCCATGTTAGGAGTGCCTGACGAGGAGCCGCTCGATGAGCTGCCGGATCCCTGGGAAGGCTTTGATCTGCCGGAGGCGGTCGCCCATTGCACCAGAAACAGGGAGGGCATTGAGGCCGGGGTGCGCTACGAGGAAACCTTCCTTCGGGTCAAGCTGGAGTGCCTGGTCGAGCTAGAACAAAGTCGTGGTGAAGTGCTGGTGGTGATCCAAGACCTCTCGGAGGGGCGCCAGCTGGAGGCCAATCAGCAGCGGTTCCTGGCCAACGCCGCCCACCAACTCAGGACACCCATAATGGCCATCGTGGGCGCCGCTGAACTGCTGGCGACCGGGGAGGACGCGGACCCAACTATAAGGCGACGCCTCCTGAATCACATCTTTTCCGAGGGGCGACGCATGCAGCGCTTATCGGAAGTCCTGCTACGCCTATCCCGGATAGGTTGGGACCGGAGGGAGCCCGACTTGGATATAGTAGATCTGAGGGAAGCTGGGCAGCAAGCGACCAAGCTGATGGAGCCGCTCGCTGAGAGCGGTGGGATCAGGATCCTCACCGAAAGCGAGGGTGGTTGCGTACGCGCTGATCCCGAATGGCTCCAGGAGGTGCTTATGGTCCTGCTCAGCAACGCCATAAAGCACTCCAACCGGGGCGGAGACATCAAGGTTCGTACAAGGTCTGGCGTCGTTAGTGTGAAAGACGAGGGAGCCGGGATAAGCCCCGTCGATCTTCCACACATTTTCGAGCGTTTCTACAAGGGCACAGGCAGCTCCGAGGGCTTCGGTCTGGGGCTGTCCATCTGTAAGGACCTTACCGAGCGGATGGGGGGCAGCATCTCGATTCGCTCCCGAGAAGGGGTAGGGACCGTGGTCGAGATCGAGCTGCAGGAGGCGAGCGTGGATGCCTAACATACTAATCGTTGAGGACGATCCTGCGGTAAGAGACATAGTGCAGATTGCCCTCGAGCGCGAGGGATTGAGCGTCGAAGCGGTTGCGGACGGTGAAGCGGCGCTAAAGCGCTTTCGATCGGCCGGCGCGTTCGATCTGGTTCTCCTAGACATAATGCTCCCGGGCATCGACGGGATCAGCCTCTGTCAGGAACTTAGGAAAAGCAGCGATGTTCCGGTAGTCATGCTGACCGCCCGCGACGGCGAAAGAAGCGTCGTACTTGGACTCGAAGTGGGGGCCGACGACTACATCACCAAGCCGGTTAGCCCGCTTGAGATTGTGAGTCGCGTGCGGGCCCACCTCCGGCGTCAGCGCCTCGACGCTCCAGATCAAAGACTTGTGTTCCCCGGTCTCATGATAGATCTTCTGCGTCGGCAGGTTTGGGTGGGCGACAAGCGTATCGAGCTGACCGCTGCAGAATTCGAGGTTCTCAAGTCGCTCGCCGCTCATCCCGGCTGGGTCTATAGCCGCCAGCAGATCATGGAAC
>JALZHG010000528.1 GCA_030914045.1 Chloroflexota bacterium | reverse complement strand
ACCAAACGCGGCGCGAACTACTGTGGAGAACACCCTTCCACGCACTCCGGTGAATAGCGTAGGATGCGCCGCTGTGGAGCAGGTAGCTTTGCTGGCCTTTCTGATCTTCGCGGCGGTCGCTGCCGTGGTGGCCTTGCTCGGCAGCGTGTCGCTGTGGTGGATCTACTTCGACCGCACCGTGGAGGCGGCTCGCGAGGTCATCTCCTCCTCCGATGACCTGGGACGGGTGGCCCTCTCCGCCTACACCTATTTCCACATCCCCATGATAGTCGAGATCATCGCGTTGGGCGACGACGACGAGTTGACGCTAGCGCATCCCGGCGGCCGAACATCGGCCGCCCTCGTCGCACTGACCCTTGGGGTAACTGCGTTGGCCCTGGCCGGGCACGCGCTCTTCAAGCGGGTTATCTTCGGGGTGCTGTCCTGGCCGCGCATGGTCGCGATCGTCGCGCTGTTCGCTCTGATGCCAGTGGGCTTCAAGATATCAGCGCTCGCGCTCAGCGGCGTAGCGGGGTTGATCGTAGTGGGCCTTGTTGCGGTGTAGACGCCCTGGCTATTAGAGGATACGTGCGCTTGCCAGGCCGGTCCAGCACGTGAGCGAGGGCTTTCGCTACCATCGAGTACAGGCGGCTATTCACCCAATCGCGTAGAAGGGTTTTTCTGCGAAGTACACATACGCTACTCTCCGGAGACAGGTTACAGAGCGGCGGTTACATCAACTCTGCCGCCTACCGCCAGAGTTGAGGACAAGGCGGGCAGGGGTGGCTCTTGGACCGTCGAATTCAACCCTACCAACGCAACGGACAAGATCACCACGAGGATAACCTGTTACGACTTCCCACCGCTCCGACCGTAACCCCCCCGACGTAGGGACACGAGGTATAGGGTCGAGGAAGCTACCCCTGGCTACCGAATCCTCCCGCTCGCGGACCGGACATACTCTGCGCCATTAGGCACGGCACTCGCCCGGCTGCGGGACCCTTAGACAGGTCGTTGTGAAGCGCCCGCCGCCGGGTACAATTTGGCGCGGTATGTCGAGTATCTACGAGAACGGCGGGACCTGCGGACTGTGTGAGAGGGTCGTGGAGCGACGTACCAGGCACCACCTTATCCCGCGCAGCCGCCACGGTAACAAACGGGTGAAAGCCCGCTTTACCCGCGAAGAGTTGCATCACACGGTGGCCCTGTGCCCCGCGTGCCACAGGCAGATCCACCGCAGCCTCACAGAGAAAGAGTTGGAGCGGGGCTACAACAGCGTGAAGACTTTACTCTCCCACCCCGAGATCTCCCGGTTCGTGCGGTGGATAGAGGACAAGCCCCACGGCATCATAGCCCGTAGCGAAGCCCGCTGAGAAAGACCCCGTTAAGCCAGGCGGGTGTTCAGCTGGATGTCCACGTTGCCACGCAGGGCGTTGGAGACCGGGCAGATCTGCTCAGCCTGCTCAGCAGCACTCCTGAAGCCCTCCTCGTCGACGCCGGGTACGTTTCCGCGGATGTCTAGGACCATCGTGGTGATCTTGAGGCTGTCCGTATCCAGCGTGCAGGTCGCGCTGATGTTCAACTCCTCTGGGTCGTTGCCCTGCTCCCCGAGTGTGTTCGAGAGCGCCATCGCGTAACAACTCGCGTGCGCTGCGGCGATGAGCTCCTCGGGCGAGGTGCTGCCTTCAGGGTTCCCGATGCGCCTCGCGAAGGTGACCTGGGCTCCCGTCATCGTCCCGCTGCTCGCCAGGTCGAAGGTCCCGGAACCTTTCATCAGGTTGCCCTGCCACGTCACTTCCGCGCGGCGTTCCGCTTTAGCCATGATCTCTCCTATCCATCTGTTCTCTCGAGTGGGCTGTGCCCCCGAATGCTACCAGAGTCAATGTCAGCCGCCACTCCTGGTACGCTACGAGACCCGACTGGGATCACTCGCCCGCGCACGGGTCAAAGCGGTAGCCCGCCCCGTGGATGGTCTGGATAAAGGAAGGATCACCGTGGGAGTCTATCTTGTTCCTGAGGTAGCTGACGTAGCTGTCGACCCTGGCTCCAACGTGGTCGAAGGAGTATTCCCACACAGCGGAGAGGATCTGCCTCACCGACGACGTGCAGGAGATCGAAAACCTCCTGCTGAGCGGGCTGACCTCGGCGATCTTCTACGTCTCCCAACTCATCGTTTTCACCGCGGTGCTCTTCTACCTGAATTGGCGACTCGCGTTCGTCTCGCTTTTCGTGGCGCCTTTCTTCTGGCTCGCGGCGAGACATTTTTCGCGCGGGATCAAGCGCGCGGGCCGCAAGGAGCGCCGCCGCAGCGGTTCGATCGTTGCAGCTCGCCCGACGGTCGCCGGTCCGTCAGTCTCCGGCGGCCTCCTCGATCTTGCTGCGATAAACCGGCTCGTCCTCTTCGTCCGCCTTTATCGCTTTGCTCTGGGTGATGG
>JALZHG010000527.1 GCA_030914045.1 Chloroflexota bacterium | reverse complement strand
CCTCAATAGTGAGAGTCAAACACGGGCAACTGATCCTTCGCTACGCTCAGGATGACAAGGGGAGTAGGGCACTAACCATCCTCCTGGAGACGCTAAACTCTTACCTTTCTCTGCGTAATCTCCGCGTCCTCTGCGTCTCTGCGGTGAATTCCTTCGTTGCCCTTACCGAAATCTACCGGAACCAGGGAGAGGTCTTGAGGCCAGGGGAAGATGGATCGTCCTGGCGGTCGGCACGGTCGCGGGGTTGTTTGCTCTTGGTGCCCTGCTGGGCGCGGGCCTCCTCGGTGAGGAAGCGGGCGTGGCGGGCGGGGGACATGCCGGAGCCGTAGCGGTTGGCGTAGACCTGGGTGAACTCCGCACCCAGGAACAGGATTTGAGCGGAGTAGTATATCCAAACGAGCACGACCACCAGGGAGGCAGCCGCCCCGAATGCCGAGCCGACGTTGCCCATGCTGAGATAGATGCCGAGGGCTATCTGCCCCAGTAGAAAGAGTGTGGCAGTCACGGCCCCTCCAATCAGCACCTCTTTCCAGCCCACGCGTATGTCGGGCACGAACTTGAAGATCATGGCGAACAGCAGGGCAATCACCGCCAGGGTTATCGCGTAGTTGACAGCGTTCCACAGCAACGCCCCACCCGGCAAGCTCTCGCTGAGGAACGGCCCCAGGGTGGAAAGGAGGGCGTTTATTACCTGTGACACCACCAGCAGGAAGCCGACACCCAGGAGCATCCCGAACGACAGAAAATTCTTGGTAAGCGCGGCTACTATGCCGCCGCCCGGTATAGGCTCGACCTCCCATATGGTATTGAGGGCATCCTTTAGCTGCCCGAACACGCCCATCGCACTCAGCAACAAGGTGCCCGCGCCGATCACGGTCGCTATGGTGCCCGCCGTGGGTTGGCTTGCGCTCTTTACCAGCCCCTCGATGAAGTCAGCGGTATCCTTGTCGAACACTCGGCTCATGGTGCCGGTAATCTGGCCCTTGGCGGCGGCGTCACCGAACACAAAACCGGCTATGGCCATAGCCACCACCAGCATAGGCCCAATCGAGAAGATAGCATAGTAGGCCAGCGCCGCACCCAGCCGCGAAGCCTTGTCCTGCGTCCAGTCCTGGAACGTCGCCTTGACCAGGCCGAGCACCGAACGATCGTTCATGTTGAAACCTCGTTGTGGGACGATGGACGATGGACTAGTGGTTAGTGGTTAGTGGTTAGTGGTTAGCAGTACCAAACAATCCTAAACTTTGCGCGTCCTTTGCGCTCTTTGCGTCTTTGCGTTTCCGTCTCCTATCGTCCAACGTCCATCGTCCATCGTCTACCTGAACCAGGGTGAGGCTTTGAGACCACGGGACTTGGAACGCGGCTTGTCGCCATCTTTGGCGTCTTTGTCGCCGCCGTCCTTGCTGGGGATGCCTTCCTGGGCGCGGGCCTCTTCGGTGAGTGGCTCGGCGTTGGAGTCGGGTACCACCCGCGAGCCGAAGCGGCGGGCGTAGACCTGCGTCAGCTCGGCCCCGATGAAGAAGATGAGCGCCGAGTAGTATATCCAGACGAGTATGATCACGATTGAGCCTGCGGCCCCGAACGCCGTTCCGACGCTGCCGCTACCGAGATAAACACCCAGCGCGATCTGCCCCACCGTGAAGAGAATGGCGGTAATGAACGAGCCTACCACCACGTCCTTCCAGGCTACCTGCACGTCGGGCAAGAACTTGAAGAGCACAGTGAACATCAATGTGATTATGCCGATGGTGATCACGACGTTAACTACCTGCCAGACGATATCGCCGCCGGGCAGCACGCTCTTGAGGAACTGGCCGAGGGCAGCGATACCCGCGCTCACGACCAGCGAGACAAGCAGGAGGAAGCCCGTGCCCAGCACCATCGTGAACGACAGGAACCTCTCGCGCATTATGCCGAGGATGCCCTGCCCTTCTTTCGGCTTGACCTCCCAGATGGTGTTCAGCGCGTCCTTCAACTGCCCGAACACACCCGAAGCGCCCATGAGCAGAGTAACGATACCTATGGAGGCAGCAATGACATCGCCACTGCCCTTGTTAGCATTGTCCAGGGCCTGTCCTATCGTTTCTTTACCGCTGTTGCCAACCATGTTCCCTATCGTGCCCAGCATCTGATCTCGTACTTGTGTTTCGTCGAAGACCTGGCTGGCAATGGCAAGCGCAATCAACAGGAGGGGACCTATGGAGAAGATGGTGTAGTAGGCGAGGGCCGCCGCCAGCCGGGGCACCTTGTCCTCGCCGAAGTCTTTGAAGGTCTCCTTCAAGACGTCAAGAACAACTTTGAAATTCATGCTTAGACTCCTCGTGCAATCATTACAAGCAGCTATGCAAGGGCCGTACCAAAGGGGACTTGGGATGTGGGAATTGGGATTTCGGATTGCGGATTTAGCTGAATAC
>JALZHG010000526.1 GCA_030914045.1 Chloroflexota bacterium | reverse complement strand
CTATGACGCTCTCGCCGGAGACGTTCCAAGCCGTCGTGCTGGAAGTGGTGGACAGCCTGCGGCAGCACGGAGTGGAGCGCTTCTTCATCATCGACGGACACGCCGGCAACCAGGGTGCGCTCGACGTGTTGATGACGAAGCTGCGCTTCCAGCTGGGGATACGAGCGGCCTACCTCTTCTACTTCACCCTCGTGGACGATATCATCCGCAAAGGAGCAAAGACCGAACGCTGGGGGCATGCGTGCGAGGTGGAGACCTCAATCGGGCTGGCACTGCAACCGGACATCGTGCGTGGCGAGGCCCTGGAAGCGGGCAAGATGCGCCCAACAGCGTTGCCCTACGGCAATCCCGTGGGGCGCTTGAAGTTGGGCTTGCCGCTCTCTTTCGACGAGGTGACGGAAAATGGTGCGCTCGGCGACGCTCGCCAGGCGAGCGAGGCGTTTGGCAAGGAGTTGGCGGAGGCCGTCGTACAGCGTTCGATCGAATTCCTCGAAAGCTTCCTGGATGAGCACTAGACAAAGACCGAGAACCGAGGCATTTGACGTTTGCGACCGGAGATAAAGATGGGGGTTCTGCATCACTAGTAAGAAGCCTCTGTTACTCCCTTAGCAGAGGACAACCTAACCGTGTCCAACAGGCCGGAGGTTGAGAGAGACGGGCACCGAGCAAGGGGTCACGGCAGCAGGCGTTCGAAGTGCACATGTCGTGTACCATCGTCATCAAGCAGAGCACGGAAGATGATCTCGGAGCGTCTTGTACTTTCAATGTATAACGAAGGTGATGCGGACGCAAAAGCGTCCGCTAGCATTGGAGTCCACCCGGCCTGCGAACGTACTGCAACCGGGCCGGTACAAGCTAGTACGCAGCGGACAAGCCACTGACAGCAATCCCGCAAAATGCCTGCGAATAGGGGTAATCGCCGGACACGCTAGGACGGGCTAGAATATGCCGGTCAGCTTTTGCACGGCGGAGGGCGTGGGTTCGAATCCCATCGGCTCCACTCAGAAATGTGCAGATTTGCAGGTAAAACCTCCGAGGTGAAGCTGGCCCTCCAAACGCCTCGGAGGCGTCGTACTGCAACCGTAATGCAACTCGTGGTAAGAACCCCCTCATTGGAAAAATGAGTTGGCCTCCTTCGCGCAAGCTCTCTGGCTAAATTTACTGGTAACTATGCCTTAGAAGCAGGTACCTCACCCTTGGCCGTCGGAGAGCCTGCGAGAGTGCCGCCGAGGTGAGGGGGGAGGAGTACATGCCAGAGGGCATCTACACTGGGGCCCTTGACCATCATCAGGGTTTAAAAGTACAGAACAACCTGAGCTTAAGTTCCGCGCGCTGCTGACCGAGGGTGACGCCCGCCGGGTAGAGCTAGCGAGAGCATGACAGGAGAAATGGATGGCGGCGTGCGTCGGTGCCGGAGGCTATGGCATACGGCCCCCAACCTCTCCTCGTGTGAGCCAGCGATGTCGCTCTAACTTATGGAGGTTACCGAGCCGCCATCAACTCGGTAGTTCGCTCCCGTAACGAACGACGCCCTCTCCGAAGCTAGAAACGCTACCACCCATGCCGTCTCTTCTGGTCTGCCTAGGCGGCCGGCGACGATGTCCGGTTTGTTCTCCCTGACGAAGGCAGTATCCTTCTCATTGAGCGGGATGTTCTTTCGCCTCGCTTCTTCGGCAATGAGGTCTTCGACGGACGGCGTTATGGTGGTCGCCGGGGAGACCGCATTCACTAAGATTCCATACTCCCCGTAGGCCTTCGACAGGCTCTTCGTGAGGTTGATGAGAGCGGCTTTGGCCGCGTTGTAGTGCGGTTTCAGCGCGCTCGGCTGGCTCCCCGATTCCGACGCCACGTTGATTATGCGACCCCACCTTTGTCTTCGCATGTGGGGCAGGACCGCGCGCGTCAAGCGGACCGCCGAGATGAGATTGAGATCGAGGATCTCGAACCACTCCTCGTCAGAGAGCTCGTGAAAGGGCGAGCGCCTGCCGGTTCCTCCGGCGTTGTTGACAAGGATGTCTACCGTCCCGAAGCGCGCGATGGTCTCGGCGATCAACCCCTCTATTTCGTCCGCTCTGGTTACGTCCGCGGCGACAGCTGCCACATCCCCGGCGCCCCCGGCCCGGCGAACATCCTCGGCCGCTGCTTCTAGATCCTTCGCTCCGCGTGCAGCCAGCATCACCCGACAGCCTTCTCGCGCCAACTCCACGGCGATCGCCTTCCCTATCCCCTTGCTCGACCCCGTGACGACGGCTACCTTGTCTTCCAATCCTAGTTTCACGACCTGCAATCTCCCCTCGAACGCCTCGACGCCCCGAACATGACCATGATGGTACAGAACGATACCCTCCCTAGTCTCGCGCGTTTCCAGAAGTCGCCAGTCACCCACTTGACCCGGCAGCCGCCACGCAGTACCC
>JALZHG010000525.1 GCA_030914045.1 Chloroflexota bacterium | reverse complement strand
GCTGTGGCCCGTCTCGTCCCAAAGAAGGAGCGTGCGGCCTTCCCGCTGGGCCTTCTTTTTAAAACGACCCACTCGCGCTTGGGCCACGCCGCAATGACGAGCTCATCGCGCTCCTTGGCCCTCGTGGCAGGACGCTGCACGCTGAAGCCATGCGCCTTGAGGGGCCGCTCCAGATAGCGCGGATGATAGTGCACCCCGAACTCCCGCTCGATCAGGGCCGCGATGCGCTTGAGGGTCCAGCGCTCGGTGGGGAACCCCGCCGCCACCGCGCCCCGGTCCAGGAGCCGCCCCAGCCGAACCCAGGCCTTCTGGTTGAGGCGGGGAGACCGTCCTGGAATGGGTCGCGCTTCCAGGCCGCGCCGACCCTCTTGGGCGAGCGTGGCGGCCCAGCGCGAGACACTGGCTCGACTGGCCCCCAGCTGCCGAGCAATCTGCGCCTGGGAGAGCCGTCCTTGGCGCAACAGCCTCGCTGCCACCAGACGGCGCTCCTCCATCTGCTGGGGCGTTAGATGCGCCGGCCGCCAGACGTTGTCCTCCATCGCGCACCTCCTCACGAGGATCGACACCGCCCTATGTTACACCACCTTCGTGAAGATCATTAAGAGGCTGGTGAGCAATTATCTTTCCTTTCGCGTGAGGCGACGCAGCAGGATGCGGCTCATGGCGAGATAGAGCAGCATCTCGCCGGTCTCGACCAGACGTTCATAGTCCTTCGCCAGCCGCCGGTTGGTGGTCAACCAGGCGATGGTTCGCTCAACCACCCATCTGCGCGCGAGCACCTGAAAGCCCCTCGGGCGCGTTGGCGGCTCTGATCCAACCTTCATCCAGACGCCGCCCGTCCACCAGTGTTGCGGGATCGACAACTGCCAGCCCAGCGCTCTGCGCAGCCAATCCTTCAATCCGCGATAGGCGGTGTCGGCCCACATCCGCTCGATCGCCGGGAAGAGATGCTGCAGACCCTCCAACAGGAGTTCGGCCCCTGCGCGATCATGGATGTCCGCTGGCTGCACCTTGTTCTTCAGCAGCGTGCCTTGGGTGTCGACGAGCAGATGGCGCTTGCGGCCCTTGATCTTTTTGCCGCCGTCGTATCCACGAGGTCCGCCCATCTCAGTGGTTTTGACCGATTGGCTGTCGATGATCGCTGCTGTGGGCTGAGCAGCCCGGCCGATCGTGCGGCGATAGCTCTCGCGCAGGGCCTGGTTCACGTGCTCCCAGGTGCCATCCTCGCGCCACTGCGCATAGTGGTAAAAGACGGCGTAACGCGGGGGATATTCGTGCGGCAGCAGCCGCCACTGCGCTCCGGTGCGCAGCAGATAGAAGATCGCATCGATGATGCGCCGCAACGGGTAGGTCTGCCGCCGCCCGGCCGGATGGCTACGGGGGACAAGGGGCTCGAGCAGCGCCCATTCGGCATCATTGAGATCGCTGGCATAGAGACAGGCATCCATGGCCGGGCTCCCGGATCGTCAAACAGCCCGCATCCGCAGCAGCGGCCCAGCACCAAACCTATGGTGAATCAAACACTTGGATCGAGCAATAAAATTGCTCACCAGCCTCTGATACCAACTCTCGATGAGGCTGACTCACGGGGGATTCCCCGCCGGCTGACGGCGTGATTCATAGGTGACACTTTCTTCTGGAGGTCACCATGGCGGCTCCGATCCGGCTGCGCTGCGACTTTGATGCCGCTCGTCTGCGCGCCCTGGCCAAGCACTCGTGTGATCCTGACCAAACCCGGCGGCTCCTGGCACTTGCGGTGATCTATGAGGGCGGATCGCGAACAGATGCTGCGCGCATGGGCGCTGTGGGATTGCAGACGGTGCGAGACTGGGTGCTGCGCTTCAACGCTGAAGGACCAGAGGGCCTCCTGACCGGCAAAGCCCCTGGCGCTCGTCCTCTCCTCAATCCTGAGCAGCGGCAAGCCTTGGAGCGGATCATCGAGGAGGGGCCAATCCCTTCCATTCACGGGGTCGTGCGCTGGCGGCTGGTTGATCTGGTCCAGTGGGTCTGGGAGGAGTTCCGGGTCACCATCTCGGCACAGACCCTGAGCCGTGAACTGCGGGCGCTGAGCTACCGCAAGCTCTCGGCGCGCCCGCGTCACCACGCCAAGAGCGAGGCTCAGGTTGATGCTTTTAAAAAGCCTTCCCGGCCCGTCTGGAGGAGATCAAGGCAGGTCCGGCCGGTGGCAAGCCCCTAGAGATCTGGTTCTGCGATGAGGCGCGTGTCGGGCAGAAGAACAAGATCACGCGACGGTGGGCCAAGCGGGGCACCCGCCCCTCAGCGCCCAAAGACCAGAGAACCCAATCCGCCTACATCTTCGGCGCGATCTGTCCCGCTGAAGGGAAAGGGGCTGGTCTGGTTCTGCCCCGCTGCACGAGCGAGGGCATGAACCTGCATCTGGCGGAGATCTCGCAGGC
>JALZHG010000524.1 GCA_030914045.1 Chloroflexota bacterium | reverse complement strand
ATGCAGCTCATGGAGAACCTCTCGTTCGTGCCCGAGAGAACTGATAACTGGGTGCACTACCTGACCGACGCGGCCGACCGGCCGGTGCGGGAGGTGATGACTCGCAACGTCTCCCAGGTTGAGGTCGGCAAGAGCGAACTGGTGGTAGCGCATAAGATGGTTCACGACGGCGTCTCCAGCGTGGTAATCACCCGCGATGGCGACGTGGTGGGCATCGTCAACCGCCTGGATCTGTACGCGGCGATAGAGGGGATAGACTGAGCGGCGAGCTACCCGTGGGGGAGGTGCCGAGCCGGAGAGGTCATGATCGATCCCGACCGAGTAGGCCAACGTGTGTGTATGCCCGGGGAGCGAGTGCGGGTCGAGCTGGGCTTCCGGTGGGACGCCGAGCCACAGGCAGTCGTGGCGAACTTCCGCAAGTTCGTCGGCTCCCGATTCTCCCCGCGCAACTTGGGGAAGCAGATCGCGCTGGAAGGTTGGAAGATCAGACACGTCACCGAGGGGGACGAGGCGTACATGTCGGTGGTGCTCGAGGGTGTGATCCCTGGGAGCATCGCTCCTGGCAACTACTACTGCAAGTACGTGCATTTTCTGGTTCCGGGAGGCAAGTGGGTTCTGGTCTTCGAAAACCTCGAACTTGCCATAAAAGTGGTGGACGGTCCGCCAGCTCATCGCGAACGAGAAGGAGCATGGCTGTATGGGGTCCGTTTTCTGGGTTGATCTCGGATGGGTACTTCCGACACCCCTTCTAGCCGATCTGGAAGGTTGCTAAGATGTTCCTGGCCCGGCAGCCTTACTTGGCATCGGTTTCCCCTAACACCTAGCGCCGGGCCACCTCACCGCACGCGCGTGAAGGGCATATCGATTGAAACTGGGAGAACTCCGTACAGGAAAAGATCACACGGGGAGCCATTCCCTGATCCAATTGGTCAGGACACTCCGCCTACTACCGGGGCTAAGCGGAGGGCTACTTAGAGTAAAACCCCCATGGGGAAATCAAGCCGCCCGGTTTGAGATGTATCTCACGCCCACCCTGACATCGCAAGCTATAAGAACCTTGGCCTAACAATCGCAAGAGCCGTAGCCTCGCTGCGCGGCTAGATTACGGAGGAGCTCCCAACCCGTAGGGGTTAGCAGCAGTAAAAGGCTAGATGGAGAAAGCGAGGGAACTCCCCAACTACTCGACCACCGAGGAGGAGTTGGGCCGCTGAGAAAGGACATTCAGGGTAGGGCCCAACGCCCCCTAGAAAAGGGCCGGCAGTCCTGGAGGATGAAACGCACAAATTCACCGGCCCTCTTTAAGGTACTTGAACACCCTACCGGCTCCGGATTAGACGCATATTTGAAAAGAATTAGGAGTTTCAAGGATCACGGTGAGATCCGCAGCTTCACCTCCGTCGACCCGAAGCGCAGATCGTGTTGGCGCTTTGGCCAGGCGCTCTGAGCCCAGCGATAGTGACCCATCCGGCGTTATTCTTCGAGGACCGTAGCCTAGTCCAATGGTGACTCTTCAAAACCTCCGCATTTGTCCGTCGTTGGTGTACTCCCACCGGCGCGAGTAGTTGCGGGGCTCCGTCGCAGGATAGAAGCTGCTGAACTCGTCTCCGACAAGGATGCCCTCCTTGGGGTCGGTCCTGAACTTGGCACTTGCCAGAGCCTTCTGCGCCTGCTGAACACTCGCGTAGTCCCAGGCGTACTGCGGGTCTTCGAGATCACGCTTTCCCGCGACGATCCTGGCTCCAGAAGGAGTACGACAGATGGCTGCCTCGCAGTCCATCGGGAGCTTCCTGCTAGTCAGATAACCCCGCTCGTCAAGCTCCCCTAGGAAAGTAGGTGGTATATGCTCAGCTTCTGATTGATGCTTTGTGGCATGCTCTACCAGCATACTTGGCTCCGCAGGCCTTCTGGAAGCGTGCGATACCCTCTGCCACATCATCCATAGGTTGAGGACTAGAACTAGGAGCGCCAGTGCGATCACTAGCCACGCGAGCCAAGTCAGCATTCTGTTGGTCTTCTTCCCCTCGGTCGACAAGGTGGGAGAAATGGTCTACCGGATTGATAAATTCCTTCGCCCGTCACCTTCCTCAACGCGGCGGGACTCATCTTAGGGCCTCGACCCTTTATCTTGCCTGTGAGCGCTGCACTGATTCAAGACCATCAGCCGATACCGGGTCTCTATCGAGTGGCGCGAGCAGACCCTAAACGTCCATCAAGGCAACACGATGCACTCTGCGTTCCTTACCCTACCACCGGACCTCGAAGCCCCAGATCGATCTTTACGCGTACGGAGGTGAACTAGTCATTACTCTACGTTCTCCTCTTGCCCCCGGGGCTCTCTACGGGTTAGCTTCCCTGTCCGGCATCTCGGTAGAAACCTCCTCGCTCGACACCTCCCGCGAGACCTCTCCCAAGGTCTCCTTG
>JALZHG010000034.1 GCA_030914045.1 Chloroflexota bacterium | reverse complement strand
CAAAACTCAACACTCAAAACTCATAACTTCTTTCTAGCTTTCCTTTTCTTCCACCACTACCGTAAGGTGGCTGGTGCGCTTGATGATGGGCGAGGCCATACCACGCGAGCGTGCGCGGAACCGCTTGAACACAGGCCCTTCATCGGCGTAGATGCGCTTGACGTACAGGTCTTCGCGCAGCATCTGGAAATTGTTCTCGGCATTAGCGGCCGCGCTCTTGACGACGTTCGCCACTTCCTTGGCTCCACCGTGGGGTAGGAACCGCAGGATAGCGATAGCCTCGTCAACCTGCTTGCCGCGCACCGCATCTACCACCAGGCGGATCTTGCGAGGCGAGCGGTGTATGTACTTAGCGGTTGCTTTTACTTCCATCTCTATCTCCTGTATCTGAAACGTGAAACGTGAAACGTGATGCGGTTGGGGTTACGTGATCCTATGTAAGCCGCGATGGTGCTTGATGTACCATCACGTTTCACGTTTCACGTTTCAGAACCCTACTTTAGTCGCGTGCTTCTCTCGGCCTTGTTGCCATGCCCCTTGTAGAAGCGGGTGGGGGCGAACTCACCGAGCTTATGTCCCACCATGTTCTCGGTGACGTACACCGGGATGTGGCGACGGCCGTCGTGCACGCCAATTGTGTGCCCCACCATGTCGGGGGTGATCGTGCTGGCGCGCGCCCAGCTCTTGATCAAGCGCCGGTCGTTCCTGGAGTTCATGCTGAGAATCTTCTCTTCCAGGTTCGCGTCTACGTATGGTCCCTTTTTAGCCGAACGTGTCATATTTCCTCCATTTGGGATTTCGGAATGCGGATTTCGGATTTGGTTGGATACGGAACAAATCCGAAATCCGAAATCCCAATTCCCAAATTATCTCTGTCCTTTACCGGCGGCCTGGGGGCCACGGCGGCGACCGCGAATGATAAACTTGTCGGTGCGCTTGTTGTTGCGGGTGCGATAGCCCTGGGCCGGCTTGCCCCACTTGGTCTGGGGCTGGCCGCCGCGAGGGGCGCGACCTTCGCCACCACCATGGGGGTGGTCCACCGGGTTCATGGCGGCACCACGGACGGTGGGCCTCCTGCCGAGCCAGCGGGAGCGGCCCGCCTTGCCGATGCGCACGTTCTCGTGGTCCACGTTGCCCACCTGGCCGATGGTAGCCATGCAGTTGACGTGCACCATGCGCACCTCACCGGAGGGGAGGCGCACCTGCGCGTAAGTCTCATCGCGGGCCATCAACTGGGCCGAGGCACCGGCGCTACGCACCATCTGGCCGCCCCTGCCGATGTTCAGCTCTATGTTGTGAATCTGCGTACCGAGCGGGATGCGGCGCAGGGGCAGCGAGTTACCTATGCGGATCTCCGCCTGCTCGCCCGACATCAGGGTATCGCCCACGCGCAGGTTGAGCGGGGAGAGGATGTAGCGCTTCTCGCCATCGGCGTAGTGCAACAGGGCGATGCGGGCCGAGCGGTTGGGATCGTACTCGATGGCCGCTACCTTGGCCGGTATGCCGTGCTTGTTGCGCTTGAAGTCGATAATGCGATAGTGCTGCTTGTGACCACCACCCCGATGGCGCGTGGTGATGCGGCCCGTGTTGTTGCGGCCACCGGAGCTTTTCTGAGGCTCTAGCAGCGACTTCTCCGGCCTTTTCTTGGTTATCTCCTCGAACGTCGAGACGCTCATAAAGCGGCGTCCCGCGGAGGTAGGCTTGTAAACTTTTACAGGCATTCGCGTTGCTCCTATGTCTGAAACGTGAAACGTGAAACGTGATGCGGCTTATGCTGCTAGGTGCTGTGTGAGCCACGATGGTGCTTGATGTACCATCACGTTTCACGTTTCACGTTTCAGCCTACACTCCCTCGAATATCTCTATCCGGTCGCCGGGGGCCAGCGTCACGATGGCCTTCTTGAAACCGGGCTTGTAGCCACGGAAGCGGGTGCGCTCGCGGGTGCGCTTGCGGTGCACGTTCAGTGTGTTCACCGCGAGCACCGTCACGTCGAACGTGCGCTCCACTGCTTCCTTGATCTGTATCTTGTTGGCGTCCGGCGCTACCTCGAAGGTGTAGCGGCCTTCTTCCATCAGGTAGGTGTTGCGCTCCGTCATCATCGGGCGGCGCAGTACTTGATAAATGTGCGGCATCTTATGCTTCCTCCCCGGTGTCGCCTGCCTCGGCAGCCGTAGCGGTTACATCCACGTCGGCCAGGCTGCTGGTCTCGTCGCTGCTCCCCGCCTCAACACCCGTGTTGGCAGTCGCCTCGTCTGTAGCAGTCGCATCGGTCGCGGTGTCTGCGGTGGTGTCTGTGGTGTCAACATCAGCGGTAGTCGCTGCCTCGGACTGCACTTCGGCGGTCGTGGTGTAGTTCAGGGTGGGAGCGCCCGCACGAGGGGTCTCGCGAGGAGTCTCTGTTTCCTCAGCACCGTCGCCGTTTAGCTCGTGCTTGTTGCGGCCACCCTGGTTGCCCAGGATCGAGGTCACCACTTCCAGCGACGGGAGCGGCAGGACCACGTAGTCGTACTTGAGCATGTCCACCACGCTGAGCAGGTGGGCGCTCAACGTCTTCACCTTGCCGAGGTTGGAGGCCGCCTGCAACAGGTTAGTCTCGCCGGTGGTGAAGATAAGGGCACTGCTCTTATCGGTGATGTTCAGGTTCTTCAGGGTGTCGGACATCACACGGGTGCGAGGCTCGATATCCTGGAAGCTCTCCACCAGCACCAGTTGGCCGTCGCGGGCCTTGCCCGAAAGCACCGAGCGGATTGCCAGGCGGCGCATCTTGCGGGGCATCGGCTGCTCGTACGAGCGGGTGTGCGGGCCGAAGACCACACCACCATGCGTCCACTGGGGCGAGCGGGTAGAACCCTGGCGAGCGCGGCCGGTGCCCTTCTGGCGCCACGGCTTGCGACCGCCACCGCGTACGTCGGCGCGGGTCCTCGTGTTAGCGGTACCCTGGCGGGCGTTGGCCTGCTGCCGGACGACTGCCTGGTGCACCACAGCCATGTTAGGCTCGATGCCGAAAATCGCGTCGTCCAGTTCGATGCTCCGGACCACCTCGCCCGCCAGATTGTAAACGTTAGCTTGCACTGTTGTCTCTCCTTCGGAGAGAATTCTTAATTCTTAATTCTTAATTCTTAATTGGCTTGGTGCCCTTCGGCCTTCTTCAATTAAGAATTAAGAATTAAGAATTAAGAATTCCGTCATTCTACTTTTTCTTCGCCTTTACAGCCTTGCGGACAAATACCATGCCGTTGGTGGGTCCGGGCACGGCACCCTTCACCATGATGAGGTTGCGCTCTGCGTCTATCGAGACGATGCGCAGGTTCTGCACGGTGACGCGGTCGTTGCCCATGCGGCCTGCCATGCGGGTGCCCAGGAAGACGCGACCGGGGGTCGAGCCGGGGCCGATGGAGCCGGGGTGGCGCTGGCGGTCGGACTGGCCGTGGGTGCGCTTGCCGCCGCGGAAGTTGTGCCGCTTCATCACACCGGCGAAACCCTTACCCTTGCTGGTGCCAATTATGTCAATAGTCTCGCCTGCCGCGAACATCGTCACGTCAACGCGGTCACCTAGCTTGGGGTCGTCGCCCGCCTCGTCCACAGGTACTTCGCGGAGGTGGCGGACCAGGGGCAGCTTCTTCTTGCGAAGGTGGCCGCGCTCAGGCTGGGTGAGCCTGTCCTCTTCAACGGTCTCCCAGCCAAGCTGCACACCCCGGTAGCCGTCGTTCTCAACCGACTTCACCTGCGTGACGATGCAAGGCCCAGCTTCGATCACCGTCACTCCGGTGGCGATGCCCCCCGCCTCAAACACCTGGGTCATGCCCAGCTTTCTACCTATAAGTGCCTTTATCATATTCGGTACTTGCTCCCTTTCTTGGAGTTTCGCTTGCCCAACCCGCGCTACGCGCAATTCTTAATTTTGAATTCTTAATTCTTAATTGCTGGTCGTCTTCCACCAATTAAGAATTAAACATTAAGAATTAAGAATTACCCCGCCGGGTCCTTGCGGCGTCGAGATGCCGAGGCAAGATTCCCGCTAAATGTTGATTACTTCCCCGCAGGCTTTGCAGGACCAGTCAGTGCCTATTCCTGCCTGTGGGGCCTTCTCACTGGACGAGCCTAGAGCTATCATGTCGCTGCCGCACGTGGGGCATGCCGGTATGTAAAGCTCCAGGTGGTAGGGCACCAGTTGGTACTCAGCGTTGTAGATGAACGCGGCACCACACGCCCTACAGGTCCATACTAAGTTGTTAAGTACCGCCTCGCTCCGGTACGCGACCATCATGTTGGCGCTACAGACAGGACAAGGCGGAAGCGAGTTCTGAATGTTGAGCTTCGAGTGATGAATTACATCGTCCATCTTCAACTCAAAACTCAGAATTCAAAACTCAAAACTACCGGATTTCTACGTCCACGCCCGCTGGGAGGTTGAGCCTCATCAGGGCGTTGATCGTCTTCTGGTTAGGCTCCACGATGTCGATCAGCCGCTTGTGAGTGCGAAGCTCGAACTGCTCCTGCGAGTCCTTGTCGATGAAGGGCGAGCGTATCACGGAGAACTTCTCGATCTTCGTGGGCAGAGGCACCGGGCCTGCCACCCGCGCTCCGGTGCGCTCGGCGGTCTCCACTATCTGCGCGGCAGACTGGTCGAGTATCCTGTGGTCGAACGCCTTGAGCCTGATCCGTATTTTGGTCTTTTCAGCCATGTGAATTACTGCTCCTGAGTTGTGACTCGTAACACGTAATTGTTCTTACCGCTCTGCCCTTCACGCCTTCCGTGTCACGTTTCACGTTTCACGTTTCAGACCCTGGGCATACAGAGGGGGCGAACTGGTTGAGGGTTCGCCCCCTGATTGTTGCTTATGCTTTTGCCTTCTCCACAAGTTCCTTGGCGACCTGAGCGGGTACTTCCTGGTAGTGATCGAACTCGAACGAGGAAGAAGCGCGGCCCTGGGTCATCGAGCGGAGGTCGGTGGTGTAGCCGAACAGGTTAGCCAGGGGCACGAACCCGCGAATAACCACGCCACCCGCTTTCTGCTCGGTACCCTCGATGTGGCCTCGGCGGCTGTTGAGGTCACCGATGATGTCACCCATGAACTGCTCGGGACCGGTGATCTCGATCTTCATGATAGGCTCGAGGATGGAGGTCTTGCCCCGCTCCACGGCCTCCTGCAAGGCCAGCGAACCGGCGATTTCAAAGGCCATTTCGCTCGAGTCTACCTCGTGGAACGAGCCGTCCACCAGGGTAGCGCGGAGGTCTACAATGGGGTAGCCCGCACGTCCACCGGCTTCCATCTTGCCGCGGATGCCCTTGTCAACGGGGGAGATGTACTCCTTCGGAATAGCACCACCCACGATCTTGTTGACGAACTCGTAGCCACCACCACGGGTCTGCGGCTCGAACTCGACCACCACATCGCCGTACTGGCCGCGACCGCCGGTCTGGCGCTTGTGGGTACCACGCACGCGGATAGGTCCGGCAAGGGTCTCCTTGTAAGCCACCTGCGGCCGGCCCCGGTTGGCCTCGACCTTGTACTCGCGGAACATGCGGTCGAGCAGCACTTCGAGGTGCAGCTCACCCATGCCCGCGATGAGCACCTGGCCCGAGTCGGGGTCGGTCCTCACCTTGAAGGTGGGGTCTTCCTCGGCAAGGCGGATCAGGGCGTTGTCCATCTTGTCCTGGTCCGACTTGGTCTTAGGCTCCACAGCGATGGAGATCACCGGCTCGGGGAACTTGATGCTCTCCAGGATCACGGAGCTAGAGGGGTCGCACAGCGTATCGGCGGTGAAGGTCTCCTTCAGGCCCACGATAGCGGCGATGTCACCGGCGTATACTTCCTGGATGTCCTCGCGGTGGTTGGCGTGCATCTGGAGCAGGCGGCCAACGCGCTCCTTCTTGCCCTTGGTGCTGTTCAGCACGTAGGAGCCGGAAGAGAGCCTACCGGAGTAGACGCGGAAGTAAGCCAGGCGGCCCACGAATGGGTCGGCCACGATCTTGAAGACCAGCGCGGAGAACGGGGCGTTCTCGTCAGTCGGGATCTCCATCCACTCCTCGGAGCCGGGAAGCTGGGCCTTTACGGGCGGCACGTCCAGCGGCGAGGGTAGGTACTCAATCACCGCGTCGAGCAAGAGCTGCACGCCCTTGTTCTTCAGCGACGAACCGGCGAGCACCGGCACCAGGCGGGTGGTCAGGGTGGCGCGGCGCAGGGCGGCCTTTAGCTCCTCGGTGGTGATCTCCTCACCTTCCAGGTAGCGCAGGGTCAGTTCGTCGTCGCTCTCCACAATCGACTCAATCATCTTCTCGCGCTGGGTAGCGACCTCGTCCCGCATGTCAGCGGGGATGTCGGACGACTCCATCACGGTGCCGAGATCGTCTGTATATATGTAGGCTTTATTTTCGATCAGGTCGATGAGGCCCTTGAAGCCCTGCTCGATGCCGATGGGAAGCTGGACGGGCACCGGGGTAGCGCCCAGGCGGTCCTTGATCATCTCAATCGTGCGCCAGAAGTTGGCACCCGTGCGGTCCATCTTGTTCACGTAGCAAATGCGGGGCACGCCGTAGCGGTCGGCCTGTCGCCACACCGTCTCGGACTGCGGCTCGACACCGGCCACGGCATCGAAGCAGACCACGCCACCGTCGAGCACGCGCAGGGAGCGCTCCACCTCGACCGTGAAGTCCACGTGACCGGGAGTATCTATGATATTGACCCGATGGTTCTTCCACTCGGCGGTGGTAGCAGCGGCCGTGATGGTGATACCACGCTCGCGCTCCTGCTCCATCCAGTCCATCGTCGCGGAACCCTCATGTACCTCGCCTAGCTTGTAGATGCGGCCGGTATAGTAAAGGATGCGCTCGGTGGTGGTGGTCTTACCAGCGTCTATATGCGCTATGATTCCTATGTTTCTGGTCTTTTCCAGAGAAAAGGCTCTGGGCACTGTGTTCCTCCATGTAGGATTGGGGATTTCGGATTTGGCCGGATATCAACTAAATCCGAAATCCGAAATCCCAATTCCCAAATCGTTAGTATCTGTAGTGTGCGAAGGCGCGGTTGGCCTCGGCCATCCTGTGGGTGTCTTCGCGGCGCTTGATGGTTACGCCGGTGTTGTTGGCGGCGTCCATCAGCTCGTTAGCCAGCTTGTCGCTCATCGTCTTGCCGTTGCGCTTGCGGGCGGCACCGATTATCCAGCGGATAGCCAGCGACTGGCGGCGGTCGCCCTTGATCTCGACGGGCACCTGGTAGGTAGCGCCACCGACGCGGCGGGGCTTCACTTCGATCACGGGCGTGGCGTTGCGCAGGGCCTGCTCGAACACTTCGAGGCCGGGGCGCTTGGCGCGGCGCTCAAGCTCGTCAATCGTGTTGTAGATGATCGTCTCGGCGGTGCTCTTCTTGCCGCGCACCATGAGCTTGTTCACAAAGCGGGCTACCAGCAAGTTGTTGTACTTGGCATCCGGCAGTGTCGGGTGCTTCTCGTATCTACCTCGTCGTGGCATTTACCATTTCCTCCATTTGGAAATTGGAATTTCGAATTGCGAATTTCTTTTGGCGGCGCAAAAAACGGGAACCGCCTTGCGCCAACTAGATGCTTGTTCGCATCGCACACGGCGCACGGGACGGTCCCCATGCTTTGCAGCTACCTTCTTAGGGTAACCACACGCCCGTGGGCGTGCGTTATACACTCTCTTTGTGACGTGTAACTCGTGACCCGTAACTCGTGATGCTTACCTATACAGCAGACTTCGTGCCTAGCAGCGGTTCTCATAACGGTTACGCGTTACTCGTTACGTGTTACATACTACTTCTTCTTCGCCTTCGCCGGGTTCTTGGTCCCGTACTTGGAGCGGCCACGCTTGCGGTCCTTCACACCCTGCGAGTCGAGGGTACCGCGGATGATGTGGTAGCGGCAGCCCGGCAGGTCCTTCACGCGGCCACCGCGGATAAGCACCACCGAGTGCTCCTGGAGGTTGTGACCCTCGCCCGGAATGTAGGCGGTTACTTCCATGCCGTTCGACAGACGCACGCGAGCGATCTTGCGCAGGGCCGAGTTCGGCTTCTTGGGCGTCTGAGTACGTACCTGCGTGCACACGCCGCGCTTCTGGGGCGAACCCTTGCCTCGACGCACCAGGCTGGTACCGGGTTTCATATTAAATCGCAGAGCCGGTGCCTTGGTCTTCTTCGAGACGCTCGTCCTGCCCCTGCGTACTAGCTGATTAATTGTGGGCATTATTTCTCCTCATTTTCTACACGCGGCGCAATTACGCACAGTAAATGATTATATCACACGCCATCCGGCAGTGTCAAGCAAAGTCACGCACGATTCACGCATGATTCCGGCTGCCGTTTCAGGCTATCAAGCAGCAAAAAGCCTCACCACGACCGGGTGAGGACAGAGTCGAGATGGCGATTGCTCGCACGAACGGCCTCTTGCGAAATAGTGGCAAGGTTTTGCAGCCGCTCTACACCCCGCGAAAGTTTATTATACGGCGGGCGGGCGTGGGAGTCAAGGTTAGAATCGAGAGTTTAACTAGTGTGGACATTCTCGCTATTAGAAGTGCAGGCCCAAAGGAAAGCCCAGGAATGTTAGATTTGCATATGAGACGCCCGTCGATTGAAATCGAGGGCTATACAAGGCAAAGTCCCTGCGGGACTGAAGCACCCTGGTCGGGTCTAAAGAGGTCTTACTAGAAGCCATCTCATAAATAGGGATGAGGAGATGAGCACATGAGGTGGTCCTTGTCATTTCGAACGTAGTGAGAAATCTCGTCCCTCAGCAACCAAGTCTCACCTTTCCTTCAGTCACCAAGCACCATGAGAAAGAAGAAACATCCCGATAGGGGACGAGATTTCTCACTGCGTTCGAAATGACAAAGTCGGTACTGTGTCGCCAATACTCCAGGCTGCTATTTGTGAGATGGCTTCTAGACGAAGCAGTCTGCCCCAGGGCAGACTTTGCAAAGTGTAGCCCTCGATTTCAATCGACGGGCATCTCACACCGTGAGTGATCGAAGCTTGGGGAGTTTTACAGCACCTGTGTCAACGAGGCGCACTATATCCAGGACATGGTTCAGTGCGGCAGGGCGTAGACATTCCACCAGCGGCAGTAGATTGACGCACCCTGCTATACTGGAGTGTACTATCATCTGCCATGTGGGTCGAACAACACCATCCTGGTTGTTCAGCAGAAAACCGCATGGTTTGATCTAACCGTATAGCCATTAGCCACTGCGAAAGTGCCGAGCTATTGAGCCTCGTTATTTTCCCCTGTTCCAGAGGAGGGACCTGCGTGTTCAAACGTAAACGTTTTACTAACCTTAGCCTCGTCTTGCTGTTGGCGTTCTTGCTCGTCGCCTGCGGTGGAGACACCAATCCTACGCCAGGAGCGCCGACCGCCACCACAGCGGCCACCAGTGCCGAGACAGCCGAGACAGCCGCAGCCACCGAGACAGTGGCCGACACGGAGCCGACCCAGGAGGTCGAAACCGAGTCCGAGGGCGAACCAACAGCCGAGGGCGAAACCGATCCCGAGGCAGAGCCAACCACAGCGGCCGACACACCGAGGGGTGAAGGCATCGGCGCTTCGGGCGAGGGCAGCTTTGACACGAGTGGCGTCTATGTTGCCGACCTGGGCTTCCGCCCCGACAACGATGGTTTTCGCTTTGAAAACTACGGCGGCGACATCCCGGTGACCAACCTGACTGCCGCCGACCTGCGCCGCATGTTTGGCGACGAGGTCTGCGCGAGCATCCAGGGCGAGGACTGCACGCTCACGCCCGCCGGTACGCAGTGGATGGAACAGGTCAACCAGAGCATGAGCGGCGGGCACTGCGAAGGCATGGCCGTGCTCAGCAACCTGCTCTACACCAAGAAGGTCAACGTGGCTGATTTCGGCGGCGCGAGCGTTCCCGAACTGCAACTCGACGGCAACGAGCGGCTACAGCGCGAGATCGCCTACTGGTTCACCACCCAGGCGACCCAACCTGCCCGCCAGGGTATCGTACAGCAGACCCCCAGCGGTGTGCTCAATACCCTGATGACGGCATTCGAGGCAGGGCCGGAGGGCAGCGAGACCTATGCTGTCGGCTTCTACAAGCGCGACATGACGGGCGGGCACGCGGTGACGCCGTATGCCGTGGAAGACCGGGGCAACGGCATCTACTGGATCATGATCTACGACAACAACTACCCCCAGGCGGCCCGCGCCATCGAGGTAGACACCAACGCCGACACGTGGCGCTACTCGGGTTCGACCAACCCTTCGGAACCCGCCGACGAGTACGAGGGAGATGCAGAGTCGTTTACGCTGGAGCTTGCGGCAATCGAGCCGCGCCTCACTCCGCAGTTCTGCCCGTTCTGCGAGGCTCCTGCCGGGGGCCGAACGCCGGGCCTGGGCGCGCAGGCCACAACTTACAACGAGGTGTGGCTTGACGGTGACGCCAACCTGCTGATCACCGACATGGAAGGCAACAGCATAGGTTTCAAGGACGGGCAGTTCGTCAACGAGATACCCGGCGCGCAGTCCAACGCTAACAAGTTCGGTGTGAACGTGTGGGACGTGAAGGCCGAGCCTGTCTACTACGTGCCGACCAACATCGACTTTACGATTAGCATCGACGGCAGCGACCTGACCGAGCCCAGCGTATCGACGGTGACCTTCATCGGCCCCGGGTACGTGCTGGAGGTCAGCGACATCATGCTGGACCCCGGCCAGGTAGACATCCTGGACATCGCGCCGGACGGCAGTCTACTTTCGTATCGCACCACCAGCAACGAGTCGCCAGTGATGCTGGTCGGCATCGAAACCGACGAGGCAGACTACCTCTTCGCCGTACAGGGCTACGAGATGGAATCGGGTGAGGCGATCAACCTCTCGCTCAATACCGAGGAGGGTTGGCTGAGCCTCGATAGCATCGACAACACGAGCAGCGCGCTGTACGGCCTCCTGGTAGCCAGGTACGACGACCAGGGCGAGCAGGTCTTTGGTGCCGACGACGTTGGGCTCGACCCCGATGACGTGGTCTATGTGGACTACCTGAAGTGGGCGGGCAACGGCCAACCGATGGAGCTTGACGTCGACCGTGGCGGCGACGGCACCGTGGATGAATCGCTACAGGTGGGCGACATCACCGACGAGATGCCGGAGGAGGCAGAGGGAGAGTAGGTACGTTGGTATGATAGCAGCCCTGCAGTATGTAGTACATCCAGGTGGCTGTATTGAGTACCTTTGCCTCATGTGCGCGCGCAGGGATGTGGCGTAAGCTAGAGGCAGAAGAAGTGTAAAGAGTTGCTAAATCCTCCTCCTCCTGTTCAAGGCCCCGAAAGGGGCCTTTTGTCTTCCCCCTCCACCACGCCGAGCAGGATTGGCTGCTGAGTTACTATGAGTGATAGCAAGCGGACCATCGTGGCACGAATATAGCTTTTACGACTGGAGTACAAGCGGCGGCAGACTGTCTAAGCACGTGGGGGCCGGTTTCACATGGAGCAAGCTATACCTGGCAAGCGACCGATACTGGTGGTCGATGACGACGAGACGATATTGAGCACGGTGTGCGACATACTGCAGTTCGAGGGTTATTCAACCGAGTGCGCGACTAACGGGGAAGAGGGCTTGCGCGTGCTGGAGACCGTGAGGCCGAAGCTGGTGCTTCTGGACATGCGTATGCCTGTGCTCGACGGGTGGCAATTTGCCCGGGTACTGAAGGAGCGGGGTATCAGGATACCGATTGTCGTGATGACCGCAGCCCAGGATGCGAAAGAGTGGGCGAGAGAGATTGAAGCGAACGGCTACCTTCCCAAACCGTTTGACTACCTGGACCTCCTGGCCGCCGTGGAAGCCCACATGGCGCGCAACGGCAACGGTAATGGCAACGGTAACGGCGCGCCCTACAAGACTGTTCACTAGCGCACAGGTGTGGGGCTTCCCGAACGGCCGGGCCGTCCCCTGGTAAAGGGTAGAGCGCGGTCAACCAGTTGCTGACGCCCATTGCTCCTGCACGGCATCCATCAGGGCTTGCAGGCGGGCGCGGAAGTCGGTATCGCCCACCTGGACCTGGAACACACCATATTCACAGGCAAAGCGTCTGCCTTTCAGGTGGCCGCTGTTGGTCTTGGGGATGGCTTTGATGGAGGAAGGTTCGATGCCGAGGCAGGCTGCCCAGAACTGCTTTAGCTCGGCTGGGTCCTGGTCGGCGTGGTATTGGAAGCTGTACCGGAAGTTCGGTTTGGAGGAGAGCCTGCGCATGCAATCGTGGGCGAATTGGATCATGGTCGGATTGGAGTTGCTGAAGCTTACACAGTTGCGGTCCTTCCGATAACCCTCCGCAAGGTACAGGACCACGAAGTCTCGTAGGTCGCGGTCCTGTAGTAAGTCCGTAGCTTGAGTACGCACAGCATCGTACGCTGCCTGCCTGATAGCGGCATACTTCGCCTGCATGGCCCTGGAACCGGCGAGCTGGCCTGGGGTCTGCTGGCGTGGCTTTGGGACATCGGTAACTCTGATGTCCTTGATCCAGTAATAGATAGTAGTGCGAGGCAAATTGAGCCGAACACTTATGTCGTCAAGTGACAACTTGTGCTCGGCTCGTAAGGCTCTCGCCTCATTGCGTATGTGGGCCAGGTGTCGCATTATGTGGCCTCTTTGTAGTCCCTGCGGTCGGGGTGAGAGGATTTGAACCTCTGGCCCCATCGTCCCAAACGATGTGCGCTGCCGGGCTGCGCTACACCCCGATATGCCCCAATTATACTCTAGCTACGCTTGAAGCGTCAAGCACAAGGGAGACAGGGTTGGGCAGTCTTCTAGAACAGTCTACCTTGACGTACCCTCCCCGCTGGCGTAGACTGTCATCGCCCCAGCGACAAGCCCTTCGATATGACCTTATCGCGTGGTCCTTTCATTCCATAGAGGAAGGAGGCACCCATGAAACCAGCCAGCCGCCTTTTCACCGTCACCACCCTCTTAGTGCTCCCGGCCCTGGTCGCCGCACTCTTGCCCGTATCAGCAGGTACGCGGGCCAACGCCCTGTCGCAGACGGAGAGCAGGACCTTCCCCGAAACGGGCTTCACCGTGCGAGGCCTCTTCCTGCGGTACTGGCTGGAGCATGGCGGCCTGCCACAACAGGGATTCCCCATCACCAACGAGTTCGCGGAGGTGTCGGACCTGGACGGCAAGGCGTACAGGGTGCAGTACTTCGAGCGGGCGGTGTTCGAGTACCACCCTGAGAACCTGCCACCACACAACGTGCTGCTCTCGCAGTTGGGCACCTTCCGCTACAGGGCCAAGTACGGCGAGTCGGGAGCACCGGGCCAGCAGCCGAACATCCAGAGGGGCCAGCTATTCCCCGAAACAGGCTTCTACGTGGGTGGGCTGTTCCTGGACTACTGGAAGACGCACGGCAGCTTGCCGCAACAGGGCTATCCAATCAGCAACGAGTTCAGCGAGGTATCCGACCTCGACGGCAAGGCGTACAGGGTGCAGTACTTCGAGCGGGCGGTGTTCGAGTACCACCCCGAGAATCCGCCACCGCACAACGTGCTCCTCAGCCAGCTAGGTACGTACAGGCTACGGGAGAAATACCCCCAGGGACCACCGTCAGACACCGGCGACCCTCCTCCGCCCGTGGACCCGGTGGCACCTACCAAAGCGCCGGTCGCGCCGCAACCGACTGCCCCGCCGCAGCGCACTCCAGGCACTAACTGCGAACCTGTCGCCCAGGACAGGAAGAGTGCGATTGTCGCCACGGGCGACGTTGAGATAGCGAGCGTCCAGGAATCGGGCGTGGAACGCGTCACCCTCCGCAACAAAGGGCAGGCAGCGGCCAACATTGGCGGCTGGACGTTGCGCGACAAGAACGACCCGTCGCAGAGCTACACCTTCCCGGCAGGCACTCAACTGGCGGCGGGCGGCACGGTGGAGGTCTACACGGAACCGGGCCACCCCCACAGCTTCAACAGCCGTAGCTCCATCTGGAACAACTGCGGCGATGCGCTGGAATTGCTCAACTCCGGCGGCGCGGTGGTGGCGACGTATGCGTACGGCACGCACTTGCGCTGAAACATGAAACGTGAAACGTGATGCGGCTTGCTAAACCAGTACGTGGATACGCTATATCGGAGTTACAGGACCATCTCCCCCCGTCATCCTGAGCGTAGCGAAGGATCAGGTGGGTAGATTAGAGTCCTCAACGTGCAGGATGACGGCGGCTTTAGAAACATCGGTACTGCAACAGGTAGAGTCAAGAACGGGTTACTGATCCTTCGCTACGCTCAGGATGACAGGGTGGGACAGGGTACTTAGGAAAGTAGCAGCTTGCCCTTCACGAACCAAATAACACCAGCCGCATCACGTTTCACGTTTTACGTTTCAGCACCAGTCTGACCGCCTCACCAATCTCCTGCGAGCGGAGCAGGAGGGCCGTGCCTGCGTAGATGGCACCCCCGATGCTGATGCCCAGGATGGTGAGTATAATCGCTGACAGTTTGCTCTCTGTTGGGCTGTCGAGGACTTGCCACAATAGGGGCATGAGGAGGGTGAGGGCAAGGGCCATGACCAGCGAGGCGAGTCCGCTCTTCGCAGTGGAGGCCAACAAGCCGTCGTTTGACAGCCGCCAGCCTGGCAGTTTGCGGCCCAGGAAGACCCATAGCAGCACCATCTCCACCGTGGTGCTCACGGCCAGGCTGAGGGCGAGGGCGGTGTGGTCCCAGCCCATGCCTAAAACGAGCAGGGCGCTGAGTCCCAGGTTGAGGGCTACCGTCACGATTGCTATGGCGACGGGCGTCGCGGTGTCGTGCAGCGCGTAGAAGGCCCTGGTGACCACCTCCACCACGGCGTAGGCGACCAGCCCCAGCGCGAAGTAGCCCAGCGCCCCCGCCACCATCTCGGTGGACTGCGCGTCGAAGGTGCCCGACTGGAACAGCGCCGACACAAGCTCGGTGCGCAGGGCGTACATACCGGCGGCGGAGGGCAGCGTCAGGAAAAGCAGCACCCTCACGGCCCTGGAGAGAGTCGTGCGCACGCCCTCCAGGTTGCCTTCCGCGAAGAGCGCAGCCATGGTGGGGAAGGTCACCGTGGCAAGCGACATGGCGAACACACCGTGCGGCAGGATCATCAGCAGGTAGGCGTAGTTGAAGGCTGCCACGCTACCAGCGGCTATGCTCGTGGCGATGGCGCGGGCACCTATTACGTTCGCTTGGAACGCCGCCTGCCCGACGATACGCGGACCAAGTAGCTTCGCCACTTCGCCCACGCCGCTGTCGCGCAAATTGAGGCGGAGCGAGTACCTCATCCCCACACGCGCCAGGCCCGGCACCTGCACGCCAAAGTGGAGCGCCGCGCCCAGCACCACGCCCCAGGCCACGCCGTAGATGCCGAAGTAGGGGGTGAGCGCCACCGCGCCGAAGATGATGGAAAGGTTGTAAGCGACGGGGGCGAGGGCGGGCAGGGTGAAGTGCTGCCGGGCGTTGAGGATGCCCTGCGCCCACCCGCCGAGGCCCATGAGCAGCGGCGACAGCAGCAGGACGCGCGTGAGGTCCACCACCAATCGCTGGTCTACCTCCCCGCCTGGGGCCACCAGGTAAGCAACCAGGGCGGGCGCGGCGAGGCTCATCACGATGCCGCCGAGACTCAGCAGCACCACCGAGGCGTTGATGAGCGTGGAAGTGAGCTGCCAGGCCCTGGTCTCCGCGTGCCCCGACACCAGCCTCGTGAACACCGGGATGAAAGCCGAGCCAACCGCCCCGCCGATGATGAGCAGAAAGAGGGTGTCGGGTATGCCGAACGCCGCGTCGTAGGCGCTCTTCTGGCCGCTGATGCCGAATTGGTCGGCTATCACGATCTCGCGGAGCAGGCCGAGCACCCGGCTGAGTACGAACGCCCCGCCCACGATGAGGGTGTTGAGGGCCAGCCTGCGCCCCATTGACTGACCTGCCGTGGGGGATGCTGGGGGTACGGGCTGCACGCTGCCTTCCCCTACCGCTGTTTGGCCGGGCTGCTGTATCTCCTCCAGGGGTAGCGCGCGAGTAGCCTCTACGGAGAGGCTTTCTTGCTCATTGAGACGACGGGTCTCTTTGCCGCTGTGCGACTCAACATTCATGGGTGTTCAGGTTGACCAAATTCACGAGCGGCCTCTTGGGTAACATATTCAAGTACGTGCGTGACCTGTTCAAGCCACGAGGTAAGGTACGATTGGTCTGCCTCAATGACAAAGGCAAGGTGGTTCTCCAGGACTGGTCCTTCGCATATCTCGACGTTGAGGACAAGACCACCTGACCGTGATGTTGCGAACGCTATCTGCAAAGCAGGCTCTATACTGCTGAACTGCGCCTCTGCTTCTTTCCCGACCTTCTGGCCCAGGTCTACAAGAGTGTTCTTGAGATGTTCCAGTTCGTAGAGCCACATGAAGGCACCGACGCGGCCATGGAAGCTTCCTGTGTCTGCCTCTATGACTACCCTCAGAGGGTTCTCGTCCGGCTCGCCTCCCGTCTGACGGACACTACCTCTCTGGACGAACAAAGCAAGAGACCGTCCATTCGCAGAGAATTCTATGCTAAGGTCTTCACTCATGTACGCAGGTGTGACTCCCACATGGATGCTAAAGTTCACCTTCCGCGTCGTCTTTCATAAGCCAGTTCCAGAATGCCTCTGCTATTAGCTTGAGACCATAGAGGAGAAGGGCACCAACGACAGCGACAACAGCGTGGCCGGTCTCATAACCTCCGGCGCGGTACAGCGCCCAGGGAGTTGCCTGCGAGGAAATCGTACTCGCAACGAACAGCAGCCAGGCAACAAGCAGGACGATGAAGCAGCCCGTGAAGCAGCCCGGCTTCGCACGCGTTCTGTCCGTAGCAGGTGTGCTATCAACCATAGTTCAGGAGCGCGAGGACCTATTGACACCCCCCGGCACAGCATCTATACTAACACATCAATTCGCTACCAGAAAGCTGCGAACAGCGCGAGTAAGTCCGAGAGCGGGGTTGCGAGGATGCTACGGCAGGATAACCCCGTTCCTACATGGAACGTGGGTTGTTGTTTTTTGAGTGGTATTCGGCACTAGTTCGAACTATTGACCTCTAACCACTACTCAGAGAGGAGCGTGCAATGACAGACGTATCTAGCGGAAAAAGAGGACTGCCGGGCGAGCAAACCAAGTACCTGCTCGATGAGGACCGGATACCTACCTCCTGGTACAACATACAAGCCGACCTCCATTCGCCAGCCGCCCCTGGACTGCACCCCGGCACGAATCAGCCCCTCGGTCCCGCCGACCTGGCACCTCTGTTCCCGATGGAGATCATCAAGCAGGAGGTCAGCCAGGAGCGCTACATAGACATCCCGGACGAGGTGCGCGACATCTATAAGCTGTGGCGGCCTACGCCCCTGTACCGGGCGCGTAGGCTGGAGAAGGCGCTCGACACTCCCGCTCGCATCTTCTACAAGTATGAGGGCACCAGCCCCGTCGGCAGCCACAAGGCCAACACCGCTCTGGCGCAAGCCTACTACAGCAAGCAGGAAGGCGTGAAGCGGCTCTCCACCGAGACCGGGGCCGGCCAGTGGGGTAGCGCCCTGGCGATGGCTACCAGCATGTTCGGCCTGGAGTGCCAGGTGTACATGGTGAAGGTGTCGTACTTCCAGAAGCCGTATCGCCGCTCCCTGATGCACGCCTTCGGAGCGCGCGTTATCCCCAGCCCCAGCCCCGAAACCAACGCGGGCCGGGCCTTCCTGGAAAAAGACCCGGAGTCGCCGGGCAGCCTGGGTATGGCTATCTCGGAGGCCGTGGAAGACGCGGCGATGAGGGACGACACCAAGTACTCGCTCGGCAGCGTGCTCAATCACGTGCTCATGCACCAGACGGTGATAGGCCAGGAGGCGCAACAGCAGATGGAGATGGCCGACGCCTACCCCGACGTGGTGATAGGCTGCGTGGGCGGGGGCAGCAACTTCTCCGGCCTGGTCTTCCCCTTCGTGGCCGACAAGCTCACCGGCAAGTCGCCCAACCTGCGCGTGGTGGCCGTGGAGCCTGCCGCCTGCCCCACCCTCACCAAGGGTACCTTCGCCTACGACTATGGTGACGTGGCTATGATGGCCCCCATTGTGAAGATGCACACGCTGGGGCACAGCTTCATACCGCAGGCGATCCACGCGGGCGGCCTGCGCTATCACGGCATGGCCCCGCTGGTCAGCCACCTGGTAGACGGCGGCTTCATCGAGGCCACGGCCTACCCGCAGAACACGGTGTTCCAGGCGGCCATACAGTTCACCCGCAGCGAAGGCATAGTACCCGCCCCGGAGTCGTCGCACGCGATACGCGCTGCCATTGACGAAGCATTGCGCGCCAAAGAGTCGGGCGAGAGCACTACAATCCTCTTCAACCTGAGCGGCCACGGCTTCTTCGACCTGGCAGCCTACGACCGCTACCTCGCGGGCGAACTCGAAGACTACGAGTACCCCGCCGACGAAATCCAGGCAGCCCTGGCAGGCCTCCCCACCGTCGCAAGCGCGATGTAGCGGGGGAAGATGGACGATAGACGATAGACGATAGGAGACCTGCCATCGTCTATCGTCCATCGTCCATCGTCCATCGTCCTTTAGGCTATTGCGGGCTGCGCGCCCATCTCGGGCACGACGCCCAGTTGTTGCAGCATGCCCAGGGTATCGACTACACCCCAGTGGGCTTTTGCGTTGCCGTTCTCGTCAAACTGTCCGATGTGGACGCCGGTGATACGGATGCGCTTACCGGTGGCGGGGATGCCCATGAAATCGCCCTGCTGCGTGCCGGTTACCACATCGCGCCAGGCCACGTAATCACCCTCCGCGACGATATCGCCTTCGATCTCGAAACGCAGGTCGGGGAAGGCCTGGAAGTACATGCCGATGAACTGCTTGAACGACTCGCGGTCCATCGGCCCTTGTGCGTCCTGAGAGTGGTCCACATATGAAGCGTCGAACACCTGGTCCAGGTAATCGAGACTGCGGGCGTTGAACCCCTTCTCATACAAGTCGCGGATACTTTGCTTCTTCTCTTCTACCGAAAGGGACATTCTATTTTCCTCCATGCTGGCTGACATATTCTCTACTCTGAGACAGCGACGGTTGGTCGCTACACGCAGGAATATAGCAGGCATGGGTGCTCACTCTCCAGACCGAAAAGTGCTCATTTGGTGTTCAAGTGGAGGGAAGAGTAACACGTAACGCGTAATTCGTAAAGCGGTTCAGGAGATAATGTACCCTAACAGCCGCTATGCTACATATTGCACCGTTACGTGTTACATGTTACGTGTTATGTCCCACCCGCCACGCTGAAGAAGACGCTGTAGGACGGTGTGGGGGCGTTGTTGGTGTAGATGTCCACGCGGTAGGTGCCGGGGAGCCAGGGGGTGTTCTTGCGGACTGTGAAGGCGACGTAGTAGGTGCCGGGTTGGGTGTAGTCCTTTTGCATGGCGTAGATTTGCGAGCCTTCGGGGCCGTACCAGCGGGTGAGCACAGAGGTGACGTTGCCCTGGCCGAAGGTGGCCTGCGCCGCCAGGTTGAACGGCTCGTTGGGGCTATATTCGGCAACGGCACCACCTTCCCCTGAGGTCATGTGCGCGGTGAGTATGCCGCCGGTAGGCTCCTGCTGGGCGGGCGGGGCTGCGGGGCCGGGTTCGGCGGGCTGGGTGGTGGGCGCACTCACAGGGGGCACTTCGGTGGCCGCTGCCGGGGTGGGCACTACCACCAGGGTAGTAGGTGCCTCAATGGGGCTTGTGGGCCCCACTCTGGTGGGGCCAGGGAAATTCCCGGCTAGCGTGGTAAGCGAAGGCTGGGCTATGGGCGTGTTCACGGGGGGGCGGACCAGGGCCAGGGCCGTTTCGGTGGCCTGGGGGCTGGCTATCACCCTCGACTGGGGGAAGAAGCGGTTGCTAAATATCCAGCCCAGCAGCCCGCAGGCCAGCAGCAGCAACACGCTCCCCACGCCGAACGCTACCTTACTCGCGGTGGTCCACTTTGCCGTGTTCAGTTGCGAGGTGCTGACATAGGCCGACTGCGAGACGTGCGGCGACATGGCAGCCTGGGCCGCACCGTGATGCCCAGTATCGGAGGGTACGACCGCGTAGGGGCCGCTCGCCGGGCCTGACTGCGCCGATGGCTGCGATTGCACAGGCCGAAGGGGAGCGTAGGGATCGTAAGGGCCGGACACGCCATAGGGGTCGTACGGGTCCGCGTCGGGGATGAGTGGGGGAGTGGCACTGGGACTGGACTTCCCCTGCGAGGACTGGGGAGAAGTGCCGCCCCTGGGCGCGGAGGCAGGCCCACTGGACAAACGGCGGTTCGACAGGCGTCCCGAATTCAACTGCCCCGACTGGCTGTCTATCCCCACGAGCAGGCCGCCGCACCCAGGGCACTTCACGTAGGCGTCCGGCAGCTCTTCCAGGCGCGTGTAGAGTATACAGTTGGGGTTGGGGCACTGTTTCATGGGAGATTTGGTGAGTTATGAGTTATGAATTTTGAGTTATGAGTTGGAGGGAGCGGTACAGATAATGCAGTTGTGCGCGTTTGGCGCTGTGTTTTGTGTTTGTGATGGCTCCCTCCAACTCATAACTCAAAGTTCATAACTCACAACTCACCGCCGACTACTCTATCACTACCTGGAGAGGATTTCCAAGTTATGGACACGCCTGGGGGAGATTTCCACAATTTACGGCTCGGCTACTACGACCGGGCGAACCTGTTACCTCTGCTTTACCCGCTGAAGGCCGGTTGGGTCGCGCCCGACTCTCCCTGGAAGCTGGAGGTGGTGCACGATACACCTGCGAGTTTACTGGGGTCGCTGCTGCGGGGGGAGATTGACGCGGCGTTCGTGCCGCCGGCCGGGGTGGTCCAGAACAGCGGCACGATTGCGCCTCTTGGTGGCTGGGGGCTGGCTTCCGAGGGCATTACGGCAACCGTGCTGCTGATCGCGCCACAACGGCTCGATTTGCTAGACGGCGGCGACCTCGCGGTGACGCCCCCCGCCGCAGGCTCTTCCGCCGACTACCTGGTCCGCACGCTGCTGAAGCCCTACTACGACATCACGCTCAACCTGCGCCTGGAGGGAGACCCCGCTTACGATACTAAAGCCGCGCGGCTGGTGTACGGCGACGAAGCAGCGAAGCAGGCGGCCAAGCGGCCCACAGCCGAGTGGGTGGCGGAAGACATGGGGGTCGCCTGGTACGTGCAGTCGGGCCTGCCGATGGTGTGGGAGATGCTGGCGACATTGCGCGACCTAGAGCAGCGCAAGCCGGGTGCCGGGCAAGCCTTGCAGGAGGCCCTCAGGCGTTCGCAACGCAGCGCGCAGGAGCAACAAGCCACCATCCTGGGCGAAGCAGTTGCGCGTCTCGGCATGAAGCAAGACGCCGTGAAGCAGCTACTTGCCCGGCAGCGATACAGCATGGGTCCGCAGGAGCAGAAGGGCCTCGCCAACTTCCTCGACCTGGCGACAAGGGCGGGCGTGCTGGCGCGGGGTTAGTTCCGGCAGGGTGTCTAAACGCCAAGACGCCAAGACGCCAAGACGCAGAGGACGCGCCAAGTAGGTAAGGGTTTGGAGAGTACAAAGGGATATGGCGTGGCCTTCTAGGGGTTCAGGGCCCAGACGACGAGTCCGATGGTGCAACCTGCCAGCACAAGCCAGGCGGAATTGACCTTGAACCGCACCAGCGCAATCCACGCAATTAAGGCGATTGCCACTGATAGTGCGTCTACCAACGCGGACCTGCCTAGCTCCCAGGTCACGGCCGCCATAAGCCCTAGCGCAGCGACATTCACGCCGTCGAGCAGAGAGGCGGTCCAGGGATAGCGGCGCAACCTGCGCACGAAGGGGCCACTTATCGCCACGAACACGAACGACGGCAGAAAGATGCCCAGCGTGGCGACCAGCGCGCCCGGTATGCCGCCCAGCAAGTAGCCTATGAAGGTGGCGGTGGTGAAGAAAGGGCCGGGGGTTAGCTGACCTACGGCCACGGCGTCGAGCAGTTGCTGGTTGGTGAGCCACCCAAGGCGCTCCACGAAGTCGTTGCGCAGGAAGGCGAGCAGCACATAGCCGCTGCCATAGAGGACCGAGCCTATCTTGAGGAAGGTAAGGAACAGGGTCCAGAGATTGAACGATGCGAGGCCCGGACCAGCCTGGGCCAGCAGCGGCCATATGCCAAACAAAGGCACGAAGGAAGCAGCCCGATTGCGCGACCGCCACGCCCACGACCCATGCTCCAGGAGCATAACCAGCACGCCCCCACCGAACAGTAGAAGTAGCTCGTTGAAGCCCAGCAAGTACAGCGCCAGCACGCTCCCGCCCAGTATGGCGTGAATAGTACCCTTCACCGCTGTGGTTAGCAAGCCCCACAATGCCTGCGCCACAACCGCGATTATAACGGGCTTGATACCGTAGAGCAGCCAACTGGCCTGCGGGGTGGTGCCGTACCGCACGTACATCCACGCCAGGCAGGTGACTATCAACATGGCGGGCAGGATGAAGAGCGCGCCCGCCACTATCAGGCCGCGCCAGCCCGCGCGAACATAGCCGAGATGTATAGCCATCTCGGTGGAGTTGGGGCCGGGGATGAGGTTTGTAGCGCCCAGGAGGTCGAGGAATTGCTGGTCGCTGACCCATTTGCGGCGCGTCACCACCTCGTCGCGCATCATAGCGATATGGGCCGCCGGGCCGCCGAACGCGATGCTCCCCAGCTTCAAGAAAAGAGCAGCTACCTCCCCCAACGAACCGAGGGACGGGTGCTGCTCATGGCTGGAGAGGTGGGCGGACGAATGCGCCATCTCCGGTTCGCTATCAGGCATGGTCTGGCTTGTACCTGCGGGGCGAGGGTGCATGGGAGTCGAACCCACCTGCGCCACTCAGCGTAACGCACAGCAGTTTTGAAGACTGTGAAGCCCACCGGGACCTACGCACCCCCGCATAAGGATACCCAACGAGCGCCGTGAGCGTCAAGATGCTCAGTCCTGGCGCTTGCCTTCCCAGAAAAGGGACCAGGCCAGGTTGACGCCCAGGAAGACGAGGAGCGACAGCAATATGCCCTCCACTTGCAGGGGTTGCAACCCCAGCAGGTCGCGGGCGATTCCAGGAGCGAGGGCGAAGAGGGTTATCAGGGCGTAGAGGGGTGCCGCCACAAACAGAGCGCCGGGCCGCAACCAGCGTCCCGCATCTTCGGCGGGTGTGCCGAGGACGATCAGCAGGGTAGCAACGAGACCCAGTACCCCCGCCACGCCGAAGGTGAGCCGCCACAGCAACGGCTCCTCCCCCGTGAGCATCGACAGCAGCGACATTACGCCAGGCAAGAGGAACAACAGCGACACCACGTGCGCCAGCCTACGCAGCCAGGGGTTGCCCGCCCAATCGGCGTACCTGAACTGCACGACCGCCCACCAGAAGCCGAGCAGTGTAAAGCTTACTTGTGAGGCAGTGCTGTAGAAGTCTGTGATAGACATGCGCTCTATCTCCCTTGCCCGCGAACACCGCTTCTGGCCGCTACTCTCCCCTGATGTCGTTGGCATCGAGCACGCTCTGCAAGAAGACGAGCGGCTCCCAGCCCCTTGCCTGCCACTCGGCGAAGTTCTGCCCCATGCGGTCAGCCACTCCGTAGGCCATGCGGGTGGCAAGCTCATGGGCGCGGTCGCCGGGTAGCTCTCCCCGCCCGGCACGCGCGACCAGCTCACGCATCAGAGCGTAGTCTTCGTACGTTACCTCGCGGATCGAGATGCCCGTCAAGGGGTCCGGCCGCCTGGAAGCTTCGGGTTGTAGGCTTTGAGTGGGGCTACCCGTGGCATAGGGCGAGTATGACGACTGGGTCTGGGCCGGTTGGGTTACGCGCACATGATGGAGGCGGGTCTGCTCGCCCTCGCGGATGACTATGGTGCCCGCCGCGAAGTCGCCCAGACGGCGGGCGTTCTTGTCGATGAACATCGACAGCAGGCCGACCCCGTAGAAGCCGGGCATGAAGTCCACGAGCCGCACGAGGTTGCGCACCATAGCCTCGCCCGCGCCTATGGGCTGGCCGTTGTAGCGGATGACGCGCAGCCTGCCCGCACGCTTGCCCGGCGTCTGCCCGTTCCACACCGTCTCAAACACGACGAAATAGCCCCATATGATCAGAAATATCACCAGGGTGAGTATCGCCAGCACGAGGAACACCCCACCCGCCGCATCATCGCCCGCTGCGTTGGAGAAGACGCCCACAAGACCGACCATCGAAGCCGCGCAGGCGATAAGGAGCACCGTCACCCCCAGTATCAGGTGGTCCAGCAGCGCCGCCACGAAGCGCGAGCCAATGCCCGCCATCTCGTACTCAAAGGCTACCTGTTCGGGGGTGGAAATTGTTAGCTGTTCGTCCATCTACACTCCGTTGCTGAAACGCGGTTCTGAAACGTGAAACGTGAAACGTGATGTGGCTTGCTGTACAGTGTACCTTAAGTTGGGCCAGCTCTCTTGCAGGACCATGCTCCTTTGTCATGCTGAGCGTAGCGAAGGATCAGTAGCCCGTTCTTGATTCTTCCTATTGTGGCAACAATGTTCCTCTCTCCTACTGCATCGCCCTAATGTTGAGTACTCTCGCCTACCCACCTGATCCTTCGTTGCGCTCAGGATGACAGAGGGCAGTAGAGTCCGACATGAGAAGTTGGGTAGCATTCACGTACCCAATACCCCAGGCCGCATCACGTTTCACGTTTCACGCTTCAGAACTGTTTCACGTTTCAGCACCCCATGTTACAATAGTTACCATGAGTGCGCTAGAGCGATTTGTGGCGGAGCGGCAGGGGAACTGGGCGAGGCTGGAGAGCCTGGCGGCCAGGGCGCAGACCGGGCAGATACAGTCTTTGACCGCCGACGAACTGGACGAGATGACCCACCTTTACAGGCTGGCGGCGTCCGACCTAGCGCGCGCCCGCCGCGACTTCCCCGGCGACCGGGTGGTAGCCTACCTCAACCGGCTTGTGGCGTCGTCCTATTCCACGGTGTACGGCGTGTCGGGCTGGAGCTGGAAAGAGATCGTGCGCTGGTACGTGTCGGGCTTTCCCCGGCTGTTCCGGGCCACGGCAGGGTACTACCTGCTGGCGGCGCTGCTCTTCTTCGGACCGGGCATCCTCTCGTTCGTGGCCGTGCTAACTTATCCTCCGGCTGCCAGGGTGTTGCTCGACCCAAGTACCTACGAGGCGGTCACCTCCTACGCGGAGAGCGGCCAGTTGTGGACCGAAATCGAAGGCCCCATGCGCTCCTACGCCGCCGCCGAGATCATGACCAACAACATCCAGGTGGCTATACTGGCGTTCGGGGGAGGCATGGTGCTGGGCCTGGGCACTATTTACGTGCTGGTGTTCAACGGCATTCACCTGGGCGCGATATTCGGCATCGTCACCAAGTTCGGGGTGGGAGGGCAGCTACTGTCGTTCGTGTCGGGGCACGGCCCAATAGAGCTTAGCGTCATCTGCCTGGCGGGTGGGGCCGGGTTTATGCTGGCCGACGCTATCCTGCGCCCCGGCATGCTCACCAGGGTGGAGGCTTTGCGTCAGGCGGGGTTGCGCTCGGTGCAGTTGCTGTTGGGCGGCGCGTCTTTGCTGGTGGTAGCAGGCACGATAGAGGGCTTCATCTCGCCAGCGGAGTTGCCGGACGGGTTCAAGTATGCCACCGGAATCGTAACGGGCGTGCTGCTTTACGCTTACTGGCTGTTAGTGGGACATCGTAGCATCCGTAGGACTTAAGCACTGCGTTCCAATTTGCTCACAAAATACACATCGCATATAAAGCACAGAGGAAGTAGCTAATGGGTCCAGAATGGTTAACGCTCATTGTCAATACTTTGCTGGCTGTCTTAACTGGCGTCTATGTTATTGTAACGTATGCTTTAGTCAAAGAAAGCCGTCGTGCAAATGACCTGAATCGTAGCGTAACAGAGAAGCAACTACGCCTCTTAACGCTACCGCAGTTATTTTGTGAACTGACTAATGATACAAGAAACGGAAAGACATCGCTGATAATATCAAACGTGGGAAACGTTCCAGCGTTTGATATTGATATATACGCGCTCGGTGCATATCATGAAGACGATATGGACATTCCCACCTTCATGCTGAGCTACGCCCCACCCAAATATAGAAAAGAGCCACTCAATGCTAATGACGAAGGCTTCTACCATGTCAGAGATCATATTATTTATTATCTATTCCCTTTGAGGAAAAGGATTACCGTTGAGTTGCTGATGCCTACAGTACCACATTTCATGTACATTCTTTTGCAGTACAAGGAATTGTTGGGAGCAAATTACGTCCAAGTATATTATTTCGGTATGGGGGACGGAACTTATCGACTCGTAAAATTGGCTCCACCTTTACCTACGCTTTCTGAACGGATTGACTATAAATATGAGAGCAAGCAGTTACTGCTTCAGACAGAGAATGGCAGTTCTCTTCCTGCTTTTCTTGAAGAAGAGTTTACAGATAGTTTCGCACATTCAATACCGGCTGGTTTCCTTATTGCAGGACTTCCTACTACAGAAGATCGAGGAATTTGGCAAGACCTTTAGCACTGAGATTGTGCGATACGCTCTCAAAGGGGAACGCCGCAAAGGGAGAGCATTAGGATGGAGTCGCCTCTTGCAAAGCAGCACACCTCAGGGCCACAGACACGTCCGCACGCGGCCCCCATGTACCTTACGTCCCAGCACGCCGAGGAACCAGAGGCCGAGCCTGTCAAGCCTCAGCAAACAAAGGTCACACCGTACGCTTCGAGTACCAGCCGCTGTCGTTCCAGGTAGGCGTAGCTTTGACGCTGACGTCGGTCCCGGTAATATTCGTACTATTAACGTGGCTGCTGCTGAGCAGGAGACGCAAGGGGCTGCGCAACTAACTGTAACACCTTTGCACCTGGTTGCTCCCCATCTCCGTAGGGGCCGTGGGATGTTATTCAGTTCTAGTGCAGTATCTTGCTCAAGAACAGCTTGGTGCGCTCGTGCTCGGGGTTGGTGAAGAGCACTTCCGGCTCGCCCATCTCCACTATGCTGCCCTGGTCCATGAAGACGACCCGGTTGGAGGCGGCGCGGGCGAAACCCATTTCGTGCGATACCACCACCATCGTCATGCCTTCCCTGGCGAGGTCCAGCATCACGTCGAGCACTTCCTTGATCATCTCCGGGTCGAGGGCGGAAGTCGGCTCATCGAACAGCATGATCTTGGGTTGCATGGCGAGGGCGCGGGCGATTGCCACACGCTGCTGCTGGCCGCCCGATAGCTGGGCCGGTTGGTTGTGGGCCTTTTCGGGGATGCCCACTTTCTCCAGCAACTGCATGGCGATGCGATTGGCTTCGTCGGTGCTCCGCTTGCGCACGACCCGTTGGGCCAGCGTGACGTTCTCCAGCACGGTGAGATGGGGGAATAGCTCAAACCGCTGGAAGACCATGCCCACTTCTTCGCGCACCTTGTTGATGTTGACGCGACCACGGCTCAGTTCCATACCGTCTACCACCACACGTCCGGCGTCCGGCACCTCAAGGTGGTTGATGCAGCGCAACAGGGTGGACTTGCCGGAGCCGCTGGGGCCGATGATCATCAGCACCTCGCCTTTGCGCACCTCCAGGCTCACTCCGCTCAACGCCTCCAGCTTGCCGAACCGCTTGACGACGTTCTCCATGACGATGATAGGCTCGCCCAGGTGGTGAGATATGTGCTCCACTGGTTCTGCTTGTATCAAGGCTTTCTCCTGGTTCTGAAACGTGAAACGTGAAACGTGATGCGGTTAGTGATGCCTGGTCCGCTAGTGCGACTCTATCTCTTGCCCGGCACCCATACGCCCCCTGTCATCCTGAGCGTAGCGAAGGATCTAAGATGTTGTCCTTGCTCAATAGTCGGACGCTAGCAACACCACTCCTATTATTCATCATTCAGCAGCATCCTTACTCATCTTCTTGAGATCCTTCGCTATGCTCAGGATGACAAGGGGGCGTATGGTCCTGTTATACCAGTGGCGCGGATTCACTCACCAAGTGACCCTAGCCGCATCACGTTTCACGTTTCAGCTACCCCGTCTCAATAGGCTTGAGTTGCACGCTTGGCCTGCGGCGTTCGATAAATTTGCTGGTGAGGCCGAGCAGGTAGTTAACGACGAAGTAGAGGATGGCGACCACGTAGAGGGCTTCGAGCGGGTTGAAGTCGCGCTCGTAGATGATTCGGGCGGCGCGCTGTAGCTCGATGAAGCCGATGATGGAGCCAAGGGAGGTATCCTTCACCAGGATGGTGAACTGGGCGATGAGCGGGGCCAGCGTGCGGCGGTAGGCCTGGGGCAGAATGACCTTGCGCATCGTTTGCCAGTAGCTCAGGCCTAGGGAGCGTGCGGCCTCGTTTTGCCCACGGTCCAGGGACAGGATGCCGGAGCGTAGTAGCTCGGCGTTCACGGCGGCGGTATACAGGGTGAGCGCGATGATGACCGCGATACCTTTTTCTCCGAACACGATCTGCATCAACCGGCCAAAGTAATCCGCCGTAGGTTGGCCCAACAGCCCCCCGAAGAAGTTGAGGCCGGGGAAGCGCAGGTTGATGTAGAAGATGAGCAGCAGCAGGGGCAAGGCGCGAATTACTTCGATGAAAGCCACGCAAGGCAGCTTGATCCACCTGATGCGCGAGAGCCGCCCCAACGCCAGCCCGGTAGCGAGCGGCAGGCTCAGCAGGATGGAGATGAGCGACACCACAACGGTAGCGAGGAGGCACTGGGACAGGAAGCGTAGCGTGAAGGCGTTGCCCAAGATGCGCTCGAAGTTGCGCCACTCCATACCGAAGGCGATGGGTATGAGCACCAGGAAGAGGCCCACCCCAACGACCTGGAGCAGCACGCGCAAGATAGGCCGCCAGTCGAAGCCGGGCCTTGCCGCTCTTACTTCCTGTGCCTGCACTGCCATAGTGTGCCTTTATGCTCCCTTAGCGAAGGATGGCCCAGCGGCGCTCGATAACGCTCACCAGCGCGCCGAGGGGCAGGGTCAAAGCTACGTACATCGCGCCCGCGATGAGCAGCACGTCGGGGTTGAAGGTGCGATCGGTCACCAGGTCGGCCCGAAAGAGCAAGTCGGCCACCGTGATAGTGGAGGCCAGCGAGGTGTTCTTGAGCAGGGCGATTATCAGCGTGCCGAGCGGGGGGATGGCCGCTCGCAGGGCCTGGGGCAGTTGCACGTAGCGCATCGACTGCATGAAGCTCATGCCCTGCGAACGAGCGGCCTCTATGTTGCCCTTGCTCACCGTGAGCAGGCCCGCGCGAATCACCTCACCTACATAGGCCGAGGTATACACGCCCAGCGCGATGATCGCCGTGGTAATCGCGTCCAGGGTGATACCCGCCCGTCCGCCGAAGTAGATGTAGGCGAAGAAGAGCACCGTGAGCAACGGGATGTTGCGGAACAGTTCCGTGTAGCCCGCCGCGATAGAGCGCAACAAGCTGATGGGAGCCGAGCGCATGATGCCCACGACGATACCGAGTGCCACGCTCAACAACCCGGACGCAAACGTAAGCCAGAGGGTCATCAATAACCCCTGGAACAATAGCTCCCAGTTCTCAGCGGTGAGTCCTAGCATGGGTGGACGATGGACGATGGACGTTGGACGATAGCAGACGTTAACATCGTCTATCGTCCATCGTCCATCGTCCGCTAATTACGGTGTCGGTGTCCCGGCAGCGGGTGCGGTAGCGGGCGTTGGGGAGGCGGCTGCGGCTGCGGTCGCGGCTGCGCTCTGTGCGCCTGCGGTGGCGGTGGTGGCCTGCTCAGGTACGAGCGTGGGCACCGTAGGGGCCTCCGCGTACACGTCCTGCCAGTTCTGCGGGGGTACGGCTCCGGGGTCGGTGCCGATCCACCGCTTGTAGATCACGCCCCACTCGCCGGTCTCCTTCAAGTCACGGATGGCTCCGTTCACTTCGGCCAGCAGTTCGGTGTTGCCCTTCTTCACGCCTGCGGCGTAAGGCTCCTGGGTGAACTGCCCGCCCACGACCTTGAACTTGTCGGGGCTGTTGCGCTCGAAGCCGTACAGGATGATGTCGTCGGTGGTCACCGCGTCGAGGCGACCGGCGTCCATAGCGGCGACGGCCTGCGCGTAGGCGTCGAACAGTTCGATCTGAGCTTCAGGTGCGAAGGCGCGGATGTTCACCTCGGAGGTGGAGCCTTTGGCCGTGCCGACGCGCTTGCCCGCAAGGTCCTGCACGCCTGTGATGTCGCTGTTCACGGGCACGAGCAGCGACTGTCCGGCCACATAGTAGGTGTCGGAGAAGTCAATTTGCTCGGCGCGGGTAGCGTTAGCAGTCATGGTGGAGAAGACCACGTCCACGCGGCCCTCGTCCAGGTAAGGGATGCGGTTGCGGGAGATGGCTTCCTCGAACTGGATAGCGTCGGGGTTGCCGAAGATGCGGGTGGCTACCGCCCTGGCGAGGTCAACGTCGAATCCCTCTACCTGGTTGGTCTCAGGGTTGAGATAGCCGAAGATGCGCACGTCGTACTTGACGCCCGCGATCAGCTTGCCGCGCGCCTTGATGGCGGCGAGGTCGTTGGTGACGGCACCGCCCGCGCCGGTGGTATTGGTCGGGGCTGCAGCCGTAGTGTTGGTCGGGGCCACCATTGCCTCTGTATTGGTAGGCTCTGCCTCCGCCTCGGTCTCCGTAGGCTCAGGTGCGGCCGTCGTGTCGGTGGGGGCCGCCATTGCCTCGGTGTTCGTGGGGGCAGCGGCGGGGGGTGCGGTCGTGGCTGTGGGCGTGGCTACGTTCACATCGCACGCCGACATGACGAACACTGCCACCAGGAGTAATACCAGTAATCGGAACCTGCGCATTATTTCCTCCTTGTATCTGGCGCTCTACCGGCGGCAACCTCCAAAAGTGCCCAAATAGAGGTCGAGTGGCACATCTACGCACGCAGACGCCCGTTCAGCAGCCGAGTAGAGAGCAAAGCAAATAATAGGGCATCGGCCCTGGCTATGTGGGGCTAAGTATAGCATATGGGAGGGAATTTCGGAATTAGGATTTCGGATTTAGGATTTGCTTCGCTTCAACTAAATCCGAAATCCGCATTCCCTAATCCCAAATCCTCAGAGTCTTCCCCGCGCCTTCAGCTCCAAGTACTTGTTCACCACGGAGATGGTTAGCTTGTCGGCGGGCACATCGAGGGTGAGGGCGCCGAGGCGTTGGAGGGCTTCGAGGGCGGTGCCCCGGTCGTCCAGGAGGTTCTGGGCGACTATCTTCTCGTACATCTGCTGGGTGTCGTCGGGGATGCGGCGGGCCATAGTTAGCACTTCGGTGTCGGACATGGTGACGGCGAGGGGCAGGTGGCGAGGGGCCAGGCGTCCGAAGCCGCGCACCATTGAACCTGCCTGCTGGGCGTCGAGGATGTCGGTGAAGAGCACGATGAGGCTGCGCTTGCTACGGCGGGTCGAGAGGAAGGCGCTGGCTCGCATGTAGTCGGGTTCGACCTGCTGCGCCTGCACCTTGTAGAGCGCCTCCAGCAGCGTGAGGAACTGCCGCCGCCCTTTGTCCGGCTCCCAGTAGCCCGTCACGGTATCCGCGAAGGTGAGCAGGCCCACCCGGTCGCCGCGCACGATGGCAACGTAGGCCAGCAGCAGGGTGGTGTTGATCGCGTAGTCCAGCTTGGAGAGCGAGCCTAGAGGGGCGGTCATGAGGCGGCCCGCGTCGAGCATGACGATCACGCTCTGGCTGCGCTCCGGCTGGTAGTCGGTGGTGATCGGCTTGTTCAGGCGGGCGGTGGCGGGCCAGTTGATGCGGCGGTAATCGTCGTCCCGCTCGTAGTCGCGCAGGCGCTCGAACTCGGTGCCCTGCCCCAGGCGGCGGGCGTTCTTCAGCCCGATCTCGAATAGCTGGTCCTTGCGCGCCAGTAGCTCGTACTTGCGCACCTCCAGCAGGTTGGGGTAGACCTTCACCGGGGCGTCTATGGGATAGCGGTGTTGCCGCATAACGAGGCCAAGCACGCCGCTGTAGCGCAGGTAGCAGCCGCCGAACGTGTAGTCGCCACGGCGCAAGGGCATGGCGGTGTACTCCAACTCCACCGTTTCTCCCGCGCCTATGCTGCCCGGCATGAACATCCGGCTGATAATGTACTCGCTGGGTGGCTGGTCCCTCACCACAAAGTTGACGGCACGACTTCGCACGCCAGCGTCGGAAGTGCCGAGCCGCCTCACTATGATGGTGATGAGGTTGTCGGCCCCAAGGGACAGCTTCGACTCGTTGCGCCGCTCCAGCCTGAAGTGGGCGGGCCGGGGCGACAGGAAGAAGTCGAGGGCCAGCAGCGCCACCACCCCAAACAGGTAGAGCACGGCAGCCCACACCGCCGTGGGGATAATGGTAGCCAGCGCGAGGATGGGCGCGGCGAATAGGAGCAAATAGAGTGCTCTACGAGTTATCAAGCTTTAGCTCTTTCTCAAACCAGACATTAGTGTCGTTGCCCCTGGGGTGCGGCTCGCTACTGACGACGCGGTAGCCCAACCGCTCGTAGAAAGAGAGGTTGCCGGGCATCGAGAGGCGCGTGCCCAGGTGTATCGTTGTGCGGCCAAGCTCGGGTGCCAGCCTTTCGACGTAAGACATAAGGGCGGCACCTACCCCGCGTCCACGGTGCGAGGGCAGCACCGCCAAGCGTCCGACGTACAGGTAGCCGGGTCGCACCTCATAGCGGACCGTGCCCACCACCTGCTCTCTATCATAGGCCAGCAACGCCGTGCCCCTGGCGATAGCCTGCACCACCTCTTGCAGCGTCTCGCCTAGAGCGCCGGGTGGCACGGCCAGCACGCCGTCGTACTCGGCAAAGGCAGCCTGGATGATGTTATGCAATAAGGCAGCATCTGCGGGATTGGCGTACCTGATATCGTAACTCATAGCTGTAAGCACTTCAATTCTCATAGCATGCTAAATATGGCAAGGTAGCGATGCCAGGTATGCGGCCTTGAGTTTGATACTAGCATCTTTGGCGGCGAAGTGCCAGTTGATGGCAATTTGTTCGGGGGATGCAAGGTGGGATAGAAGGACCACCTTCCGCCTTTGTCATTTCGAACGCAGTGAGAAATCTCGTCCTCACCACCCAAGTACCACCTTTCCCTGTGCGAGCATCTTCTAACAAGAAAAGGGCAACATTCGGGTAGAGGACGAGATTCTTCACTGCGTTCAGAATGACAAAGGCGGGACTTGTCCAGAAGTTCAACAGCATCCCTACCCACCTGATTTTTCGCTATGCTCAGAATGACAAGGCGGGGGTTTGGTCCTTGTATCCCACCTTGCATCCAAGTTGTAGCTATGGGGCGTTAGGATGGGCGGCCCTACTCTCCCGAGGGGCGCGCGACGAAAAGCATCCTGGGGCTGCCCTCGCCAAGGTCGCCTAGCTCGTAGTCGCCGTACAGGTGATCCAGTGAGAAGCCCGCCTGCCGCAACAGTAGCTCCATCTCGAAGCGCCCGGTCCACCTGAACGCGGCAGTCTCCGAGAGCCGGGTGAGAGAGCCATCCGCAAGCTCAAGGTCGTAGAGCATGGTGACGTGGTGAGTTTGGGCCGGGTAGTCGAGAGTGCCGGACACGAATTTGTGCAGCACCGAACCCGTAGCACCATCCCGGAAGCTGCCCTGGTGAATGACTTCGCCGTCGCGGGGCACCAGGTACTCAGGCCAGGGCGGCGTCAGGTCCAGCACCAGCAGACCGTCACGACCGAGCCAGGTCCGCACGCCCTGCAAGACACGCATCTGGTCCGTAGTCGAGGGGAGATAGCTGAAAGTGTTGAGGGCGCACAGGGCCATGCCGTAACGCTCGCTGGGGAGGCCGTACAACTCGCGCATGTCGAGGCGCACCGGCGTAACACGCTCTCGGACGCCGCACTTCTCGGCGTTGCGCTCGCACACCTCAAGCATGCCAAGCGACACGTCCACCGCCGTGACGTTGAAGCCCGCCTCAGCCAGCGCGACCGCTACCCTGCCCGTGCCGCACCCAAGCTCCAGCACCGCCTCATCATGAGCCGGGCCGGTCCACTCCGCCAGTTGCACGTAGAAATCGAGGTCGTCGCGGTAGTCGCGGTATTCCAGGTCGTAGTAGCGGGCCAGCAAGCGGTCGCGCCGGGCCTCATCTCCGTGCATGGGAAACTCCATCTGGGACGATGGACGATAGACGACGGACGATAGCGGTGTGTCTATCGTCCGTCGTCTATCGTCCATCGTCGCCTCTCTACCGCAAGGTTGAGGGCAGAATGTGCAATTGGCTGCGGTACTTGGCGACGGTGCGGCGGGCGATACGGATGCCACGGTCTTTGAGGCGGGCTACGATCTCGCGGTCGGCCATCGGCTTGCCTTCCTGCTCGATGATCTCCTTGATTACGTCCTTCACGCTGAGGGAGGCGGTGAAGAAGTCGGAGAAGGGCACCACCTGGCGGTTGGGAAGCATGATGTATTTGCCCGCCGTGGCCCGGCTGACCGTCGACTCGTGCAGACTCGTGACCTCGGCTATCTGGGCGCGGGTGAGAGGGCGCAAATGCCGCACGCCGTATCGCAGGAAGTCCTCCTGGTACTCAACCAGGGCGTTGGCGATCTTGGTCAGGGTCTCGCGGCGCTGCTTGATGTTGGAGATGAAGAGCTTGGTGCGCGATACGTACTGCTGGATGTGGCGCTTGTCCTCGTCAGAAATCGCGCTCGACTTGGTGCGCAGGTCGGAGGCCATCTGGCTGTAGAGGGGGTTGAGGCGCATGAAGAAGCGGCGCGACTCCGACACCTCCACCTCCAGCCTGCCGTCCACCTCCCGGATCATCACGTCGGGCGACACGTATTGCGCCCTCGACACCTTGCCCCAGGTCTGCACGTCGTCATCGGACCATGTTACCGGGTAGGGGGTAAGGTTGTTGCGGATGTACTCGCGGGCTGCCTCCACCTCGTCCAGGCTGATGCCGAGCTTCTGGGCAATCTGCCCATACTTGTGCTCGCCAAGCTCGATAAAGTAACTCTCCAGGATGTCACGGACGTGCGGTGGAATCTCCCCGCCGTCCTGCTCCATCTGTTCCAATTGGAGCAGCAGGCATTCGCGTGGGTCGCGGGCGCATATACCGGGTGGGCCTAGCCGCTGGACAACACTCAGCACGCGCTCCACCTGCTCCAGCGGCGCGCCGAGTTCCTCCGCTATCATATCAGTGGAGACCGCGAGGAAGCCTTTGTTGTCCAGGTTGCCCAGGATGTACTCGGCAACGTCGAACTCGTAGGGGTCTAGCGCGGAACGCAGGTCTAGCAAGAGGCGCTCGTGCATCGTCGGCTCGGCTGCCACCAGCGACACCGGGTCAAAGTCATCGTCGTCGCCCATAGGCGAATAGGAGGGGCTGTCTATTTCTTCGTCCCGGTAGGTCGTGGAGCCGTAACCGAAGTCGTCGGGGTTGCTGGCTTCCGGGGTGGAAGTAGCGGAAGTATTGCGGATGCAGTTGAGGCAGACCCCGTTCTTGAGCACCTCACCGCATATGGTGCAGGTGTGGTGCTCCACTATGTCGAAGGCTGGATTTTCCTCCGCTTCTTGCTTGATAAGGTTCTGTAATTCCTGTGAGGAGAGGGCTAGAACGTGATTGACAGCGATCAGAGTAGGGGAAACCCTGGCAGACTGTTCCTGCATGAGGTCAAGGGAGATATCCATGCTAAAACCACCTGAATCGAAGATGAAAAGGTCGTCAAAAGTGTACGCGGGACCCTGGTTTGTGCGTGTCCACCGGGAGCACGAAGGGCAAGAAGTGTGCCACTGGGGGGACGATGGACGATGGAGGATGGAGAAGTTGTGAGTTTTGAGTTTTGAGTTGTGAGTTGACGGATAGTAGCCAACCAGCATCCTTAACCTTGGCGCGCTCTTGGCGTACTTGGCGTCTTGGCGGTTCCGTCTCCTATCGTCCATCGTCCATCGTCCATCGTCCCTTCCGCAGAACTAGGTCTTAAGAAGTATTGACAAGGCAAGTAGTGGCTGCTATACTGGCCCCAACTTGGAAATCCTATCTACAGGAGAAGTCTCTACGACAATGGCAGCTAAGATCACCTACAACAACACGGCACCGCTTGGCATGTACGTCGGCGGGAGGAGTCTGCCCATTTCCAGATAGGTTTGCAACGAAAACGAACCGACTGGTCGTGGGCCTCCCAACGAATGGCTCACGGCTTTTTTGTTCCCTGCGCAGCTACACATGACGCTTCTCGTAACTGCCAAAGCCGTGAGTCAAGAGAGACCCACGGCTTTTCGTTTCTTAACCCCCGTGTACTACTCACGGGCACACATACGAGGTAAGAGAGTTGAACCACGTAGCAGAACACGGCACGGCTAATCGTAACCGGAAGTTAGCGCAGCACAGGGAGCTTGCGACCGCGGCCCTCGAACAGTACTGCCTGGCCGGGGCTGAGCTGACGCTACTCAGTGACGCGGAGAACACCGTCTTCCGCGTGGACGTTCCGGGGGCCGAGAGCTTCAACCGCCACCCCTACCTGGGTAAGGTAGGCGGCCGCAGGTTCGTGCTCCGCGTCTCCACAGGGCACGTGGCGGCCACCAGGTCCGAGTTGGTGTGGTTGGCGGCCCTCCTGCGCGATACAGAGCTAACGGTACCGGAGCCGGTGCCCACCCGCGACGGCTCGTTGGTGGCGGCCCTTACCCCAACCGCCCCTCATGCAGACGGCGCGAGCGTTGTGCTGCTCCGCTGGGTGGAAGGCAGGTCGCTCGATTCCGTACTGGACGCCGAGCGGTTGGTAAAGGCGGGCCGCTACATGGCCGAGCTTCACAACCACTCGGAGAGCTTCACCCCGCCCTCCGGCTTCCAGCGCCCGCGTTGGGACCGCAACACGCTGTTCGGGGCCAACTCCGTGCTGCACATGCCGGGTGCTGGCCGCTACTTCAGCCGCAACGAATTGAAGCTCTTCGAGGCAGCCGCCGAGCGCGTAGGCAGGACGATGCAGCGACTGGGCGTAGGTCGAGACGTGTTCGGCCTGATCCACGCCGACCTGCACAACCGCAGCTACCTGTTCCACGGCGACGAGGTAGGCGCTATCGACTTCAGCGGTTGCGGCTGGGGCTACTACCTGTACGACATCGCTATCACAATGTCGGAGCTGAAGTCCCGCGACGACTACCCGGCTCTGCACGCGGCCTTCCTGCGTGGCTACCGCGAGGTACGCCCGCTCTCCGTGCAACATGAGGGGCTAATCAACACCTTTATGGTAGCCCGGCGCATGGACCTGGTGAACAACATCCTGGCGTGGGAGGACCCGTTCCTCCTGCCCTGGGTGCCGCGCTTCCTTGAAAAGTCAATCGAGGTGCTGAACAGGTACCTTGGGAACTGAACGTAACGCGTAACGCGTAACTCTTACCGCGTACGTGTTACGCGTTACGCGTTACGTGTTACGTGTTACAAGGACACAGCTAACAACTATGAAAATCCCACTTAAACAATACGGCCGGTTCCTCGGCAAGTACCTGCGGACCCAGCGGCCCGCGGTGCTCCTGCTGGCCCTTGTCGTATTTACCAACATCGGGTTGCAGCTTTGGAACCCGCTTATCCTGAGAGACTTTATTGACACCGCTATCAACCGGGCGCCACTAGAGGGCCTGGTGGGTATGGGCGTGCTCTTCGTGAGCATCGCGCTTGCGAGCCAGGCGCTATCGGTGCTGGCTACCTACGTGGGTGAGAGCGTCGGGTGGAACGCCACCAACCGCCTGCGCGTGGACCTGGCGCTGCACTGCCTCAGGCTCGACATGCCGTTTCACAAGACGCACACGCCGGGCGAGATGATCGAGCGAATCGACGGCGACGTGAGCGCTATGTCCAACTTCTTCTCGACTTTCGTAATCAAGGTGCTTGGCAACATTCTGCTGATGCTCGGCGTGATCGTCGTGCTTTTCTTCCAGGACTGGCGCGTCGGAGTGGCCCTGGGCCTCTTCGTGGCGCTGATGCTGTTCGCCATGTGGCGCATGAACGGCTTCGCTGTGGCCCCGCACAGGGACGAGCGCGAGGCGGCGGCGGGGCTGTTCGGCTTCATCGAGGAGCGGCTTTCCGGCCTGAACGACATTCGGGCTAACGGCGCGGGCGGCCACGTGATGCAGGGTCTCTACAGGTCCATGCGCTCCCTCTTTAAGAGCGGGCGGCGGGCCTGGCGGGCGGACGGCACCATGTGGAGCACCTTCGTGGGCCTGTTCACGCTGGGCCACATAGCGGCGGTGGGCGTGGGCGCGTGGCTCTTCCTGTCGGGCAGCATCTCGTTCGGTACCGTCTTTCTGATCTTCCACTACACGATCATGCTGGACCAACCGCTAGGAGAGATAACCGACCAGTTGAAGGACCTGCAAAAGGCGGGTGCGGGGCTGACACGTGTGCAAGAGCTGCTTGCCATGCCCGTCGAGATCGTGGATGGCAAGGGGGCCGAGTTCCCCAGTGGCGCGCTCGCGGTCAGCTTTGAGGATGTGAAGTTCGGCTACGGCGAGGAAGAGATGGTGATGCACGGCCTGACGATGGACCTGAAGCCGGGCACCGTGCTTGGCCTGCTGGGGCGCACCGGCTCCGGCAAGACGACGCTGGCCCGCCTGCTCCTTCGACTGTACGACCCGGCGCAAGGCACCATCACCCTGAGCGGGGCGGACATACGTGAGGCGCGGCTGCACGAGCTACGCCACGCGGTGGGTTTCGTGACGCAGGACGTGCAGCTTTTCAACGCGACGTTGCGCGAGAACCTCACCATGTTCGACGCCGACATACCCGACGAGAAGATAATGCAGGTGGTGCGCGAGCTTGGCCTGACGGAGTGGTACAACGCGCTGCCGGAGGGACTTGACACGGTGCTCGGCCCCGGCGGTGGCAGCCTTTCGGCGGGCGAGGCGCAGTTGCTGGCTTTCGCCCGCATCTTCCTGCGCGACCCCGGCGTGGTCGTCCTGGACGAAGCTTCGTCCCGGTTGGACCCTGCCACCGAGCGGCTGATAGAGCGCGCCGTGGACAAGCTGCTGCAAAACCGCACGGGCATTATCATCGCGCACCGTCTCGCCACCGTACAGAGGGCGGACGAAATTATGGTGCTTGAGGACGGCAGGGTGCTGGAACACGGCCCCCGCCTCGAACTGGTTAACAATCCCCGGTCCCACTTCAGCCAACTGCTGAGGACGGGCCTGGAGGAGGTACTGGCGTGAAAACCTGGCGAGTAATGGGAAGCGTAATAGGCTTCCGGTTCGGGCTATACATGCTGAATACGGTCATCTGGACCGTATTCTTCGGCATACCACTAATCACCGGCCTCATTATGAAGGCCTTCTTCGATGCGCTGAGCAGCGGCGAGCAGGCGGGACTCACCATCTGGACCCTGGCGGCCCTGAG
>JALZHG010000205.1 GCA_030914045.1 Chloroflexota bacterium | reverse complement strand
GGATGATAGCGGCATTGGAAGCATGGGTCTGCAACATGGAGAGTCAGGAGCGGGGAACTGATCCTTCGCTACGCTCAGGATGACAGGGTGGGGCAGGATTCTGCATATCAATAGGGAGGTGGAAAGTGAGGTTGGAATGAGAGTCCCCTAACGTGTGGACTTCACTTTGCTGGTGCAGGCGAGAAAATTGCTAGACAAGCATAGTACAATAGACGCATACTCAGCGCGCGTTGTACTCCCTCAGCAGCCGCCAGCCATGTGCGGGCAACCCCTCCCTTATGCTCCCCTCGCAGCAAACCCCCGATTACGATACTCTCATGGCTATGGCGCTCGCAGCGGCTGAGGGCTTCAAGGCGCTATCTCGCTCGGCCAACGGGCGCAACGACGTGGTGGCGGGGGCGCAGTGCTGGTACTGCTCGTCCACGGCCCCGGTGTTCAACGGCGCTGCCATCCTGGAGGAGCGGCTGCTCGACCCCGACACGTTGCGCGGCATAGTCGAATATTTCACCAGCAAGGGCCGCCCCTACTCTCTGATGACCGTGGACGCCCTGCTACCCCACGCGGGCGGGGTGTTGCGCGGCATGGACTACTACGAATACGACCGCATGCCCGGCATGTGGCTCGAAGGCGCGCCGCTCGTCTTGCAAGAGTATCCAGGCAATTCCAGCTTGGAGATAACGTGTGTAAGCAACACGCACGACCTTGAGGTTTTCCGCACCGTGCTCAGCAGGGTCTTCCATATAGCCCCGGAGGAGGCCGAGATGGTGCTCGGGAACAACGCCCTCGCGGTGAGAGAGGTGCGGCACTACCTGGGCAGGCTGGACGGCGAGCCTGTAGGCACACTCTCGCTGGTGATGAGCGGCCCCGTGCCCGGCATCTGGAACGTGGGCACTCTACGTGAGTACCGGCGCGAAGGCATCGGCACCCGCCTCATGTACCACGCGCTCAGGGAAGCGGCCCAGGCAGGTCACACTTCGAGCATGCTGCTCGCCTCCAGGGAAGGCGTACCCCTCTACGAACGCCTCGGCTACCGAACGCTGAGCATGGTGCGCATCTTTGTACCCCGGTAGACGATGGACGATGGAGTAGTGGTTAGTGGTTAGTGGTTAGTATCCAACAATACTAATCTTTGCGCGTCCTTTGCGTTCTTTGCGTCTTTGCGTTTCCGTCTCCCATCATCCATCGTCCATCGTCCATCGTCCATCGTCCCCGCAGCTAAATCCTCTGCGACTTCGGTAGCCTCGTGTAGCGCCAGCGTTTCTGGCGGTTGACCAGCAGCTCTATGTTCTCCCAGAGGTCGGGGCCCATCTGCGAGCGGGCTTCGGGGAGCCAGCTATTTACCTTGTCCCAGGCTACGTCCAGGCTCTCCATTGCGTCGAATATCAGGTCGTCACTGATCAAGTTCTGGTCTATGAGCGCGCCAACCATCTCCCAGTAGCCGAGCACCGTGTTCAGCATGCGCCATTCTCTGCTGCCCACTGGGTAATGGGTCTGTATTTCCTGCCAGGTGCCGGGCTGGAACTGGCCCTCGAACCACGTCTGCGATTCCTGCATGTGGGGGTCGAGACGCAGCTTGAACAGTTCTATCAACATGTGAGCGTCGTCGCGGGTTGGTATAGCCATGCTATTGCTCCTGTGTGGTGTCGTGATTTAGCTTTGATACGCGATTATACCTTATCAGCGAATCTGGGTGGCACGAGTCGAGGCACAACGAAGTGCTACAACGGTCCCTGCACCAACAGCGGCGACCACCCTCCCCCTGTCATCCTGAACGCAGTGAAGGATCTCAGATGCTACCCTTGTCCCTGCATTGAACCTTCAGCACCATAGTGCATCACGTTCAACAGCATCCCTGCCCACGTTCTTGGGATCCTTCACTGCGTGCAGGATGACATGAGCACTCTTGGGTGCTGCTTTCCGGCCCAACGCAACCGCGAGCGCGACTGCCTGCTGGCAACCCTGTTGTGGCGGCGGTATAATCGGCTTAGGTTCAGCGAAACCAACTGTGGAGGAGGGCGGACACAATGACGGACAAGGAAGTGCTGACTGACCTGATGAGCGACATCGGCAGCGACATACGAGCCGAGATTGGGGACATGACAGCCGAGGAGCTTGCCTGGCAACCCGACCCGCAGGCCAACTCGATAGGCGTGACGGTGTGGCACCTGGCCCGCTGGCTTGACGTGCTGGCGGTGCGCATCCTCCACACCGGGGCCGCCGAGGACGAGCTATGGCACACCCAGGGCTGGGCTGAGAGGATCGGCTACGACCCCAGGGGCATTGGCGCGTCAGGGCTGGGCAACGTCACGGGCTACACGCTGGAAGAGGTAGCCGCCATACCGCCAATGAGCGCGACAGACCTGCTGACCTACCTCGACAGCACGATTGCCGCTGTAAACAGCCGGATAACCGGCATGGCTGAAGGCGCGCTACACGAGAAAGTGCCTGGGCTGGGCAAGTCGCGCACTGCATATGGGTGGGTCAAGTCGCTGCTGAAGGGGTGTCTGGGGCATGTCGGGGAGATACAGACGCTCAAGTCGATGCGAAAGCGCAGGGCTGTAGCTACCGTATAGACACCCCTATCAATAGGACCCTAGCATTAGACACTCTACCCCGCACGTACCTTGACGCCCCACGAACCGCTATGCTATAAAATGCCACAAACCTAATAGCAACCATGCGTAGAAGGAAGACCGAGTAGGCAGGTGCAAAGCCGCGCAGAGAAGGGGTGTATGCTGCGAACCCCCAGGCGGCACATGTTGAATTACACCTTCCGGAGCATCAGGGACGCGCCCGTTACAGCGCGTGGTCAGACCTGTATCGCAAGAACGAACAGGCCCCCTGACCGGCAAGGCGCTCGCCGCGAGGCGCACGCAAAGCACGGTGGTACCACGAAGCAAAGCTCTCGTCCGTCGCACGACGAAGGGCTTTTTTATTTGGATTTGGGAATTGGGATTTTGGATTTCGGATTTGTTGGATACCCTCTAAATCCGAAATCCGCATTCCGAAATCCGAAATGGAGGAACACATGGACGAGCCACAGGTGACGCGGACTACGGAGATGAGGAGCGATTTGCGGGAGACGCGGCGGGAGATTGAGGCCGAGGCTATTGCTGCCGGGCAGGAGGCGGATGCCGACCTGGAGGCGGAGGCTACGGTACGCTCGGAGTTGCGCGATGAGGAGGCTGACCGCTGGGGCGGTGATGTGAACACTGACGATGCGGCAATCGAGGCAGTGTTGAGCCGGGCGGTGGTGGACGTGATCGTCAGGGACGAGTTGCGCGAGAAGCTGAAGTCGGGGCGCAAGCTGCGCGTGAAGCTCGGCATAGACCCCACCGGGCCGATGTTGCACCTGGGACGTAGCGTGCCGCTGCTCAAGCTGCGACAGTTCCAGGAGATGGGGCACCAGATTGTGCTCATCATCGGTGACTTCACCGCCATAGTGGGTGACGCTTCAGACAAGGATGCCCAGCGCGTGATGCTCTCCCGCGAGCAGATAGAGTCGAACATGGAGACCTACACGCAGCAGGTGGGGCACATTCTGGACCTCGACAAGGTGGAGTTTCGCTACAACTCGCAGTGGTTGCAGCCGCTCAACTTCAACGATGTGATACGCCTCGCCGCCAAGTTCACAGTGGCGCAGATGATCCAGCGCGAGAACTTCTCGGACCGCTGGGACGCGGGCAAGCCTATCGGCCTGCACGAGATCATGTACCCGCTGATGCAGGGCTTCGACTCGGTAGCTATCAACGCCGACGTGGAGTTGGGCGGCACAGACCAGCTATTCAACCTCATGGCGGGCCGCGCCTTGCAGGAGGACTACGGCCAGGTGCCCCAGTCGGTCATGACGATCAACATGATACCAGGCACGGACGGCCGCAAGATGTCCACCTCCTGGGGCAACACGATCTTCATGCTAGACGACCCCACCAACCAGTTCGGAAAGATCATGTCGGCGGGCGACGAGGTAATCACGCTCTACATGGAGTCGTGCACGCTGATGCCCATCGAGGAGGTGCGGCAGATTGAGTTCGCCATGGCGTCGGGCAACCTCAACCCCATCAACGCCAAGAAGCGCCTCGCCTGGGAGATCGTGAAGATGTACCACGGGGAGGCCGCCGCGAACGAGGCCCAGCACGCCTTCGAGCAGCAGTTCCAAAACCGCGACGTGCCCACGCAAATACCTATCGTGCCCATCGAGAAGGCGCTTGGCGACAAGGCCGACGAGAACGGCGAAATCGGTATCCTGGACCTGCTGATAAATACCGGCCTGGCCCCCAACCGCAAGCAGGCCCAGCGCCTGGTCGAGCAGGGCGGCGTTCGCATAGGAGAGGAGCGCATCACTGACCGTGAGCACCGCGTCGAACTGGAGGATGGCATGATAATCAAGGCGGGACGAGGGTACGTAAAGATCGAAGCTTAGAGCGTGAGACTCGATACTCTCTGAAAGAGGTCCTCATATGAGGACCTCTTCATTTTTGTGGCATCGCAACCAGCTTCTATGCTGTTCGTCATAGCAGTAACAACATTCAAAATGCGTATTGAGGAGGGCGTGATGGAGGGAATGCAGTTGCGGTCGAGGCTCGGTGGAGTACTGGCGGGCCTGGCAAGTCTCATAACGGTAGTCGCCCTGGTAGGGCTTGTACCACAAGCGGGTGCCATGTCGCAGCCGGGAGCGCGGGTGCTGGCGCAAGTTATAGGCACGCCCGTAGCCACTTATGCGGCCGGCCCTAACGAACGGCCTGACTACACCAGGCCGCCGAGCATCAAGGGCAGCATGCCCTTCTCGCCTATCACCATTGTAGACTTCGGACCAGTTTATACCAACGGCTTCTTCCCCGCGGGCACCTGGATAAGTGGCGACTGGGTGGTGTATGGAGTGCAAAGTGTCTCCTGCGGGCACTGCGGCTACTATCCCCATCACATATACGCTCAAAATCTGATCGACAACAGGCTCATCACAATCGAAGGGGCCAAAGAGCACATAGGCGGCAACCCGCGAAGCATGTCGGGTATACAGGTCAACGGCAGCCTGATTACCTGGAACCAGGCGACCAGGCGAGCGGAAGGCCAGGAGTCTTTCACCCCCGGCACATACGAGTGCGGCCAGTGCTACTACGACCTGGCAAGGGAGCAGGGTGGAGCCTGGAGTGGAGGCAATCTCCCAGCTAACCCGCCCCATGACTGGGAAGCCAGCATATCGGAATGGTCTAACAAGTTGACGGTCCGCCAGAAGAGCACCGGCAAGGTCGTAATCGAGGCCGCGCTGGGTGGCCCCTGGAATATAGGCGGCGTCGTGTTCGGCACGGACAAGCTGGTATTCTTCCAGAGTCAGGTGGGCCACGGCGTACCTCAGTACCTGAAGCTCGTGTGGCTGATGCCGCCACAGCCCGTATTCAACGCAGTGTGGGCAAAAGCCGACCAGCAGGTAGCCGAGCGGAAAGCCACCAGGTCGTGGCTGTGGGGGCCAGCGCCTCTCGTTACGGCCAGGGAGGAGTACAGGGAAGGCAAGAACGGCGAGCGCGTCGTGCAGTACTTTGACAAGAGCCGCATGGAAATCAACCACCCGGAGGCCGACCCTAATTCGCCCGGCTACGTTACCAATGGCCTGCTCGCGGTGGAGATGATCGGCGGCACGATACAGGTCGGTGACAACGAGACGGTCCAGGCGAGCGTCCCTTGCACCATCACGGTAGCGGGCGATCCTCGCAAGGACAACCCACTCACTCCCGATTACAGCACGTTAGCAAAGGTCGCCAGCCTGCGAGGCGAGAACCAGGCGCCTTCACGGATAGGCCAGAGGGTGGACGACGCGATTGACGTGAATGGAGTACTGAGCAAGGACCAGGCACACGCCAACCTGGCACGGTACGCTGCCTTCGTCCCACAGACCGGCCATAACATCCCGGACGTGTTCAATAAGTACCTGACCAACATGCAGGCTACCTACGGCCTCGACTGGACCTTCGTGCTGGGCTACCCGATTACCGAGGCATATTGGACTCAGATGCGCGTGAGCGGCAAAGACATGCCAGTGCTTATCCAGGCGTACCAGCGCCGGGTGCTCACCTACGTTCCTGACTTCGAGCCGACCTGGCAGGTGCAGCAAGGTAACGTCGGCCAGCACTATCTCGAATGGCGCGCAATGAACCGTGCCCACAAACTACCCAATCCCTACCTTGCGCCCTAACTCGCTGGAAAGACGTAACCGCATCACGTCAAGGACGCCAAGAACCCGCCAAGACAATAAACGATTGCACCGCAGAGACGCAGAGGGCGCAGAGGTTACGCTGGGATTGTGGTTATTCAGACAGAGGCAAAGGCAGCACTGTACAGTACGGTGC
>JALZHG010000204.1:5821-6398 GCA_030914045.1 Chloroflexota bacterium | reverse complement strand
ATTCTCCAGACTCATCTATAATTTCTGTATGATGCTGGTCATGGTGAAGGAGGCCGATCTAAACCGGATAGATGTGCCCGAGGACTACGAGGTCTTGGACGCAACGGCTCTGGGCAAGCGGTTGGGCTTCAAGCGCGACACGGTGCTTGCCTACCTATCTCGAAGGAACTTCCGCCGCATACCTCGTCCCAACCGCCAGCTTGCTATGGGGCCGATCTGGTACGAGAAGAGCGTGAGGGAATGGGAAGCCAAGGAAGAGAGGGTTGGGCGCGTGGTAAGTAGGAGCGGCAACGGTGTAAGGACTATAGCCCCTCGCAGCGATGCCATCTCTAAACGGCGCGGTTGAGGTACGTGTGTACTGGCTAAGGCGCAAGTATTCAAGAGTAGGGAGAGGATAAGTATGGACGCGGGAGACTACCGGGGGGAGGGTAAGGGCTAGTGGGCTTCTGCGCCGCTATCAAGCCGGATGGAGCCAGGTGCAAGGCCAGGGCTATGCAGGGCTCTCAGTGGTGCTTCAATCACCATCCGGACCACTCGGAGGAGCGCCGACGCAACGCCAGCAAGGGCGGTATGCGTG
>JALZHG010000204.1:0-5811 GCA_030914045.1 Chloroflexota bacterium | reverse complement strand
TGTGCTTTCCGGCGAAGTGGAGCGGGCTACGGCAATAGCCGCAAACCAACTCCTCAACACCGCCCTCAGGGCCATAGAGTTGGAGCGCAAGTGGAAGGAGATAGAGGAGCTCGAAGGACGCCTGGAAGCGTTGGAGAGCGTCCTCAGGGGGAGGCCAAGAGCGGGATGAAGAGGAAGGGTCTAGACCGTCAGTATGATCGCTTTACGCCTGAGGAGCGCTTCAGGCTGGACGTGGAGGCACGCGCCCGCGGAGACGAGCAAGAATCCCGGCGGCTCCTGGAGAGGTGCCCGCGCCACAGCTACGTCATGAACGACTGGGCCTTCTCCAACCGCTGGCAGACCGCCATGAAGCTCGCGGACGCGGTGTGCCTGGACCTCTCACGACACCTGAGCAACCTCCGAACGATAGACGCCTTAAGGGAAATGCTGCCCCATGTGCGCACCCCCTACCGTATTGAGGCGGAGGACGCTTACCTCTCCGGCCACGAAGCCGGAAGTCGCTACGCCTGGAGGCGTGCCGGGATGGAGGGAGATCCTCCAGGATGGGGACCGCCAGAAGACGAAGAGGCAATCGAGGATGACTTCGATCCTGCGGTGGATGGAGAGCTAGAGGCACTAGATGCTCGCCTCCAGGAGGCCGATATATTACCTGCCCTGCTGGACAGGCTGGAGCGGGAAGTGGCCCAGGAGGCGTTGGTAGTTTGGGACGCTTTCGCGACCTTCTCGGAGAGCTCACTGAACATAGAGCCAGAGAAGCTTCTAAAGGTGAGCTTCGAACCCATGCTCGCTGGCGTAGAGGACCTCAAGCGGCGCAGAGAAGAACTCGCCTTCGAAGCCGATAAGGAGCATATCGCAGAGTACGAACAGGTGCTCGCCGAAGTCTGGGAACACTGCCTCCAGGAAGCAAGAAGGCTCTCTAAGGCGGGCTGAGGCGCAAGACGTGGAAGGTCCTCATCACCTCGCTAGGAGAAGGTGAGGATGGACGCTCGAGTGCTCACCCAGGATAGCTTGATCGTCTCAGGTGTGTTTCGACGCGTTGAAGCCTCCGGCCCGGTCTATCCCCTACGAGGTAATTAACCCCTCTCATCCGCCCCGTGCCAACGCAGCGCTTGCAGCGGATAGCCTCGACGATCTCCTCGCCGTCGTGGTCCAGGGAGCCGAGGAACACCCATCCCGAAAGGCAGTAGAAGCAACTTCTTCGCTCCTCGCTGCTCTCTTGCTCTTGGTCGGTAGGGGAGTGTTGTGCTGGTTGCGCTAGAATTCTCTCGTCCACAGTACCGTCCTTTCTCTGTGGGCCACGGTCCCGGGGTGTTCCAGCACCCGCGGGGCCATTTCCTTGTACGCTCCTATTCTAGCTTAGTTAGTATCGCTTATCTACTGTATTAATATCAAATTACTGTTATAATACTAGCGCTAAGCGTTAACAGGAGCAGGGAGGCTACAATGCCCGCCGTGGTCTATATCGGGGATAAATTGCGAGAGTTTCGTACTCGCCGACTTCTCACACAGGAGGAGCTTGCAGAAAAGGCGGGAATAAGCCCTAGCACGGTTGCGAATATCGAGACCGATAACAGAGAGCCTCACTTCCGCACCATACGAAAACTAGCTAAAGCCTTGGACGTAGACCCCACTGAGTTCCTAGGAGACTGACCATGCCCAGCACCAACGGCCACGGCCTCAAGCGGACCATCCTCTACGCCCGTGTCTCAACAGACGAGCAAGCAAGAAGCGGCTACTCCCTCGCTCAGCAGCTAGAGGCATTAAGGGAGTACGCAACTCGAGAGGGCTACGAGGTCCTCGCGGAGGTCTCAGACCCCGGACAGAGCGGGGCGAGCCTCGAGAGGCCGGGTATGGACCACGTGCGCGACCTCGTAGCCCAGGGCGGCGTGTCGGTGGTGCTTGCCCAAGACCGGGACCGCTTCTCGCGAGAGCCTGCTTACACCTACCTCCTTCGACGAGAGCTCGAGGAGCACGGCTGCCTGCTCCGGGCGCTCAACGACAGAGGAGATGGCAGTCCGGAGGGCCAACTCACGGACGGCATCCTTGACCAGCTCGCCAAGTACGAGCGGGCGAAGATCACCGAACGAACCCGGCGTGGCAAGCTTCGGCGGGCCAAGGAAGGGAAGGTGGTCCCTGGCCGAATGCCGGATTATGGTTTCGAGTACAACACTAGCCGCGACAACTATGTGGTCAAAGAACAGCAGATGTTGGTGGTGCAGCGTATCTTCCGCATGGTAGGAATGGACGGTTACCCCATTAACGCGGTCAAGAAGGCCTTCGATCGCGAAGGGGTGCCCACACCAGGGGGTGCTAGGTTCTGGAACCAAACGTTCCTGCGCCGAATGATCCGCGATGACGTCTACCGGCCACACACCTTCCAAGAGATCGAAGAGTTGGTAGCTCCGGAGGTCTCCGCTCGCTTGGAGCGAGACAAACGTTACGGTATTTGGTGGTTTAATCGGCGGACTAAGACAGTGCGGCAAGTCGTCGAAACAGCAGAGGACGGACGCCACTACCGGCAGTGCAGCAAGTACGCGACTAAGCCCTACGAAGAATGGGTGGCAGTACCTGTACCAGACTCTGGTGTTCCCAGGGAATGGGTGGACGCAGCCCGTGAGGCGATTAAGGACAACCGCAGACCACCATCTTCCAATAGGAGGCTTTGGGAACTCTCAAGTGGGCTTCTCTACTGCGGATGTTGTGGCCACGTGATGCGCCAAGATTCTAGGGTGAGGCAAAACGGGTCGTGGTTCTACTATAGGTGCGTGCACCGTTGGCACAACGGTAAGAGCGCCTGCCCGAACGGTAAGAATTTCAACGTCAACACGGTGGAACCGCCGGTGTGGCAGTTCGTCTCTGATCTCCTCAAGGACCCAGCAAAGGTGCGTATGGGCCTCGACACCCTTATAGATCAGGAGAGAAGGGGGATGCGCGGAGACCCTAGCCGGGAAGGGAAGGCATGGTTAGACAAGCTTGCAGAAGCGGACAGGATGCGCCGAGGCTACCAGGAGCAGACCGCAAAGGGTCTTATGACACTAGACGAACTAGAGGAGCATCTTAAGCTAATAGAAGAGGCACGGAAGGTTGCCCAGGAGGAGCTGGTAGCAATTGAAGGACACTGCCAACGCTTGGAAGAGCTAGAACACGATAGGGACGCCCTGCTTGAGCGCTACGCCGGTATGGTCCCCGAGGCCTTAGATAGTCTCGGGCCCGAAGAGCGTCACCGAATCTACAAGATGCTTAGGCTGAAGGTTCTGGTGTATCCAGAGGCTCATCTTGAGGTGAGCGGGGTTCTCGGTGCTGGTCATCCTGTTTGTCTTTATGAGCCATCATCGAAGTGGTGACCGATCCGGAGTGGGCGGACAGGTCGCGGATCTGTTGCTTGATGAACCGCCGCTGTTCGCTGCCCGCGGGAAATTCACCGTAGAGCCTTTGGAGGCGTCTCTGCTCTTCTTCCAACTCTTGGGAGAGCGACCGGAGCCGCTTCAGGGGAGCATGCTCGACTTTCTCCTCGAATTCTTTCTCCCTAGCCACCCTGGCCCACTCCAGCGACAAGGGCGCCGATCTTCCTTGCTTACCGAACTCTGCCGAGAAGGACCGCTCGGGGGAGAGAAGTGCCTGCGGGTCTACCCCCAGGGCATTCGCCAACCTTCGTAGCGTGCCAAAGTGGGGTCGCGAGATCCTGCCAGTCTCGATCCCCGAAACCGTGGTCGGGCTTACACCAGCCTCCTTCGCCAGCCGTACCTGCGTCCACATCCGCCTCTCGCGTATGACCGTCAAGTTTGTGCCTATCGTTTGCCTCTCCATGACAACCTTTCAGTCTCTGATGCCTATTATACCATAAAAACTGTAAAATTTCTGCTAGAATGGTGTTAAACTGTTTGATAACTGTAGGATCGGGTATATAATGGCAGCAGTAGAAGGAGTGATGCGGAGTTGGTCGCGGGAAGGAGGTCGGCGGGATGTCATTGAGGCCGTTGCGTGGGTTCTACGACATGCAGAGTGAGATGAGCCGGATGTTCGACGAGATGTTTGGAAACCTTGCCCGCAGTGGTGGTTCACGCCAGCGGGGTGAGACGCCGAGCCAGTGGGCTCCGGCGCTCGATGTGCTCCAGGAGGATGGGGACATAGTGGTCAGGGCCGAGCTTCCGGGTGTCAAGCAAGAGGATGTGGACATCACGTTCCAGAACGGGGTTCTCAGCATCAGCGGCGAGCGCAGGGCTGAGGAGCAGAAGGAGGGGTCTGGCTACTACGTCAGGGAGCGTCGGTATGGATCCTTCCAGAGGAGCATGACGTTGCCGGAGGGTGTTGACGAGAGCAAGATCCACGCCCGCTTCCAGGACGGCGTGCTGGAGGTGAGGGTAGAGGGTGCTGCGGCGGTCAGGGAGCCCAAGCGCATCCAGATAGAGGGCGGCGAGGGCTCCGGCAGCTAGGGATCCTGTAGAGACCGAGCCGGGCGCCGGAGGTAGACCGGGCGGCGGGCGAGAGCCGTCGCCCGTTTTTTGGTCCTGTTCACCTGTTTGATCGATCATGAGGACCATATCGGCGCCAGGGGGTCTCGGCATGAGTGCCGGGAACCCCGAACCTTTGGCTTTCAGAGCCTCGTAGCCATCCCTACCTCAGCAAAAAAAGAAACAAAGCCCCCGGCGTGTCTACCAGGAGCTCCTAAAGATATTCGGTTTTCGCTATCCTACCCGACGCTTCCAACCACCTCCTCAGACCTCCTCGGTAGTCGATGATCTCTCCTCTTCACTGCCTCCCGCCAAGCCTCGGCGTGTACTCCTACTGTGCCCGTGCGTTGCCCAACTTCCCCGAAGCACTCTGTAAGGGCCTCTTCTCCTGCTAGACCTGGCGGTAGCTGAGGACACACCTCTATAAGCTACGGCGCTTAGGCGTCACCCCCTTCTATAGCTATCCTCTTGGGCTCTATCTGGGTAGTCGCCCCCGGCAAGATCACCTCGAGGACTCCGTGCTGGAAACGCGCCTTGATAGAGTCGGCGTCCACCCCCTCGGGGACAGCAACGCTCCTGCGGAAGGCGCCGTAGGGCAGCTCGTTGAGGTAGTGGTTTACCCCCTCCCCAGCGGTAACCTTGCGCTCGCCACTGATGGTGAGCACGTTGCCATCGAGGGTGATGTCGACGTCCTCGAGCGAGACCCCAGGCAGGTCGGCGTGGAGTACCAGGTCGCCGTCCTTGGCGTAAGCCTCCAGCCTGGGAGCCCACAGCTGCTGCTGCGTATGCCCGCCTGCGCGCCTGGTGCCGAGGAAGTCGCGCATCACGTCGTCGAACATGTGGTCGAACTCACCCCGGGTGTCCCAGAAACCTCTGAACGGGGCCAAAGCCATGTGTACATCACCTCCCCACGTCCTGTCCGCGTATTTCCCTTCTCTGTGCTCGCGGCGGGGCCCCACCGACTTGTATTGCTGTTATACCCTTTATTGCGACTCTCTAAACCTTTCTTGGCCCCTCTGGGGCAAAAAATTTTGCAAGATTTTTGATGCTCGTGGTCGCCACACCCTCGGTGCGCTCACTCCCTTCCGAAAAATGGGAGACCACCCTTGGTGTGGCGGTGCTCCAGTGCAAACTCCTGGTCTAACTCTAGACCAAGCCCGGGAATCTCTGTCAACTCGATGTGGCCGTTGCGGATGATTTCGCCTCCTGCATAACTTACGAAGTTCGGCCAGTGGGGCATGTCTATTGCGTGCCATTCGAGGACTGCGAAGTTCGAGACCGCGGCGCAGAGGTGGGCTGCGGCGACGGTGCCGATGGGGCTCGAGACGTTGTGTGGGGCGAAGGGGATGTAGTCCAGTTC
>JALZHG010000523.1 GCA_030914045.1 Chloroflexota bacterium | reverse complement strand
GAGAATGGTGTCCGCACCGAACAGCCGGGACACGGCGAGGACTATGATCCCCAAGACGGCAAGGGCCGCTATTCCCGGGGCAGAGAGCAGCCTGGAGAGAGTTGGCGTTTGCATACCTTCGCTGGTCATCTCATCGTTCTCCCAGAGTTCCGCTTGCAGCTTAGAGCCAGACTACCCGGCTCTTGGCGTTCGGGAAACAACGCGAAGGAGGGTTTGCTAACCGGCGCTCGTATCGGGCGAGAAGATGGGTGCACCCCAACCCTGGCAATCCTTCAGACAGCATGGCATCAAAACGCAGCTCAAGAGTGCGTGTAGCATCCCTGTGCGGTGCCTCAAGAACGCGAGGTTAGGCCCTGCGGGCACAGAGGTAGCGTGATTCGGGACAAAGAAAGGCGAAGGGTGCCGATACGTGCGGCCTGAAATGCTTCGTAAGCCGTCTACTGGCTAGAGATCTCACCGAGATCACCCTACCTCCTCTTCCGGTGTACCGTAACACCACCGGCGGTTGACTGCCTGTCCCAGCGGTCCTGCGGTGCGGCGGTGAGGTTTTCGGCTGGCCTTCCTTCTGCCGTCCCTCCGGGCGGGCTCACTCCTTCGAGCGGTTCACGCAGCAGGCTCTCTTCCTGAGCTCGTGCCCTCTCGCCCGGTTCCACATCCACCCGCTCGTCAGGGCCAAAGCCCCTCACTTCCGGGGTGTCCGAGGTATACGGGTCCTCTTGGCGGTAGGAGGAGTACAGGGGTTCCAGCCCGAAGTAGGTGCGCACCCTGTCTTCGAGTTCAGGAGAGACGGTCTCGTCCTGGCCGAAGTGGGGCGCGTGCGTGATCGTCTCCTTGGACTCGGCTACCTCTACAAGGCGCCGCTTGTCGTTCACGCGGACAAGCTCAACCGGGATCAGGGTTGAGTTGGTGCCGAAGAAGCCCATCTTGACGCCCACGTACGTCACCCGGTCCAGCTCGTCCAGCAGCACGTCATCTACCTTGCCTATCCTCTCGTAGTGCGAGTCATAGACGGCGTACTCCTCGCTGGAGCTCTTCAACTCCGCAAATGGATCCGCCCCGCTTACTCGATCCATCTGTACTCCTCTCTGCCGATGGTAAGCACCCTTGAGGGATGCTCCAAGTTCCTAGGCTATCTACTTACCGTCTCGGCGCGGTGTCAAAACATAGCCCCGCTCAGCCGCAACGTGTGGGGGCTCCCGGCCGCCGAGCTCGATGTACTCTTACCGACCGAACCGCGCCTCTCTGCGTTACAATCACACCTGCAATGTGGGCATACCGTGGCGTGTTCACGACGCCTCTTGCGCACTCGAAGCCTGTAGTACGGACGAGCGTGCAGAGCGGTATGGGGGTCTCATAGGCCAAAGCAAGAGCTACGTTACGCGAACCGCGCGCCGTACTACCGAGCCCAGCATACTCTCGGCTCCGGGCTGCTACCGATGATAACCTCTATCGCGACGCGGGAGGTCGCATAGTGGGCCAGAGGGAGAACTCAGTGGAGCTCAACAGGTTTTATCGGAACGCGCGAAAGGTCATAGAGGTCGCACAGGCCACCGTGCGTCGAAGCCGGGGGAACCAGCTCGATAAGAATCGTAGCAACACAGCATAGGTTGAACACGGAAGGCAGGCTACAACGGATGCAGACCACAAAGAACCTTTACAGCGTACTCGGATTGTCTAGGGGAGCTTCTCAGGACGATATCCGCACAGCGTACAGAAAGTTGGTCCGGGAACACCACCCTGACACCAACCCCGGTGACCCCTCCGCCGAGGAGCGTTTCAAGGAGATCCAGCAGGCATACGAAGTGCTTTCGAACCCCGAGAAGAGGCGGGAGTATGACCAGAGATTCCACGCTTCCGCGGCGAGAAGATCCGGCAAACCGCGTGCAGGGACCGGTGCAGGGATCGAACGGGAGACGGTCACCACCGTAGACCTCTCTGACATCTTGCGCAAGCTGGCTGACCGCTCCGGTCGATACCAGGAGGGCAGCCGCCAGCTCCAGGACGAGGAGGTAGCGCGTCTCGCCAGAGTGCTGGGCGTGCACATATCCCGCATCTCAGAACTCCTGGGGAAAGACGTGACCCGTCTCTCGAAGCTTCTGGGTGACAACATAAAGATGAGCGCGAGGGTTAGTGTTAGCGATGCCCGATCGGAGAAGGTCTCGGCCACAGGCGAGAACTCAGCGGGCAGGAGAAGGTCCGGTCCGGGCTACAGATCACCAGGAGGGAGCAAGAGGGTAACGAGAACGCAGAGGAAAGGGAAGAAGGTGCAGGGTCCGAAGGCGCGGAGAGAGAATGGGTGATTGACCAGGTAACTCCTTATACGGTGGTTGCGTTGCGGCTCCTGTAGGGAGTCGGCGGACGCAAAGCGAGGGGTCGAGGTAAACCCTCGACCCCAATAGTGGGACAACCGCCGTTCTGAGAGGCGTTACGGCC
>JALZHG010000522.1 GCA_030914045.1 Chloroflexota bacterium | reverse complement strand
GCCTTCGTAGAAGGCCTCACTGACGCCGTGTGTTACACAGCCAAATGGCTAAAGTCGAGCTTAGTCTTACAGCCGCACTTACGATTGCTAGGATGCGCTCGCGAGTAAGAGAAGGCTGGAGGTGTGGCCGTGGTGGCTATGGTTCAGGACTGGATGGTTGAACTAGATGAGCTACATGGCCGGATCTCTCATCACTTTTCCCGCTCAGAGCCTCGCCGAAGAGCGCTCGCCTACCTGAAGAGCATCACTGCTCCGGTGGAGCGCAAGAACGGCTGGCAGCTCGCCGAGGCTGCTGGCGAGAGAACCCCCGACGGCATGCAAAGGCTATTGAATGCCGCCAACTGGGACGCCGACGCTGTACGCGACGACCTAAGAGAGTACGTGGTTGAGCACCTCGGAGACGAAGAAGGTGTGCTCATCATCGATGAGACGAGTTTCTTGAAGAAGGGCAACAGGTCCGTAGGCGTCCAGCGCCAGTACTCCGGTACGGCTGGCAAGAAGGAGAATTGCCAGGTTGGGGTATTCCTGTGCTATGCCTCCGAGAAGGGAGCAGCGTTTGTGGACTGGGTGCTGTACCTGCCTAATAGCTGGGCAGAAAACTCGAAGCGCAGAGTCGAGGCCGGAGTTCCGGAAGACGTAGGGTTTGAGACCAAGCCCGAGCTCGCGACCAAGATGCTGCAACGAACACTGGACGCTGGGGTTCCTACCGCCTGGGTCATTGGTGACTCGGTCTACGGCAGTGCTCGGAAGCTAAGGATGTTTCTCGAAGAGCGCCGACAGCCTTTCGTTCTTGCAGTGACCAGCACCGAGTCTGTGTGGGCGGAACTCGGGCGTGGGCTGGAGCAGATCCCGGCCCACCGACTCTTGGAGGGCCTCGATGCCGCGGACTGGCGCAGGCTCTCGGCCGGGTCGGGCTCCAAGGGCGAAAGGCTCTTCGACTGGGTTTTGGTTCCGCTGCCCCGTCTGCAGCTCACCGAAGAAGAACGCCGCTGGGGACACTGGCTGCTGGTTAGGCGCACCCTCAAAGATCCCGAGGACCTAGCCTTTTACGTTGTTTTCGCTCCCAGGGAGGGCACCACGCTAGAGCGGCTGGTGAGGGTAGCGGGCAGGCGCTGGCGCATTGAGAATTGCTTTTCCGAGGCGAAGGGTAGCTTCGGTTTGGACGAGTACGAGGTCCGCAAGTGGAAGGCCTGGCATCGCCACGTCACACTTTCTATGCTGGCGCATGCTTTCACCGAGGTGGTCCGCTCCAAAGAGACCCAAAAAGGGGCTCCGCAGACGATGTACCCGACGATCTCTTGCCGGTGACGCTGTCGGAGGTACGCCATGTGATCTGTGTGCTAGTGCTCGGCGGACCTCCCGACGAGGACCATGCGCTGCGATGGTCTACCTGGCGAAGGCGACACCAGGCCCGTGCGAAGGGGTGCCATTACCGAAGACGGCTGGAGGTCATCGACAGCTAGCGCGCCATGCCTTTCGGCCTCTCGAACAACAGCGGGTGGATCTTGTGCCATGCTCCGCATCTTTGCCACTCTTTGAGGCGTCGCCAACAAGTGACCCCCGAAGGTCGTCCCCTCGACGCCGGCACGGAGTGCCAGGGTGTGCCCGTCGCGAGGATGTGGATGATGCCCTCTAGCACCGCCCGATCGGAGAGGCGCGGCCTTCCGCCTTTCGGCTTGGGCGGCTCCGGAGGCAAGAGGACCCTCACCTCTTCCCAAAGCCCTTCGCTCACCCATAGCCTATGCACACCACCGAGGGTAGCACCCCGAGGCCAGGCAAGGCCTCCTCACGCGTTGTTCTCCCCTGTTGGGGACGTAAACTAGATTGGGTTTGCGAGCATCCCGGTTCCTGCGGACCACGAGAGGTAGAGCGCTTGGGAAAGCTAGAGATGAGTCTCTCGCTGGAAGGGTTGCCCGAGCGTGCCGGGCGGTCGGAACCGGCCGGTGTAAGACGGATCCGACCGGGTGACGAGCAGGGTCTCGCAGAGCTGATGCTGGAGGCCTACCGGGGTACCGTCGACGATGAAGGGTCTACCCTCGAAGATGCTCTAAAGGAGACCAAGGCGACTCTCTCTGGCAGATACGGACGCCTCCTGTGGGAGCACTCCTTCCTCGTCGAAGAGGGCTGCCAAGCGCTCTTGTGTGCCTCGCTGGTGACCAGCTTCGAGGGAGCCCCGCTCTTGGCTTTCTCTATGACACGCCCTTCGCACAAACGCCAGGGCCTCGCCGGCGCGCTAATCCTCCAGAGCGCACGAAGCCTCCGCGAGGCCGGGCACGAGAAACTCCTGCTCTTCGTGACAGAAGAAAACCTGCCGGCCCGCAAGCTCTACGAGAAGCTGGGCTTCCAGGTGGTCTCTTGAGGAGAGGCCATCAAGTGCGGCTGTAAGACTAAGCTCGACTTTAGCCATTTGGCTGTGTAACACACGGCGTCAGTG
>JALZHG010000203.1 GCA_030914045.1 Chloroflexota bacterium | reverse complement strand
CTTCTCACTCCCCCCGCAAGGGGAGGAGGTAAGACCCCTGGAAGAACACCAGGTTGTGAGTTCGCAGGTGTATGGTCAGCAATGGCCGAGCCTAGCTGTTCCTCATGGTCGAGGGCTTGTTTTCGCCTCTACCATGCCCCTCTCCTCTGCATATGCAAGGAATGGGTATGAATGAGAGCAAGACAATTGCAATGCACATTGGTTATTCTTGATTTCCCATGCTTGATTGCACGAATTTGTAACTATTCTCTTCTCCCTTTGTTAAAGCGGGAGAGGAAAAGATAGAGGACGTTTGTTCCGTGATAAGAGCGCAGCGGACCCACCCAGACCCATCCCGAACCTGGAAGTGAAACGCTGCAGCGCTGATGGTACTACAGCCGCAAGGCTGTGGGAGAGTAGGCCATCGCGGGGCTTCTCCTTCTTTCTCTTCCTCTCCCCTTTTTATTCTTCTTAATACGTGATGGAGGCACCTTCTAAAGGGGTGTCTTTTTGTTATGCTCGCTGCCTCGTCATCGCTCGTTCGGCGTAGTTCAGCCCCAGTTCAGCAGTGAGCGCCAGCAAGGCTACAGGGATAGCGCCGACCAGCAGTATGTCGTTGCGCGAAAGGGCGAGGCCCGCCTGTATGTAGTCGCCCAGGCCGCCTCCACCGATGAGGGTGGCAAGCGTGGCGCTGGCGATTACTTCCACTGCCGCCCTGCGCAGTCCACCCAGCACCACGGGCAGGGCTAGAGGTATCTGCACCCTCCACAGCAGCCGCCACGCCGACATCCCAAGCCCCCGTCCCGCCTCTATTATGGCCGGGGCCACGCTACGCATACCCGCGTCGGTGTTGATGAGGATGGGGGGCACTGCCAGGAACGTCAGGGCGATCAGGGAGGGCCGGAAGCCTGTGCCCACGAGCGGCAGCAACAGGAACAGCACGGCGATGCTAGGTACCACCCGCAGCACGCCCGCGAAGTTCACCGTGATGCGCGCAAACGCCCCGAACTGGCTGATCCAGATGCCCAGCGGCACCCCGATAGCTACCGCCAGCAGCAGCGCCGCCCCGCTCAACAGCACGTGCGCCCATACCTTCTCTAGCAGGTCGTTGCGGGGGTCGAGGGCGTATTGTAGGGCTTTCTGCAATGTGTCCATAGGGTTCTGAAACGAGAAACGTGATGCGGTTTGTGCTATTTGGTTCGTGAATGGGATTCTGCTTCTATTGCAGGACCATCCTCCCCCCTGTCATCCTGAGCGTAGCGAAGGATCAGTAGCCCGTTCTTGACTCTTCCTATCGTAGTAGCAATATTCCTAATACCTACGTCGTTCTGTAAGTTGAGGACTCTGGCCTATCCACCTGATCCTTCGCTACGCTCAGGATGACAGGGTGGGGCTTGGTCCCGTTGCGCGAACATCCTGGCATTTACGGACTTTGTTTAGCAAGCCGCATCACGTTTCACGTTTCTCGTTTCAGCCTAAGCTCTTTTCACCAGCATGTCCCTCAGTGGCGACTTGTTCGCTTTCTGCTGCGCGGGGACGCTTACCAGGCGTTCGAGGAGGCGGAAGACCAGGTCGGCGGCGACGGCGATGAGGCCTATACTGATGATGCCTGCGTACAGCTTGGAGTAGGTGGGGTCGTTCATGCCGTCGCGTAGTAGCTGGCCCATGCCGCCCGCGCCTATCCAGGCGGCAATCGTGGTCAGGCCTATCGTGGAGAGGGCGGCGATGCGTATTCCGGCTATGATGATCGGCATGGCTAACGGTATCTCGACACGCCAGAGGGATTGCAACGGACTCATGCCCATGCCCTTTGCCGCTTCCCTCACCGCCGGGTCTACCCCGTTGAAGGCCACCATCGTGTTGTGTACCAGCACCACCAGCGCGTAGGCGATCAGTGCCGTCAGGGCGGGTGTGGTGCCTATGCCGGTGATGGGTACCAGGAAGGCAAACAGGGCGAAGCTGGGGATGGTGTAAATCACGCCCAGCACTCCCAGCACGGGAGCAGCGGCGGGCTTGAGCTTACTGATCGCCAGTCCCACGGGTAGGGCGATTACAAGGGCGATGAGCAGGGCCGTGCCGCTGAGCGTTACGTGCTCCAGCATACGGGGCCAGACTTTATCCCCTAAGTTCTCGAACAGGTAGCGTGTCAACTGCTCCATATCTTACCCAGCGTGCGTCAGACGCTGAATCGCGGCCATATCTATGCTGCCGACGCGGTGGCCCTGCTCGTCCACGACTGAAAGGGCCTCAGAGCCGCTGCCCAGAAGCAAGCCCAGGGCGTCCCGTATGCTATCGCGGGTGTGTATCGTGCCAGCACCCTCCGGCGCAGGGCTGGCTCCGTTCGCGGGACGCATGACCGATTCGACGCTCAGGAGACTGAGCCGCCGCAGCACGTCGCCCGCGCCGGTGAGTTCGGCCACAAACTCGTCGGCGGGGGAGGAGAGGATGCGCAGGGGCGTGTCGTACTGCAACACCTTTCCTGCCCGTATGACGGCAATCTTGTCCGCCAGCCGGATGGCCTCCTCCACGTCGTGGGTGACGAAGAGGATGGTCTTGCGGACCTTCTGCTGGATGCTGAGTAGCTCGTCCTGGAGGCGGCGGCGGGTGATGCTGTCTATGGCGGCGAACGGCTCGTCCATGAGCATGATAGCGGGGTCGGCGGCCATGGCCCTTGCGATGCCCACGCGCTGCTGCTCGCCCCCTGATAGCTGCGCCGGGTAGCGGTTGCGGTACTTGTCCGGTGCCATGCCCACAAGCTCAAGCAGTTCGTCCACGCGGCTGTTGATGCGCGCCTTGTCCCACCCGAGCATCTCCGGCACGGTGGCGATGTTGCGGGCGACGGTCATGTGCGGGAAGAGGCCCACGCTCTGGATGACGTAGCCGATGCGCCGCCGCAGGTCCGTCACCTTGAAGCTGCGTATCTCCTGGCCTTCCACCAGGATGCGGCCCGAGTCGTGCTCGTAGAGGCGGTTCACCATCTTAAGCAAAGTGGTCTTGCCGCAGCCCGAAGGCCCCAGCAAGACCACCAAATCGCCCCGCTTTACGTCCAGGCTCACCTCATCGACCGCAGGTGTGGCAGCCGAGGGGAACCACTTGGTGACGCGCTCGAAGGCGATCTCAGGAGCTGCAATGGAGTTTTGAGTTATGAGTTTTGAGTTTTGAGTTTGCATGTACTATGTTTTTCGTTCCCACGATTTTACTTCAGCTTGGAGCACACTTCTGCCAAGCCTAACCAACTCAAAACTCAAAACTCATAACTCATAACTACTTAATAAGTCCTTGCTCCTGCATCCATTCCTTCGCCACGTCTTCGTACTCGCGGCCTTTGCCGTCTACTTCCCAGTTGAGCGCCGAAATCTCGTCGTTGGTGATCTCGGGAGAGAGCGTGTTGAGGGCGTCGGCAATCTGGGGGTACATGTCGAGCACGTCCTGGCGCACGACGGGGGCCACGTTGTAGGGGAGGCCGTAATTCTTGGGGTCTTCCAGCAGCACCAGGCCCATACCCGCTATTTGGCCGTCGGTGCTGAAGGCCTGGGCGATGTCCGCTTCCTTGCTCTCCAGCGCCTTGTAGCGCAGGTTGGGGGCGAAGACCTTTATCTCCTTGAACTCGCAGCCGCCGTAGGTCTTCTGGAGAAGGGGCAGTGCGTCGGCCCGGTCCTGGAACTCGGCCACGGCGGCCACCGTAAGCTCCCCGGCCTTGTCGCACAGGTCTTGCAGGCTCTTGATGCCTTTCGCCTCGGACACCTCTTTGGTGGTGACCATCGCCTGGGTGTCGTTCATAGGCGCAGCATCGAGCCACACCAGGTCGAACTGCTCCTTGTAGCCCTTCTTGACCTCTTCATATACCTGCTTGGGGTCGTAAATCGGTTCAAGCTTGAGCACGTTGTTGAGCCCCGTGCTGGTATACTCGGGGTAGAGGTCGATACCGCCGTTCGCCCCGCCCTTGACCAGGGCCGCTTGCGCCACGTCCGTAGTGCCCAGGTTCAGCTTGCGCTCGACCGGCACGCCCGCGTTCTCCAGCGCCAGCGCGTACATCTCGCCCAACAGCACTTCTTCTGTAAAGTCTTTTGAGCTGACCACAACGGGGCGCTGGTTGCCCGTGGCGGTAGTAGGGGCCGTGGTGGCCGCTCCTTCCGTTGAGTTGCCAGTGGTAGTGGTCGGATTTGTCGTCGCTCCCGGCCCGCCGCAGGCCGATAGCAGCGCGCTGCCGGTGATAAGCAGGGCCGCAGCCAATAACTTGCCTCTCATTACTGCCTTCCTCCCGTAGACCTATTGGAATAAATCACTGTCATTCTTGCGTATGACTCTCTCATAATGTTGGTGACTATATTACGCACCACATACGCGGACAGATGTTCCATTTTGTGCATGCACAGTGATTATATAGAGAGGCTATGGGAAGGTCAACCCGCCCGGAGCAGTCCCATCGTCCATCGTCTATCGTCCATCTCAGCGCAACTGCTGTAGCTCGGTGCCGAGGTGGATGTAGGCGTAGTATTCGCTGGGGCGCATTTCAGGGTAGGTGGCGAAGTCCACATAGGGTGCGTTGCAGTGGGGACAGCGCAGGGGGTTGTAGTAGAGGAAGCGGGTACCGCAGGCCTGGCAGGGCGGCAACTGCTCCTGGAACGCCAGGCCGTGTTCCGGGCCTTGTAGCTGGAAGGGCATACCCTCGATTGGCTCATACACCAGGAGGGTGTGCAGGCCGCGCCCGCAGTAGAAGTACTGGCAGTCGCTGAAGCCCGCGTGAGTCTGGCGCAGTACGAACGACCTGGCGCAATGGTCGCAGACGCAGCAGGAGCAGACGTTACCCGGCGTTATTATGCCGCTTACGTGCAGCCCTCTCCTGAACAGTCCTCGCCCTACCATTTCCTCGTTGCTGTATTGCGAGCCGGGCAAGTACCAGGGTTGGAACCTCACGCCCTGCGAGCCGTATCGGGCCGAGGAGTCGGACGTGGACAGCGGCTCATCCGTGTGGGTTATTACGCAGTTGAGCATGACGCCCAACGTGCCGAGCACGTGCAACGTCGTGTGGAAGTAGTAGGGAGGCTCTCCGGCAAGCTCTAGCTGCCCGGTGGGCAGGAGATACTCGCGCACCGTCTGGCCGTCTACACTTGCTGTTAGTCTCAGCTCAGGCTCGTCACTCCTGTAGCTCGCGTTCCTCGAAATGGGGATGCCCTCGGCCGCTGTTACTGCGAACAGGGTAGTCCGGCCGTCCGCCACCAGGGTCAGCATTTGCCAGGTTGTTGATGCTGTCTCTGCCATTCACCCCTCACACTTTCTAAGTAACAGCGCACAAGTATTCACGAGTTTGTAGCAAGCTGCCGACACCAAATGACGAACTGCTTATCGTACATGGATTATAGGGCAGACTACTCTCACTTGGAAGAGGAGCGTGCCCTATGAGTTGGAAGCATGCAACAAACATATGCAAACTCACTTAGAACTTTCAAAACCATTGTAGGGGCAGGTCCCCGTGCCTGCCCTAGTGCTAATATCCAACAAGGGCAGGCACGGGGACCTGCCCCTACAACCTCTGTCGGTAAGGGTTTGAAATGAGTTCTTAGTTCCTGGCAACAGGTCTTCCTACAAATAGGATGCAAAAGGAGCAGGAAGAGTCCTGCTCCTCGAATATACTCTGTTGGTTCTTTACTACAGCTTTACATAAATTGACCGTCGAAGGTGACTGCCTTGTGCAGGGCGCGGTGCTGTAGCACTTTGGCGTTGCCCTCGGTGATGCCCATCGCTTGCGCCGTTTCCTTGAGCGAGCAACCCTGTAGGAAGCGCAGTTCGAGCACGCGGCGGTAGTTGGGGGAAAGCTTTGCCAGTATCTCGGCCACGCGAGTGGTGGCGGGGCTGACTTCCTCTTCCTCGGTGTGGCCGGGGCGCAGAGGATCGGCGGCCAGGTGGAGAGGGGCGGCCTCTTCCATTTGCTCCAGGCTGGCGGCGGGGTTCTTGTAGAAGAACCGCCAGTGGTCGGTGATCGTGGTGCGGGCCACCTGGTAGAGCCAGGCGAGGCGGGTCTGCTCTTCCTGGGTCACGTCGAGGGAGTTGGCGGCTTTGATGAACACTTGCGAGGTAATATCCTCCGCGTCTTCGCGGTTGCCGATCTTGAAGTACACGAACTTGTAGATCTGCTCTACGTGAGCGTCGTAGACCTGCTGCAAAATGGCTTGCCTGCTCTGCCCGGCCTGCTGCTTGCCTGCCTGCTCGCGTAGAGATGCCGGCTTCACGTATACTGCGGTTTGACCATCAGCGGTAAGAGTGTTCATAATGTCCCTGGCCCTCCCTGTATTTTCGAGGCCGTCACGCTCCGGCGCGCACAACCCCGGTCCTGGTGAGCTAATCTTACCCACACGCCCCTGAAATACACCTGAAGGCCCCGTAGCGTGACCTTAAGAAAGCCTTAAGATGATTTGGGAATTGGGAATTCGGATTTAGGATTTGTTGGATGCCTACTAAATCCAAAAT
>JALZHG010000521.1 GCA_030914045.1 Chloroflexota bacterium | reverse complement strand
TTGGAGACGTTTGACTTTACCTTTCAGCCCACCGTTTCTGAGCGGCTGGTCCGGGAACTGGCGGGGTTGTCCTTCGTGCAGACGGCGACGAATGTGGTGCTACTCGGACCACCGGGCGTCGGGAAGACGCACCTCGCCAGCGCCTTGGCCCGCAAAGCAGTGGAGGCGGGGCACACGGCGCTGTTCGTCACGTTGCGGCAGTTCGCCGAAAGCATCGCTGGCGCCACCATCACCGCGTGGCGCCAGCAGGCGCGGCGCTATCTCCAGCCACGCATCTTGGTGCTTGACGAAGTCGGCTATACGCAGCTGACACCCTTCCAAGCTCAGTGCGTCTTTGATGTGGTCACGGGCCGGTATGAACGCAGTTCGATCGTGCTGACCAGCAACCTCAGCTTTAGTGAGTGGGGAAGTTTGCTGGGCGACGACGTCTTAGCAACCGCCTTGTTGGACCGCCTGTTACATCATGCGGAGGTGCTGAACATCAACGGACGGAGCTACCGAATGAAGGAGCGTGTTGGTGCTGATGCACCACATCCAGCGTAACGTGGGTGGGTCAAAAACCACCGGCGATCTGGGTTAGATCTACGGTTGATACACACTGTTGATGAATCACGGCGTATGTAGCACCCACTGCCATTGGCAGCGGTACCATATCGAGTATGGCACAACGTATCCCTCCCGTTTCCACTCCATTGCTCGCGACATTGCTGCTGTCGGTACAGGGGTTTCGAACCGATACCATCGTCGCGGATGAGCATGGCTTAACCTTGTCCCTGACCGCGACTACGTCCACTGCGCCGTGTCCGCTTTGCATGGAGCCATCTGGCCACGTCCACAGTCGCTACATGCGCACGCTCGCCGATCTGCCCGTTGGTAAACAACGCGTCATGTTGCATCTGCACGTGCGCCGCTTCTTTTGCCGCAATGCGGCCTGTGCCCGCCACATCTTCTGTGAACGGCTTCCATCAGTTGCACCAGCGTACCGTCGGCAAACGAACGGCCTATACCATGCTCTGCAACAGATTGGGCTCGCGCTGGGTGGCAAGCCCGGTGCGCGGCTTGCGACGACCCTCCAGATGCCCACCAGTTGGATGACCGTCTTGCGACGGGTACGTATGCTGGCGTCGCCCACCAGCGTCACACCGCGCGTGCTGGGCGTCGACGACTGGTCGTGGTGTAAAGGGCGACGCTACGGCACGATCTTGGTCGATCTCGAACAGCACCGTCCGGTCGACGTGCTGCCCGACCGCACGGCTGCATCGCTGGCGGCGTGGCTTACGGCGCATCCGGGCGTGGAAATTATTAGCCGTGACCGCGGTGGTGCGTACGCCGACGGTGCGCGTCAAGGTGCACCCCAGGCCCTCCAAGTGGCGGATCGCTTTCACTTAGTGAAGAATATCGGCGATTGTTTGGAACACCTGCTCCATCGCAAACATGCAGATCTGCGGCGCGCCGCCCAGGCGGCTGCAACACCAGGCGCTTCCTCCACGCCCGACGTGACGACACTGCCTGCCCCGACAGGAGGACGCGGTCAGCGACAAGCACAGCCAGTGGTACCGACGCGACGGCAGCAACGCTATGCGGACATTCAGCAGTTGCACGCCCAAGGGATGAGTATTCATGGCATTGCGCGCACGCTCCATCTCGCGCGCAACACGGTGCGCAGCTCCCTACGCGCAGACGAATGTCCACCAGCGGTACCGCCTGTCCGTGCATCGCTATTGACGCCCTACGAGCCGTATCTGTGGCAACGCTGGCAGGCGGGCTGCCACAATGCCATACAACTCTGGCATGAAATCAAGCCGCAAGGGTTTCGGGGTGGTATCTCGATTGTCAAGGACCGGGTAGCCCCATGGCGAACCCAGTCCGCGCTACGCCGAATGCAGCGCTGGTCGCCACGCCATACAATGTGGCTGCTGCGGCAACCAGCGACGGCCTTGCAACCCCAGGAAACGGCCTACATTGCAGCCCTGGTGACTCGCTGCCCTGACATCGCGCAGGCGCAAAGGTTGACGCGAGAGTTTATTGCCATGGTCCATGCGCGCGATAGCGCGGCACTGGTTGAATGGTTACACCGTGCCGACGCCAGTGCAATACGCGAGTTCCAAGGATTTGCTGGTGGGATACGGCGCGACTATACCGCGGTGGAAGCCGCGCTCACGCTAGAATGGAACAATGGCGTCGTTGAAGGACATGTTAACCGGCTCAAATTGCTCAAGCGCCAAGGGTATGGCCGTGCCAGCTTGGACCTCCTCCGACAGCGTGTGCTACATACGCCGTGATTCATCAACAGTGTGTATCAACCGATCTACGTCGGCGTTGACAGGGGACTAACCACCCCCTCCTTTTCTCTGCTCGATAGTCTGTGATCCATCCCAATCCTCCGCCTCCACCCTGAGAACCTGTTCCCCACCAGCCGGACTTAGGACCGGTATCACAT
>JALZHG010000033.1 GCA_030914045.1 Chloroflexota bacterium | reverse complement strand
CACGTGGGCCGCCTCTACTCTATCACCTAAGCTGTCTACTTCTCACCCTCACCGCCAGGTCCCGCCCCCGCGCCCGAAAGCTCAGGCTCGCGATCGGCCTTCTTGCGGCCTTTCTTGGGCGGCTCGGTTTCGGCTTCGGCCACCTGCAACGCTTCGTGCTCCTCTTGCGAGTTGAGCTTCAGCAGGCCGTCCTCTGCCGTCACGTAGATCGAGGTGTTGGGCAGGAAGCGCTGCTCCAGCATACCCTCGGCCAGTGGGTCTTCGATCAGGTTCTGGATGATGCGGCGCAGCGGGCGGGCACCGAAGTTGTGGTCGTAGCCACGGTTCGCCAGCAGTTCCATAGCGTCGTCCGACACGTTCAGGTTGATCTCCTGCTCGCCTAGCTGCGTGCGCACGCGAGACAACATCAGGTCCGCGATCTGGCGGATGTGGCTCGTCTGCAACGAGTGGAACACGATCACGGCGTCGAGGCGGTTGAGGAACTCGGGGCGGAACGCCTTCTTTAGCTCCTGTAGCACCTTGTCCTTCATCGTGTCGTACTCGTGCTTGGCCCGCTTCTCCTCGTCGGTGCGTACCGTGAAGCCGAACGTAGTGTCCCGGTTGATCACCTCAGCGCCTACGTTCGAGGTCATGATGATGATCGTGTTGCGGAAGTCCACCTTGCGGCCCTTGGCGTCGCTCAACGAGCCGTCTTCCATGATCTGGAGGAGCATGTTGAACGCTTCGGGGTGCGCCTTCTCGATTTCATCGAGCAGGATCACCGAGTAGCTCTTGCGGCGCACGGCCTCGGTAAGCTGGCCGCCCTCTTCGTAACCGACGTAGCCTGGAGGCGAGCCTACCAGCCTGGAGACGTTGTGCCGCTCCATGAACTCGGACATGTCGATCTTGATCAGGTGGTCTTCGCTACCGAACATGAACTCGGCCAGCGCCTTGGCAAGCTCGGTCTTTCCGACGCCCGTAGGGCCAAGGAAGATGAACGAGCCGATGGGGCGCTTGGGGTCCTTGAGGCCCGCACGTGCGCGGCGCACTGCCTTCGCCAGGTTGGACACCGCTTCGTCCTGGCCGATTACGCGGCCGTGTAGCTCGGACTCCATCTGCAACAGGCGCTCCGACTCCTCACCGGCGATGCGGGTCAGCGGGATGCCGGTCCACATCGACACCACCTGCGCGATGTCTTCCTCGGTCACGTAGAGCACTTCGTTGCTCTTCTCGGTCTGCGAGTCTTCCTCAAGCTGAGCAATCCGCTTGCGCAGGTCGGTCTCGCGCTCCCGCAGGTCGGCCGCGCGCTCGTAGTCCTCAGAAGCCACCAGGCCGTCCTTCTCCTTCGAGATGGCGGCAAGCTCCTGCATAGCCTCGCGCAGGGCGGTAGGCTGGGCGGCGCGGTAGAGGCGCACGCGGCTGGAAGCCTCGTCCACTAGGTCTATCGCCTTGTCGGGGAGGAAACGGTCGGTGATGTAGCGGGCCGCGAGACCAGCCGCTGCCTTCAGGGCTTCGTCGGTGATCTTCAGGTGGTGGTGCTCCTCGTAGAGGCCCACGATACCACGCAGGATCTCCAGCGTCTCTTCGGGCGAAGGCTCGTCCACGTGCACCGGCTGGAAGCGTCGCTCCAGGGCGGCGTCGCGCTCGATGTATTTGCGGTACTCGTCAAGCGTGGTCGCGCCAATCGTCTGCAACTCGCCACGGGCCAGGGCGGGCTTGAGGATGTTGGCGGCGTCCACCGCACCCTCGGCGGCTCCCGCGCCCACCAGCGTGTGCAACTCGTCAATGAACAGGATCGCGCCGCTATCCTTGATCTCGGCAACGACTTTCTTCAGCCGCTCTTCGAATTCGCCGCGGTACTTGGTGCCCGCGACCAGAGCACCCATGTCGAGAGCCAGCACGCGCTTGCCCTGCAAGGTCTCCGGCACGTCGTTCGAGATGATGCGCTGGGCCAGACCCTCAACAATAGCGGTCTTGCCCACGCCAGGCTCGCCAATGAGGGCGGGGTTGTTCTTGGTGCGGCGGGAGAGTATCTGGATGACTCGCTCGGTCTCTTTTTGGCGGCCCACGAGAGGACCCAGCTTGCCCGCGGAAGCCAGCGCCGTAAGGTCGGTGCCGAGCGCATCCACGTAGGGGGTCTTGCTGGCGGTCTTGCCACCGCTGCCGGAGCCGTAGCCGCTAGAGCTTTTCAGCACCTCTATGACCTGGGCGCGTACCTTCTCCAGGGAGACACCCAGGCTCTCCAGCACACCGGCAGCTATGCCTTCACCCTCGCGGACGAGGCCAAGCAACAGGTGCTCGGTGCCGATGTAGTGGTGGTTGAGGCGGCGGGCTTCGTCCACTGCAAGCTCTATCACTCGCTTGGCACGAGGGGTAAGGCCGATCTCTCCCATCACCATGCGGTCTCCACGACCTATGATGAACTCCACCGCCGAGCGTACCTTGTGCAACTCGATGCCGAGGTTGTTCAGCACGCGGGCGGCCACACCGTCACCTTCTCGCACGAGGCCGAGGAGGATGTGTTCGGTGCCGATATAGTTGTGGTTGAATCGTTGCGCTTCTTCCTGCGCTAGTTGCAGGACCTTGCGTGCCCGTTCTGTGAACTTGTCAAATCTATCAGTCATAACCTTTCTCCAGCTGACGAAGAACTATCCTCAAATCGTGACTCTTTTGCCCCCGCATCATCGCCCAATTTCGAAATATGTGGTTGTGTCAGTAAGGTTGCGGACTGTAGCCATGCATGCAGTCCATTTGCAACTGTCGTACCCGGTCTAGCCGCGTCACTCTATTATATTATACGCTCAGGGGTTGCTAGAGGTTGTCCGGTCGTCCATATGAATGTACTGCTTGCCTTGCAATAAAGATACTTCCCAGCCGAACTACTGTCAAGCTAATGAGTATTACTTTATAGCTAGAGCGCGGGGTCCGTAGGTAGGGGGATGGCACCTCGGTGGCCCCTGAAAAGATGGAGGGGAGCAGACGGCGATGTTCTGCCCTACGCTCATATTATACCACATTTACACATACTTCCAGGGCAAAACAGGCAGGTTCAACCTAGACTTTTGGCTAGTAGACCGCTATCGAGCCGCTTCAGACGACTTCTTATCGCTGCGCAAGAAGGGATGCCGCACGCAACCCTTTACAACGAGTTACGTCTTCAATAGTAGATGTGCCAAATCATTCGCAAGCGATAAGGGAAGCAGACCGACAAATGAATATAACACTTCGGACGACCAAGATGTCCTCTAGAGCGGCAATTATATGCCTCGTACTTGTGCTGCTCGTTCAAAGCCCTTCATTGGCTACGGGCGTTGCCGGTGCCCAGGACAACTGTAGAGTATTCCATGAAACCGGTAAATCGATCTGTGGGGTAGCACTTGAGTACTGGGAGCAACACGGCGGGTTGGCCCAACACGGCTACCCCCTCTCAAACGCGGCTGAGGAAAAATCCTATGGGCGCGTGCATACCATGCAGTACTTTGAGCGTTCCGTCTTTGAGATTAGCTCCGGCTCAAACCAGATTGCGGTTCTGCCCCTGGGTTCTATGCGAAACACGGAAAAGTACAGTAAGACGCTGCCCAGGCAAGTGGAGGACACCCAAGGCGAGCCGAATAGTACCGTTGCGCAGGGCGTCCGCCAGCTATTTGAGCGTTATTGGAAAGAGCACGGAGGCTTACTACTGCACGGCTACCCAATGACCAGGCTAGTTGTCGAGAAGAGTGATTTCGACGGCAAAGAGTACATAATGCAATACTTTGAGAAATCGGTATTTGAATACCACCCTGGAAACCCGGAGACGACCAGCGTGCTCCTGACTCATCTGGGCAGGATTGAGTACTACAGGAATCACCCTGAACTACAGAACGTGGTAACCGGCGACTGGGGAGGGCAGGGAGTCCTTATTTCGGAACACCAAGGCCGCCTGCTAATGAGGTTTGGCTGTGACTTTGCCCAGACGGATGGACCTACCATTGCGGTCCTGGGACGCTATAACGTCACGGGTTTGTACTCCTCCCCACCGATAGGGAGGCGCTTCTACACCCCGCCCGTACCGGTGCGTTTCAAAGGCACCTTGAACGGAGATACTCTGACAATAGGTGTCTACAACCGTGAGGGCGAATACCTTAGAGGGGTATACACTGCAACACGCGGTGGACGTGCTGAGTTGGGCGAGTGTGGCACGCCACCCTATGTAGAACCAATCGGCAACTCAGAAACCTTCATTTTGGCCTGAAGCTGTTCAACCTAACCCATGACCGGTGATCGCGCACATGCTACCCTCAGGTCGATTAGCAACAGGTGGTAAGCTAGCATCATAAATGGCAACCACCCAGGCGCATATTCTCAATCTTGTGCTTCCAAAAACAAGAGCCTCCCAGCTATTGGGAGGCTCTCAAGTGTCCGCTGCTTACGAACTAACCGTTGAACTCATCGCTCCCACCCTCTTCACCATCGACAGGACCGGCATCCGCCACCGTGGGCATCGCCTCGGCACCGCTTACTGCACCTGAGTCGCTGGTGTCGGTGTCAGTGTCAGAGTCAGCATCGGCACCGGCTTCGATCTCGTCGCTACCGCCCTCTTCGCCACCGGTGGAGGCGGTGTCGTCTGACAGCACCTCGCTCGTGTCTACGTCGTTGAGGGAGGCGGTCGCGGTGTCCGCAGTGTCGTCAGAGGTGGCGCTGGTGGTACCTGCGTCGTCAGCCTCTACTGTTGAGTCGTCGGTGTCGCCTGCGGTCACAGTCTCCACATCAGCGGTGCCGGTGTCACCAGCGTCCCCGGCTGCCTCAGTGTCAACGCTTGCGTCGTCAGTGTCGTCTGTGTCAGCAGTGTACGCCTCTACGTCTGTAGCGCCCGAATCGGTCGCAACGTCGGTGCTGCTTGTATCGGTGTCAGTACCAGTGTCACTGGCGGTGTCCGTCTCGGTGTCCGCCTCAAGGCTGGCGGTGGAAGGCATCGAAGCCTCGGTCTCTACATCGGCTGTGCCGCTGTCGCCCGTGGCCTCGGTCCCTGACGGCACACCGGCCATCCTGTCGGACATCGGAGAGGTGTCGGTAGAAGCGTCCTCGGTCGTCTCGGCTTCGGTTGTGCCTGGGAGGGCGGCTTCTACGGTAGTAGCCTCAGTCTCCTCAGCAGAGCCGGTATCACCAGTGTCGCTGGTGTCAGTAGTATCCGCTGCATCGGCTGCATCGGCTGCATCGGCTGCTACGGTAGCCTGCGCAGGCTCAGGTGCGGTCGAGGCCTGGGTCTCACGTCCCTGGCGGCGATTTGCAGCGGCTTGCTCCTCTTCGGCGGTCAGTGATAGGCCGCCCGTCTGCGCGAAGGCGGCGAATGCCTGTGCCATCGCGCCCAACGGCTCTTCATCGACCGGTGCCTGGAAGCCACCGCCTCCACCACCGCCACCACGGTCGTCACGGCGGCCACGGTCTCTATCCCGGTCACGGTCGCGGTCCTTATCGCGGTCACGCTGCTGCGGCTCGCGCTGGAACTGGGCCTGACGTGCGGGCAGAGGCTGCTGGCGCTGTTCGGGCGTGGTGTTCTGCTGGATGGTGGGCTGGCTCGGGTCAAGCTCGGTACCCACTTCTATGCCCGGCTTCGGGTCGTCAAGCTGGCTGGCGACCGCACCCGGCTCGAAGTCGCCCTCGGTGCCGCTAGCGCCCGGCTCGCCCGGAGTGGGGGCCGCGTCCTCGAACATGCGCTTGAGCGACAGGCCGATGCGGCGCTTCACCGGGTCGATGCGGATGACCTTCAGCTCAACCGTCTGCCCTTCCTGTACCACGCTGCGCGGGTGGGCCACCCGGCCCTCGGCAAGCTCCGATACGTGGATCAGACCTTCGATGCCGTCCTCTAGCCTGGCGAAAGCGCCGAAGCTGGTTAGCTGGGTTATCGTGCCTCGCACCACCTGGCCTAGCGTGTAGTTGTCGGTGATGGTGCTCCACGGCTCCGGCTGGGTGCGCTTGAGCGACAGGGCGATCTTGCGCTCGTTGGGATCCACCGACAGCACGTACACGTTGATGCGGTCGCCTACCTTGAGCACGTCGCTGGGGTGCGACACACGCTTCCACGACAGCTCGGAGAGGTGGATGAGGCCGTCGGCCCCGCCTATGTCCACGAACGCGCCGAAGTCGGCAATCGAGGTGACGGTGCCCGGCCTAATCTGGCTCGGCTCAAGCTCACGCAGCAGGCGGGTGCGCATCGACTCGCGCTGCTCCTGCATGGCCTGGCGCTCGGAGAGGATAAGGCGGTTGCGGTTGCGGTTGATCTCGATGATCTTGAGCGACATCACCTGGTTGTGGTAGCGGCTCAGTTCGGCCTGCTTGTTGGCCTCACCCGGCGGCAGCGAGGAAATCTGCGAAGAAGGCACGAAGCCCCTCACGCCCTCGATGTTCACCAGCAGACCGCCCTTGTTATGCCCAGACACAGGTGCCTGGATAACCTCGCCCGCCTCGAACGTGCGCTGCAAGTCGCGCCACGAACGCTCCTGGCGCGCGCGGTCGAGCGAGAGGAGAGCGTGGCCTTCGTTGTTCTCGGGCTGCACCACCGCTACCAGGATCGGATCGCCGGGGGCCAGGGCCTCTCGCTCTTCGGGGGTGAGGCTCTGTAGCTCACGGCTGGGGATGATACCTTCGGTCTTGGCCCCAATGTCCACCAGCACCTCGTCGCGATCCACGCGCATGATAGTGCCTTCGATGACGTCGTTGTGCTTGAGCGTGCGGTACTGCTGCTCGGAAGCCCTCAGCAGGTCCTCCATCGAGGCGTTAGCACCCACGGACTCCATGCGCGGGTCACGGGCAGTACGCACCACCATCTCGTCTGAGTCGGCACCACCTGCTGCGGCGGCTGCCGGACCTTCGGCGGAACCCCCTGCGGAAGCATCCAAAGCATGCGCCGTGCCGTCTCCAGAACCTTCTACGGCTCCGGCATCAGCACCAGCATCGGCACCAGCGGCATCGACATCGTCAGCACCGGCAGTCTGCTCGGAGGCGGGCGAAGCCTCGGCGTAAGCGCCGCCACCCGTGTCATCTACGTGACCGGTATCGAGGTCCACGGGCGCATCGGCCGTCCCGGCGTCCATACCACCCTCGACCTCGCCCGCGTCACCCGTGTCACCCGCGTCACCCGCCCCTGCTGCCTCTTCCGGCAAAGGGCCGGGCATATCGCCGGGCATGGTGCTAGGGACAGCGCCTTCCTGGCCGTTGGAGGCCTCAGCGGTGCCTGCGTCGTATGCGCCGTTGGCGGTACCATTGCCCTGGGCCTGCCCATTGCCCGCTTGCTGGCCCACGTCGGTCGGCTGCTCTATCTGCTCGTTATTCATCCACACCGTCCTCAAAGGAGATAGTAGACGCCAGGGGAGTGTTGGCGGGGGAACTGCACGCGCCGTGGAGGCTAGGGACCTCACTGCGGTGGTGCGACATTATGCCGGTAATGGCAAACAGGGGGAGTTCTTCTCGCATTCTCAATCTGGCGATTCGCTTTGTATTATACGTGAAGCCCCCTCGAATTGCAAGCACGCGTGAGGGACGATGGACTATGGACGATGGACGATGGACGAGGTGCTGATTACCGCCGCCATCCATCTGGTATCTCTGGTCTCGGCATCTCCGGCCCGCGCCGCCGCGAACGCAGGCCTAACCAAACAGAGGCCAGTAGAACGCTCACAAGTACGGCGCAGTATAGTCCCCCCTGTGTCGTAGAGGAAGGTAGTCGCGGGTCCGGGCAGCGGCCGGTCGTGTTCGTACCAATAGAGGTATCCTTGCAGTACACGTCAAAGTCCTTGAAACCTTGCCACGGCTGGGGGCCGGTACCTGGGTCATCAGGGATGCCTGCAAAAGTGGGGCGTAGGGGTTGCACCGGCTCTATCGAAAAACTGACATTCTCAAGCCGTAGGCCGGGACCCAGGGTGGGCTTGCTGTCGTACAGGCTACTGGGTTCGAGGGCCATGCCAAGCTTCTCGTAGTAAAAGGTCGCCGAATAGAAAGGTCCGTCGCCGTGCCTACCATGGAACCCTACGGCGTGAATGTGACTTGGCTCCCCGTAGGCCGCAATTACCTCTCCTAATGTGAAGGATGTGTCCGCGCCGGGGATTGCCTCCAGACCGGGCCGAATGTAAGTTACTATTGCCTCCCCTTGGGTGAGGTAATAGTAAATCTCGCCGCCGAACTTGCTGCCGCGCCACTGCCACTTGATATAGCCAAGGTTCTCCTCCTCCTCGCTCCACGGCTCGAAGACGACGGTCTGGGGCTGAATAGCAGGACTTTGCTGCAACAGGCGTACGGCATCGGTGAGCGTAGACTGGCCGGGAGTTATTCCCTCCCAGCAAGGAGGAGCGCAAGGGATGCCCTGGAGCCAACGCTTTTCGAAGCCGGGAAGCGGGTGCTCTGCGACTATAGGCTGCGGCGTAGAGGTCAGTGTAGTGCTGGGCTGCGACGGTCCCTTGAGGTCGTCGCGGCTCCTGGCGCCAAACAGGAGGGACTGCCCTACTGCCGCCGCGCCAACCAGGAGCATTAGCACGAACAAGAGGCCCAACCGCCACCGTTTAGTCACTTGTGCAAGCATAGGTTCCCTCCAAATGAGACGAGATTTAGAACCCGCTCCTCGATCCGCCTTCTGGAAACCCTAGATTCGCACTACGAAGAGATGGCTTACCAGCCCGACAGGCGTGCTGTTGACCGGCTGCCACGACTGGCCCCGGTTGCCACTTTCGAGCAGGTAGCCTGTGCCGGTGGCGGCGTACACGCGGTCGCGGCGTTCGGGGTCGCGGGCGAGTGCGGTGACAGCGCCTTCGTGAGGGAGGTCCACCGTCTGCCAGGCGTTTGTGTCGGGGCTTACGTAGAGGCCGGTGGGGGTGCCTACCAGCAGGGTAGGCGGTTTGCCTGCCGGGCCGGGTATGGCGATTATTGAGGTGCCGTCGCGGGGTGAGTCGGGCAGGAGCGACCAATTTGAGCCTGCGCTTGCGTGTACACCCAGGGGAGTGCAGGCGTACAAGCCGCCCTTGTCTGCATCGTGGGCGAGCGCGGTAGCGCCCTCAAGTTCCATATCGGCCCAGTCACCCGTAGCGAGGGTGCCGCGTAGCACTGTGGAGCTGCCCTGGACGCTGCCCAGCAGATAGAGGTACTCACCCGCCGCGATAACATGTGCCCCTGGCGACACCTGGACCGACTCCATTTCGAAGTGTAAAGTCTCCCATTCAGTGCCCGCATCGTTGCTGCTGGCTACTACTCCGTCCAGCATGATGAAGTGCGGCAGGGGTGGACTATCCGACTCGAAGATGCTAGCGACCGGGCCTACGCCCGGCACGGTTGTCCAGGTGCGGCCGCCGTTCTCACTCAGCAGCAAATCGCCCGCGGAGTCCACAACCATCACCCTGATGGGGGGTCCAGGTTCGGCCCAGGCCGCGACGAGGACACGGTCCTGCAACACCATGCGTAAAGGCAGCCACTCCGTAGAGGTGCCGGGCTTGTTCACGATGCCGAGGCCGCGGTCGGTGCAGGCGTAGAGGATGGTAGAGTTAGCCATAAGCAAACTCCTTCCGGTCAGCAGGGTCCCTATTGAGGCGCGATTGGAGACATCTAGCCATTTACGCCAGTATAACCGATTACCCCGCGCGCAAGCGTTCTCCGAGGGCCGCGGCCGCTTTACGTGCGTCTTCTCCCAGGTAGAGGCCGCCCAGGCGCTCGCTGATGTGGGGGAAGCGGTTGAAGACGCGGCCGCCATAGGCCAGCAGAGGAGCGTAACCCTCCATTGCCTGCATCTTGTCCAGCGAGTCGCGCAGGTTGTAGAGGGAGGCGGCAGTCTCGGCCCGCGTGGAGGAGATGCACACCGCATCTGGGTGCAGGGCGCGCACCATGCCTAGCAGGCTGTCGAGAGGCACGTTCTGCCCCAGGTAGACCACCCGGAAGCCGGAGCGCCGCAGAAAGATCGCCAGGAACATCGCGCCAAGCTCGTGCAACTCTCCGGGGGCGCACGCCACCAACGCGAAGGGGCCGTACATGGTGTGGGGGCTCTGGTTGAACAGGTTCTCCAGCCGGGCACGCATAAGCGACGAAGCAAAATGCTCCACCGCCACCGACACCTCTCCGGTCAGCCATAGCTCACCCACCCGCACCAGCACCGGCTGTATGACCTGGATGCACACGTCTTCCACGCTGTACAAACTAAGCGCCTCGGTGAGGACCTCCCCGGCGCGGGTCTCGTCCACCGACCTGAGGGCGTCAATTAGCTCGGCGCGCAGGACCTCAAAGGAGCGCACGGGAGATTCCACCGCCTGCGGGGGAGCAAGAGGTACAACGGGGGCGACGGTCTGCGCCTGTGTAGAGGAGGCCGGGTCGCCGCCCATCTGCCGCAGCATCTCGCAGGCCCGGCTGATAGACAGCCCCTCCTCCAGCTTCGCCTTAAGCCAGAGGATAGTATCCACGTCCCGCTGCGAGTAGAGACGATATCCGGAGTCCGTGCGTTGCGGCACGATCACATTGTAGCGGCTCTCCCACCGGCGCAACGTGTCCGCCGGAACGCCGGTCAGCTTCGACATAGCCTTTATATTGTAAACCGGGGCATCCCGCTGTGAATCCAAACTAAACACCATAACCATGATACCGTTGCGTCACGCCCACATACTATGGTACGGCCCAACCTTTGTCAATGGTTTTACCAATCTTGTGGAAAGACGAAACCGCAAAGGCGCAAAGAGCGCAAAGGGCACCATTGATTCACGTGGTGCTCTAAGCAGAAGGACCAGGGTACGACATCACGTACCCTGGTCCTTCTGCTTAGAACAACTACTTAATCTCTGCGTTACCTTTGCGCTCTTTGCGTCTTTGCGGTTTCGTCTCGTAAGACCAGCACTTGCCCAGGTGCCGAATTACAGGATGAACCTGCTCAGGTCGTCGTCTTTGGCAATTTGCTTGACGCGGCCGTCTACGTAGGCGGCGTCTATGGTGACGGTGTTGCCCTGCTCCTCGTCGGCGCGGAAGGCGAGGTCTTCCAGCACCTGCTCCATGATGGTGTGCAGGCGACGGGCACCAATGTCCTCCACGCGGCCGTTCAGTTCGGCGGCTACCTCCGCAATGCGGGCGGTGCCGTCCTCGCTGAACTCCAGGTCCACGCCCTCCGTCTTCATCAGCGCGGTGTACTGGCGGGTGAGCGCGTTCTCAGGCTCGGTGAGGATCGCCTGTAGCTGCGATTCGCCCAGGCTCTCAAGCTCCACGCGCAGGGGGAAGCGGCCCTGTAGCTCCGGTATCAGGTCGGACGGCTTGGAGCCGTGGAACGCGCCCGCCGCGATGAACAGCACGTGGTCGGTCTTGAGGGGGCCGTAGCGGGTCTGCACGGTAGAGCCTTCCACGATGGGTAGCATATCGCGCTGCACGCCCTCGCCAGACACATCGGGGCCGGTGTCAATGGCCGAGCCGGTGATCTTGTCGATCTCGTCAATGAACACCACGCCGTTCTGCTCGGCCCGGCGCATGGCGCTCTCCACGATGGAGTCCATGTCCACCAGCTTGTGGGCCTCTTCCTCGACCAGGAACCGCCGCGCCTCACGCACCGACATGCGGCGCACCCGCTTGCGACTGAGACCGTTCAGGCTCGACTGCATGGAGCGGTAGCCGTCCAGGAAGTCGGAGAACGACTCGGACATCTCCTCAGGCGACATGCCGGGCGAGAACTCAAGCACCCCGCCAAGCTCGTCATCGAGGCCGAGGTCGTTCACGTCTATCTCGATCTGCTCCTCGTCCAGCTTGTGCTCGGCCAGCATGCGGGCTACCTTGCGGCGTTGCGTCTTCAGGGCACGCTCCGTTACCTCAGATATAACACGTATTTCGCTATCTACAGTCGTGGTTATCGTGGGCGCTAGGCTGCCACCGTCCATCGTGGCGGGCATGGTTGTCACGTCGGGGCCGCCAACCTGGGCCTGTGCCTGCGCCTGCACGCGGGTGCGGCTCTTACGGGCGGGCTTGGCACGCAGGTCGTCGCGCTGCTCCATGAGCAGGTTGATGAGGCGCTCGGTCGCCACCGACTCGGCCTGGTCGCGCACGGCGGCTATCCGCTGGTCGTGCTCCAGGCTGAAGGCGGCCTCCGCGAGGTCGCGCACAATCGACTCCACGTCGCGGCCCACGTAGCCCACCTCGGTAAACTTGGTCGCCTCCACCTTGATGAAGGGCGCGTCTATCAGCCGGGCCACGCGGCGGGCGATCTCGGTCTTGCCGACGCCGGTGGGGCCAATCAGCATCAGGTTCTTGGGGGTAATCTCGTCGCGCATGGTGGGGTCCACCTTCTGGCGGCGCACCCGGTTGCGCAGGGCTATGGCTATGGCTCGCTTGGCGGCGGCCTGCCCCACTATATATTTGTCCAGCTCGACCACTATCTGTCGCGGTGTGAGGTCTTGCATTCGATTTGCCTCTCTAGTCAATTTCCGGTCATGTTGCCTGCTACAAGTTTTCTTCGCCCGGCGTTTTTGGCCCGTCGGACGGTGCTTCTTGAGATAATGAATAAAGTGCTATGTTGCTGTTCGTATAGATATCCAGGTCGCCTGCGATCCTGAGGGCCGCCTGGGCTATGCCCTCAGCCGACATGTCGGTGTGGGCGAGCAGGGCGCGTGCGGCCGCCAGCGCGTAAGAGCCACCTGAGCCGATGGCTACTGCGCCGTCGTCCGGTTCGATCACTTCGCCTTCGCCTGAAAGGATGAGCAGTTGCGAGGGGTCCGCCACGATTAGCTGGGCTTCGAGGCGGCGCAGGTAGCGGTCGGTGCGCCACTCCTTCGCCAGTTCCACGGCGGACTTGCGAAGGTTGCCCTTGTTGCGTTCGAGTTGAGCTTCAAACTTATCAAAGAGGGTCAGCGCGTCGGCCACGGCCCCCGCGAACCCGGCAAGCACCCGGTCCTTGTACAATCTACGAATCTTGCGGGCCGAATGCTTCATCACGACGTCACCGATGGTGACCTGGCCGTCCCCGGCCATCGCCACGGAGTTGTCGCGCCGCACCGCCAAAATAGTTGTGCTAAGTATCATGCTGTCAGTGTGCCTCTGGGTTAATTATACGCGTATGGAGAAACGGGGCGCAAATGTGGAAATGTGCCGGGGCTGTGTATAAGCCACACTCACCTCTGCGAGCAGGACCAACTCACCCCTTTGTCATTCTGAACGCAGTGAGGAATCAGGTGGCTGTCGCGGACAGTTGCAACAGGGCAACAAAGGCAGCAAGGCCACGCTTCTGCTACAATTCCCCTTCTTCCCCACCCACCTGATTCCTCACTGCGTTCGGAATGACAAGGCTTACTTTGGGTGCTGGTAAAGGTAGCTTATGCTCGTCGTGCGACCGCACAAAAAGGCAGCGATTCCCTTGCAGTCTGCGGAGAAAGTTGCTATAATATCTTGCACGCGGGCGTATAGCTCAGTTGGTCAGAGCGCACGGTTCACATCCGTGAGGTCAGAGGTTCGAGCCCTCTTATGCCCACCACAATTTAGGCACTAAACAGGGTCTAGCTACTACTGCTAGGCCCTTTTTGTTGTACCCACACAGGCGGGTATCGTTGTAAAGACAAGCTGGGTTTCAAGCGTTTCACACGATTTGTAACACTTTCATTCTGCACCTGACCCGCTTGTAACGCTTAATGTCCGACGACTGTCTATTTCTTGTCGGCCCCGCTACAGAGATACTTTTGCTACGATATTGGTAGAGAAAACAGCTACCGAGAAATGAAAGGAGGGTGCCAAAGAGAGATTTAGATTTCCTATCAGGGGAACAGAACAATTACTAAAAAGGCATACCAGGCATATATACAAGGGTCTTCATAACAAACCGTTTCGACAAACAGCGAGAACAAAAAATAAACAAACCTGCTAATGAAAGGAAGTAATAACACCATGAACAGATCAAACAGAGCTAATCACAAGCGTATCAGGATAACCACAGCACTGGCACTCTCGGGCCTATTGTTCGCAGGCATGACTTTCGCCACCCCGGCCACACCTGGCTTCGCAGCGCCTCAGGGCACAACCTTCGTAGTAAACACAATAGAAGACAGCACCGACGGTGCATGTACGCCCCTTGGCGATAATGGAGCCGACTGCACGTTGCGAGAGGCAATCACCCTGTCGAATAGCACCACGGGCGCGGACGCCATCCACTTCAGCATCGGCAGCGGTGTGGCCTCGATAGCCCTGACTTCGGCGCTGCCTAATCTCACCGATAGGGTGACTATAGACGGCACCACCCAGCCCGGATATGCAGGCAAGCCGCTGATAGAGCTAAACGGACAGAACGCAGGCCCCATCACCGCTGGCTTGAAGATCACGGGCGGCAACAATGTCACCATCAAGGGACTTGCAATCAACCGCTTTGGGGGCCAGGGTATCTACATAGTGTCCTCTACAGGCAGCAACGTTATCTCAGGCAATTTCATAGGCACCGACGTAACAGGCAACGTAGACCTGGGCAACGGCACAGAAGGTATCACCATCATGCACTCGCCCAACAATACAATCGGTGGTACAACACCCCAGGCCCGCAACCTGATTTCGGGCAATGACCGCAACGGCATGTATATACACGGTACATCGTCCACGAACAATCTGATACAAGGAAACTACATCGGCACCAACATCAGCGGCACGGTGGCCCTCGGTAACGTGCAGTCGGGCATGATTATAGACGGCGCTCCGCTCAACACGGTGGGCGGTCCGGGCGGCGCGCGCAATATAGTCTCGGCCAACGGCTTCCTCGGCATTGCCCTCTCAAACAGCGTGGTAACGCCCGACTCTAACAACAACAAAGTTCAGAACAACTATGTAGGTACGGGTGTAGATGGCGTAACGGTGCTGGGCGAGCAGAGTATAGGCATATACGTCCAGGGTTCGCCCTACAACACAATCGGGGGCGGCGTGGGCCTGGGCAACGTGATTGCGGGCCACGATAGGGCAGGTATAATGCTGAGCCATGAGGGTAGTGTAGGTAACACAGTGCTTACCAATGCTATACTCGATGGAAGTGCCGGTATTGACATCGGCCAGGACGGCATGACCCCCAATGACGTGCTCGATGCCGACGGCGGCATCAACAACGGCCAGAACTTCCCAACGCTGGCGTCGGCGGGTACAACCTCGGTGTCGGGAAGCCTGGACAGCGAGAGAAACAAGACTTACACGATCGAGTTCTTCGCCAACGATGCCTGTGCGCCTTCGGGTTTCGGACCGGGCCAGACTTTCCTGGGTTCGACTGTGGTAACAACCGGGGCGAACGGCAGCGCGAGCTTTACCTTCAACTATCCCAACACCCTACCCGGCGGCAAATTTATCACCGCTACGGCCACCAACAACACGACCAACGACACCTCGGAGTTCTCCGCTTGCAGGCAGATTCCGCCGTCCCCGACAGCTACTGCTACGGCCACCAGCACAGCTACTAATACAGCCACTAATACGGCCACCAGCACCAACACCAGCGTACCGACCAACACGACCACCAGCACCAACACCAGCCTGCCGACTAACACAGCTACAGCCACTTCTACGGCCATTAGCACTAACACCAGCGTACCAACCAGCACCGCTACCAATGTGCCCGCCAACACAGCCACAAACACAATAGTTCCCACTCACACGGCAACGACGATACCTTCAGCCACCGCTACCACCACTAGCAACACCTGCAACCCCCAGTTCAGCGATATGCCCAGCGACCACCCTTTCTACCAGTATGCGCGCTGCCTGGTTTGCAACGGCGTGGTGAGTGGGTATGCTGACGGCACCTTCCGCCCTAACGCGCAAGTGACCAGGGGGCAACTCTCCAAGATGGTGGCTAATGCCGCCGGCTATGACGAAGATGTGACCGGGCAGACCTTCTCCGACGTTGACCCGAACAGCCCCTTCTACCCTTATATCGAGCGCCTGGCAAAGCGGGGCATCATCGGCGGCTACTCGGATGGCACCTTCCAGCCCAACAACTCGGTGACAAGGGGCCAGCTAGCCAAGATAGTGTCGGGCGCGGTTGGCGAACCTGGCAGCACGGGCCAGCAGCTTTTTGAGGACGTACAGCCCGGCAGCCCCTTCTACCAGTGGGTACAGCACCTGGCAGGACAGGGCATGATGAGCGGCTACCCCTGCGGCGCGGACGGCGAACCATGCGGTGTCGGCAACAAGCCCTACTTCCGCCCCGGCAACCACGCCACTCGCGGCCAGACCACCAAGATCGTGACGGGCGCATTCTTCCCGGAATGCGTTGGTAGCCCAGGGTCCGCCAGGTAAGTAAAGATATCAGGCTGGCGTAACTTCCTCACCGGAAACAAAAGAGGCGCTCCATGTGCGGAGCGCCTCTTTTGTTGGCTGCTAGAAGCTATAGGATAAATACCGGAGTCGAATACAAGCAGCAAAGCCCCACCCTGTCATTTCGAACGTAGTGAGAAATCTCGTCTCTGAGCACATAATAGCACCTTTCCTTCAGCCACAGGGTACCGTAAGAAGGAGAAAACATCCTGGTGATGGACGAGATTTCTCACTACGTTCGAAATGACAAGGGGGAGCTTTGGTGGTGATGTTCGGCAGTGTTGTTTTTACGATAGCTTTTACATCACCACGTGCGGTAACGACACGAGATCGCAGATTTCTCAGCCAGCGACCCTTTGACACTAGCTCGACAGATGCCGTATGCTTGAAAGGTAAGCCATAATCCACTTAACAGTTGGTAGGATTTATTATGCCGTCTAAACCACGCAGTTTTAGCTTCTGTTCTCCCCCACCTCCTGCCCGAACGGGGCGCGTGCGCCTCTAAAGCGGCGGGAGGTTCCCAGGCTCATTTCCTGGTCCCACTGGATTTCCTCCGCGTCCCGGCGACCCGCCGGGGCGCTACCTCCCTGCGCGCAGCACGCCCTGAGTGATTGCGCCTATTAAGCTCGCCTTGCGCGAGGGAGGTTTATCATGTCTAAAATAACATCCGGCCTGGCCCGTGCCGCCTATGGAGGCATTTTAGCTCTGGTGCTGGGAGCCGCGCTACGTGGCACGTCCGGTGTGGCCGGTGCCCTCTGGGACCGCGTGGAAAGCACTCCGCCGTTAACTATTACCCTGCTCCGTGTTGGGTTCGCGATTCCATTTCTCCTCCTCATCACCGGGCGAACGGCTCCCTGGTCCAGGACTGAGCTAACTCGGTCCTGGAAACTGATCGGGGCACTGGGCGCTTCCTTTGCCGCTGCGCAGAGCATGTTCTTTGAGGCGATTCCACTCGCCGGAGTGACACTGGTAGTTATCATTTCACTGTGTGGCGCAGTGCTGTTCGTGACTCTGCTCTCGATCCCACTGTTTGGAGAGCAATTGAACAGGCGGGTCATGCTGGCCGTGGCTATGGCTTTGGCGGGAACGGTGATGCTGGCGCAAGTAGAGGGAGTTGCCGAGGACGCACAGTCGCTGGCTGAAACGCCAAATTACCTGTGGGGCCTGGCAGCCGCGCTTGGCTCCGGGGTGGCCTTTGCTGCGTATATACTCCTGGCAAAGGTAGCCACCCAGCGTAGTGACATGCCACAAAGCCGTCTGTTGGCGTGGACGTTAATCGTGGCGCTGGCCCTGCTGGTACCGGTGGCGTCCATAAGCGGTGGCGTACAACTCAATCTCGCACCGGAAGCCTGGGGTCTCGCTTTGTATGTGGGCGTCGTAGCTACCGGCCTCGGATACTGGTTGCTACAACTGGGTTTGCAATCGTCCAGCACTACGGTCGCCAGCGTAATCACCCTGTTAGAGCCAACCGTGGCGGCGATGCTGGCCTGGCTACTGTTGGGCGAGAGCCTGACAGCACTCCAATTGGGCGGTGCTGTCTTGATGCTGTGTAGCGTACTGCTGCTTACACTGCCCGCGGCACATCTTCCTCAGGTCCACGCGGTCGAAACCGAGACATAGTACCCAAAATCCTGTTGACTCGGCAGCACTTACGTGCTACTATCAATGGCAACAGGTACTTACTGCCTGCTATCTTTGCGTGCCCACACGAGTGCCGCAATCCACACCCACCAACCAAGATACGGAGCGCAGAAATGAAACCAAACCGCAACTCCAGCACAGAGAAACGAGCGATTTTCCGACATCAGCGCGTCAGGACCATGATAGCGACTGTAGCAGGCATCGCGCTGCTCGGCAGCCTGGGCACCGTGGGCCTGGCATACGGAGCGCAAGCACCCGGCGACTCGCCTTCCAAACACGAGCCTGCTAGCCCGAACGCCTGCGCAACCCCTAGCTTCTCAGAGGCCACGCACTACGATTCTGATGCTACCAATGGCGCGTACTCGATGGCAGTGGGTGACCTCAATAGGGATAACTGGCTCGACCTTGTGGTGGGTACCGGCACCGGCAGCGCCGTGAAATGGTTGCCAGGGAACGGCACCGGGGGCTTTGGACCTGCGACTGACATCGTACTCGGAAATAGCCCCTGGGAGGTGGTGATAGCCGACTTCAATAAGGACGGCATGCTTGACGTCGCGTCCGTGGTTACCATGGGCAAGGCTGACAAAGACGTTGCGGTGGCGCTCGGCGATGGCATGGGCGGCTTCGGTAGCCCAATCAACAGTCATGCCGGGGAAAATGCGACCTCGCTGGCGGTGGCCGACTTCAACAAAGACACCAAGCCGGACTTAGTAGTGGACGAGTTCGGGGGAGTCCATGTGCTCCTGGGCAATGGCAACGGCACCTTTGCTGCCCCCGCGTTCTATGGGGGCGCTAACCCTTACCATGTAACTACCGGCGACGTCAACAATGACGGCAATCCCGATGTCGTAGCCGCTAATGGGGATGGCGACGATGTCTCTGTGCTCCTCGGGAACGGCGACGGCACGCTGGACAAGGGCACCATCTTTGACGCGGGAGAAAACCCGTTGTATGTGGCGGTAGGTGACCTGAACGGAGATGGGAACGCCGACCTTGTGGTCCCAAATAGCGGCTCGTCGAACGTATCGGTCTTCCTCGGAGATGGCGACGGCAACTTCAGCGGTGCCACGGACTACCCAACGGGAAGCGAAGACGATGAAGGGCCTCGCTCGGCCGTCATAGCCGATTTCAACAGTGACGGCAAACGCGACGTCGCGGTAGCCAACACCGCGTCCCACACGGTAGCAGTGCTGTTGGGTGATGGCGCGGGTGGCCTTGGTGCTCCCACAAAGTTTCCCGTCGCGGAGGGTCCACGTTGGATCGTGGCAGCCGATTTTAACAGGAACGGCAGCCTCGATCTCGCTACCGTCAGCCGCATCGACGGCACGGTATCGGTGCTGTTGAACACCTGCCCCGCTCCGAACCCGCCGGCATGCAACATCCAGTTCAGCGACGTACCGCCGGGCAGCACCTACTACCCTTATGTCACCTGCCTGGCCTGCCGGAACGTCCTGGGTGGCTACCCCGACGGCACCTTCAAGCCCGGCAACGACGTCACTCGCGGCCAGCTATCCAAGATCGTCGCGAACGCGGGAGGCTACAACGAGCCGGTATCGGGGCAGTCCTTCCCCGACGTACCACCAGGCTCTACCTTCTATGAGTTCGTGGAGCGTATGGCAAAGCGCGGCATCATCGGGGGCTTCCCCGACGGCACCTTCAAGCCGGGTAACAACGCGACGCGCGGGCAGATATCGAAGATAGTCTCCAACGCCAAAGGCTACAATGAAGAGGTATCGGGGCAGACCTTCCCCGACGTGCCCCCAGGCTCCACCTACTACGAGTTCATCGAGCGCATGGTATCGAGAGGCATCATCGGGGGCTTCCCCGATGGCACCTTCAAGCCCGGCAACAACGCCACACGCGGGCAGGTATCGAAAATTGTGGCTAACGCTTTCTTCCCCGACTGCCAGGCGGCGCAAGACCCACAGGCATCCGCAGGGAAGTAGTTAGCAACTTCAACCAGGTTTGTGCCTACTTGAACGGGCAAGCTACCAAGTCACTGACATGGAGGCAACCAATGAGCGTGGATCGTAGCACCTGGCCCCCGATGGTACGGCTGGGCCTTATGGGACTACGGAGTCGGGGAGCAGCCTGGGCGTTCTTCTGGCTCTCTATCGTCGTTGCAGCCGGTGGTATAGCCTTCGGGTTAGTCAACCCCGACTTCTTCATCGGTGGCATCTTCGTCGGGGGCATCTTTTTAGTCGCTGCATTATTGTATTACCTGGCAATCCGCTGGGTGGACCAGCACAGCAGGTGGGGTTGAGCGCGCCTAACTCATAGCTAGCGTTAAGAAGAATCTTCGCCAGGAGGAATACAAGGTGCGGTTGCCAGGCCAGACGCGCTTTGCCTACAATACACAACCGCGAGGTCATAGGTTCGAGCCTTCTTATGCCCGCCACAATCTAAGCAGGAAATAGAGGGCCTAGCTACCGTTGCTAGGCCCTTTTGTTGCCATGTGTAGCCAATAGTGTAGCCAAAGTGCGGAAATACGTGCCGATTAGCGGAATTGAATCTTATAGGCACGATCGCTACTTGAAAGTCGGGCCTATTGTGGCCTATAGTCTGTCAGGATCTCGGCTATGGAGGTGAGCGGATGGTTCGGGGCACGCACGATGCGCTTGAGGACGAACGCAATGAGTATATCCTGGTTTCTGTAAACGGCGAGCTTTTCCCGCGCAACGAGGCAAAGGTGTCGGTGTACGATAGTGGCTACCTGGTTGGAGATGGCGTCTGGGAAGGCGTCCGGCTGCACGATGGTGTGCTGGTCTTTCTGGAGGAGCACCTGGCGCGGCTCTATCAAGGGGCAAAGGCCATCGCCCTCGATATCGGCATGACACGCCAGGAGCTTACCACCAGGCTATACCAGGTAATCGAAGCCAACCAGATGAAAACCGGCGTGCACGTGCGCCTCATGATCACCAGGGGCGTCAAGAAAACGCCCTCGCAGGACCCGCGCCTGGTCGTTGGCGACCCGACCATCGTGATAATCGCGGAGTACAAACAAGCCAATCCGGCCGTGAGAGAGACCGGCATCCGCCTGTTCACTTCCACGGTACGGCGTGGATCGCCCGACTACCTGGACCCACGTCTCAACTGCCATAGCAAGCTGCACGAAGTGATCGCACTGACGCAGGCGCTGAATGCGGGCGCGGATGAAGCGTTGATGCTCGATATCCACGGCTTTGTCAGCACCTGCAACGCCACGAACTTCTTCATCGTGCGTAGCGGTGAGGTCTGGACCTCGACCGGGCAATACTGCATGAATGGCATCACGCGCGGGAAAGTCGTCGAGCTGTGCCGCAAGCAGGGCATTCCCGTCTACGAGAAGAATTTTTCCCTCACCGACGTTTATGACGCCGACGAAGCTTTCGTCACCGGCACGTTTGCGGGCCTGATTCCAGTGCGCGATGTAGATGGCAGAGTCATCGGCGACGGCCATACGTGGCCGTTGATGGAGCAGCTTAGCGGGCTGTACTATGAGGCGATTGGCGATTTCGTCAGGTCCAAGCGGCAGGGAGAAGGGAGTTAGACATTGACGCAGGCACACAAGCGCCTAGACAAGTTGCAAGCGATCATGCGCGATGCGGGGCTGGATATCGTCGCGCTCATTCCCGGCGCGACGATGCGCTACCTGACCGGCGGGGTCCATTACGTCATGGAGCGACCGATTGTGGTGTTCATCCCACTGGACGAGCAGCCTGTGGCCGTTATCCCGCAGCTTGAAGTTCCCCTGTTCAAGGCAAAGCAGATCGATCTGCGCATAGTCTCATGGACCGATGCCGAAGGCTACGACCGGGCGTTCCAGGCAGGTCTTGACATGCTGCACCCAGCAGGCAAGACCATCGCCCTCGAGGGCACGCGGATGCGCTTCTTCGAGGGCGAGGTAATCCGCCGCTGGGCCGCTGGGGCAACCGTCATATCGGCCGACGAGCAGTTAGCGCGACTGCGAATGCATAAGGATGCTGATGAGATCGACGCCTTGCGCCGTGCCGTTGAGATCTCGGAGCAGGCCCTACGGCTGACGCTCGACGCCGTGCGGGTCGGCATGAGCGAGATCGAGCTAGCGGACATTTTGGAAGGGCACATGAAAGCGTTGGGTAGCGAGGAGCCAGCGTTCAAGACGATCCTGCACGGGGGCGGCAACACCGCCCTGCCGCATTCGGGGCCTCTGCCCTATCGCATACAAGCCGGTGACCCACTGCTGATCGACTTCGGCGCTGTCTACCAGGGCTATCATGCGGATATTACCCGCGTTGTGTTCGTGGGCGAGCCTAGCCAGGAGTTTCGCCACTTCTATGCAGTTGTCCAGGCGGCGAATGAGGCAGGCCGGGCGGCTGCCGGACCAGGCGTGGCGGCTGAAGCCGTAGACATAGCCGCCAAGAGCGTGCTGGTAGACGCCGGTTATGAGCGGCTGGTCCGGCATCGCACCGGGCACGGCATCGGCCTGGAGTCGCATGAGGCTCCGTATATAGTGGAAGGCAACAAGCTGCTGCTGGAACCTGGCATGGTGTTTACGGTTGAGCCGGGGATCTACGAGATGGGTCGTATTGGGGTTCGCATAGAGGATGATCTGCTGATTACCGGCGAGGGCGCGGAAAGTATCAGCACGTTCAGCCGCGATATCATCGTTGTGCCCGGCGAGTAACCTGGAAAACTTACCTGGCGGATGCTCAGGAGACGGCAGGTTGACAGGGGTCTTTAGGGTGACCCAACAGATCCATTTGATCGGACATGAGGAAATCAGCCCACGAGGAACATGAGAATGACATCAGGAATCTACGTAGTCCGCGATGATGGTACTCTGGTGGAAATGAGTGCACAACTCTACACTTCTGAGGACGACCTGCAGACCCTCTTGGCAAAGCATCCTTCGCTTCTGGCAGGCGATCAGATGAACCCAGCTTCGCCACGGCGTTGGCTTCTCATAGCGAGGGAAGCACCACTGCCATCTGAACAGGATGGCTACAATAGATGGTCAATTGACCACCTGTTCCTAGACCAGGATGCAATCCCCACAATTGTTGAGGTCAAACGCAGTACCGACACCCGTATTCGTAGGGAGGTGGTCGGTCAGATGCTCGATTACGCTGCAAACAGCATCCTCTACTGGCCGATAGAGCGAATCCTGTCTATGTTCCAGTCCACATGTGAGTCACTTGAACGCAATCCGGGTGACGTACTCTCCGCCTTTCTTGAAGAGAACACAGAAGCGGAAGAGTTCTGGACCCGTGTGAAGACCAATCTACAAGCTGGCCGGATTCGTCTGGTGTTCGTGGCTGATGAAATACCCTCCGAATTGCGGCGCATTATAGAGTTCCTAAATGCGCAGATGGATCCTGCGGAAGTCCTGGGAGTAGAGATCAAACACTACTCAGGTTCGGGATTGCGCACTCTCGTTCCCCGTGTGCTTGGGCAGACCGCCGCAAAGGTGATTGTACCCCCAAGTCCTAGAGCCACACGTCAGTGGGATGAAGCTTCATTTATGGCGCTCTTGGCAGACGCGAACAACGGTTTGGACGTTACAATAGCCCGCAAATTACTGGAGTGGGCCAGGTCACGCGGTCTGCGGGTCTCGTGGGGCAAGGGAGCGACATTAGGCTCCTTCTTACCTATAATTGATCATGGTAGCGCCTCGAAATGGACCTTTGCAGTTTATGCCCAGGAGAGTGGTGCTTCGGTTGAGTTGCAGTTCGCGCACATGCGTACGAAGCCACCATTCACAGATGATAGCCGTCGTCTGGAACTACTGCAAAAGATCAACAGTGTCTTGGGTACAAACCTCCCACCTGAAGCTATTAACCGTCGCCCCAATGTGCCTATATCGGTCCTTCAGAACACTCAAGTACTTACGTCTTTTTTGCAGGTGTTTGACAGCGTGGTCGACGAGATAAGGGGCATGCCACTAACTTGATACTGCTACGTGGAGGAGATTCATATTTCCCCCTATAGTCCCACGTGGTATCATGCACACATGCGACGCGCTCTCCTCCTGCTCCTATTTCCAACTCTGCTCCTGGCTGTCCTGTGGGGCTGCGACGGTACGGGCCTGCCCACGCCAACCCCGTTGCTGCCAACGTCTATCCCTGCACCCACGGACGCGCCCACACAGGTGCCAACCGGGACTTTTACGAGCACCCCTCTACCCACGAATACGCGCACAGCCACGGTTGAGCCTTCACCTACCACGACCGAAGAACCCACCGCGACCCTGACGGCTACCGCCGAACCGACCGCTACTGCCCAACCAACGCTCCCCGCCACCGAACAGCCTGTCGCGGTTGTCACCGACACCCTGGAGCCTGCCACCACACGCGAGCCTACTACCGCGCCGGAAACACAGCCTACACGCACGCCAACAACCGTCACCGAGCCAACGCGAGTGAGCCAGGGAGCCACGCCCACGCAGGAGAGTCCACCCACTGAAGGCTGGCGAGAGGTGGTGAGGGGCGCGAAAGGCAACAACCGTATCGCGCTCACTTTCGACGCCGGGGGCACTGAGGATACGCTGCCGCAGATACTCGCCACGTTGCGGGCGCGCGGCCTACGCGTCACGATGTTCATCACGGGCAAGTTCGCGGAGAAGCACCCGGAGAGCGTCAGGCAGGCGGCGGCGGACGGGCACGAGATCGCCAACCACACCTATTCCCACCGCGACTCCCGCGAACTGACCGACGAGCAGCTAATAGAGGAGCTAGCCCGCACCGAGACGATATTGCAGGAGCTGACGGGCCGCACCAGCAAGCCCTTCTGGAGGCCGCCCTATGGAGCGCGCAACAACCACGTGCTGAACGTCGCCGCTTCGCAGGGCTACCGCTCTGTCTATTGGACGCTCGACTCGCTCGACTCGGTGGGCCAGCCCAAGACACCCGACTTCCTATTCAACCGGGTCACCAACCCACCGGCGGGCGTGGACCTCGACGGGGCGGTCATCTTGCACCATATTGGCTTCCAGTCCACGGCGGACGCGCTGCCCCGCATCCTGGACCGCTTACAGGAGATGGGCTTGCAGGTAGTCACGGTGTCGGAACTGCTCTCCCCTTAGTACCATGACAGGCTTCAACCGGACGAACCACCCCACCACCGATCGGCGTAGCACCTCCTGGACGTGTGCTTTCCTGTGGCTTCTTGCCTTGCTACAGTTGGCTCTCGTGCCGGTGCTCAACGGCCGTGATGTTGAGCTTGCGCCCCTGTTCCAGGTGGACGGCCTTGGCCTCCTGTTCGGGACCGCCTGGACCCTCACACTGGCTGTTATCTCTATTCCGGTGGCAAGGCAGAGCAAGCGGAGAAAGGTTGACCTGCTTCTCGTGCTCATCGGCGTAGGCCTTGTGGTGTACGCATATGCGCAGAACATACTGGTCCTGTTCGCAGGCTGGGCACTGGTGGGGGCAGGCATAGTCATAATACTAGAGGAAACAGAAGACTTCACAAATAACGGCCGGGCGATGCGCTCATGGCTCGACCCCGCCGGGGCACTGGCTATCGTTGCAATACTTACCGGCCTCAGGGCCTTCACGCCCCCGGCGGGAGGGGTAGCCGAACCCTGGCTGCCTCTTGCGGTAGGAGCGGCGACTCTCGCTGTATTGTTTACTGCCGCCAGAGGGTTTGTAAAGGGGCGCCAATTTGAAGGACAGGAGGAAGGCCAACGGCCAAACGCCCCGCTCGTAGCGCTGTATGCGCTTGCAGCGCCCTGCCTCCTGGCGAAGATGCTGGTGGCCGCGCCCTGGCATCTCGTGGGTTCATGGTTGTTGGTCCTGGTGGGCATGCTCGTAGTCCTCGGTAGTGCTTACCTGGCTTATGCGTCCCAGCAGCGGGATAGCACGCAGAGTTTCGCCTCTACGCTGGCGGGCGTCTCAATCGTGGGGTTCGGAATAGCGGCCAACTCGCCACTCGCGGCGGTTGGAGCGACCTGGGTGATGCTGATGGGGCTACCGTATATAGTGGTGCGTGGCTGGCGATGGGCCGAGGTCGTCACGTTATTGGGGATGGTGCCGGGCCTGTGGATGGTATCTCAGGCCGCGTTGGACGCAGGTTACGAAGTGGTGGCCGCGCTGCTTCTGCCCGCCTATGTCCTGGTGGCCGCACTCACCATTGCCAACACACTTGAGACGGCACGCGACTGGCGCTTGACTGGAATAGTGGCAGTGGCGCTGTCATTACTGGCAATAGCCCTCCCACAGGTTGTGGTCGAGACTATGTTGAGGCCCGCGGTGAGGACGATGGCAGGCGGGGTAGGAGCCTTGACTACCCTTGGCGTAGATTGGGGTGTGGGCATGCTAGTGCGGACCCTGCAAGGCACCGCACAGGCGGCGCTACCCGCGACAGGAGTGGCGCTGGCGGTGTTCCTCGCAGCCGTGGTCCTCTACTGGCTCAAGCAGTTGGCCGGGCGCGCTACTCGGCAGGCGGATGGAGACGCACAGGCAGAGTGAACCCGTTAGCAGGCTTCTCCGATTGGGCGCTGGCCCTCCTGCCCAGGATGTTCCTCTATCCGGGAGGGCTTGCCATTGTCGCCGCCCTGCTACTGGCCCTCTTCATGCCGCGCCCGGCCACAGACACAACCCGCACGTCGGTGCTAAATGAAGCCCTGCGCCTGGTGGCACATGTCAACATCCCCGCGTTGGCATGCGTATGGGCCGCGCTCTCCATCTTGCCGTTGCCGGGGGTTTCCCCGCTCCCCTTTCCTGTTGACCGCTTCACGCTGGTGGCAATTACAGCCATCTCTCTGCTCTTCGACTTCATACTTAAGAGCAAAAGTAACCGAGACGAGCTATGGCCCAACCTGGCAATTGTGCTGGCGTTGACCTCGCCGGCCGCTTCGCAGAGTGGGCTTGTCCTGGGCGTGGCTGAACCTGGTGTGGTGGACTACCTGGCGGGGGCGGCGGTGCTGGCTGGACTTGTGGGGCTATTCGATAGCGTGAGCTATGGGTGGAGCCAGGCGGCCCGGTGGCTGGCCTGGTGGGGCGCGGCTATGGCGTTGGGCATGGTGCCGGGCGGTATGTGGGGCTTCGTCAGCCTACCGGGAGCGATGGTGCTTGGTTGGACGGCGCACCGCCAGGGGTGGAGCAGGTATGCTACCCTGCTGGCCTACCTGTTGGCACTGGCGGCGCTGCTTACTTCGCTTCTGCTGCCTCCGGGCTGACCAGTTCTTTAGAGACCGGAGATGGCCTGGTGGGGCCGGTCAGTCGGTACCTGTCCATGAGGCCCTCAAGGTACTCGTTATACGTCTCAGCCAGCGCCGCCGACTTGATGATGAGGGAGTTCTCGGCGTTCTGCTGGGCGTGGCGCGAGAAGTTGTACGAGCCGGTAATCACCACGTCGTCCAGCACCATGATCTTGTTGTGCATGAAGTCGTGAACGCTGTTCTCGGTGTAGGGTGTGCTCTTTTTGCCGACCAACTGCGCGTAGCGGATGATCTCCTCGAAGGCAGATATTTTCCAATGGTTGGCGGGCACCAGGCTCCACTGGTACTTTACGCCCTCCATCTGCGCCTCGTCGTAGATACCGTTGATGGGCACGTTGCGCATCATGAGGCCCTGCACCGCCCTGAGGATGCGGCTGGACGTGAGCACCACGAAGGCCAACGTCGCTTTGTGCTCGGTGCGGTCTATCTGGTTGGCTATCGCCTCGTCTATCCACTCACCCTCGCCGGGCGAGAAGTTCACCAGCACGTGCGCGGGTTCTCCCCTGTACTGCACGGTGTCTTCGCCGCTGTCCATCGTGCCCGACGGTGCCAGGTTGCCGTCTACCCAAAGCTCCTCGAAGTCGTGCCGGTAGTACTCGGCTAGCCCCTGCGAACGCACGATGATGACGTTGTTCTCCTGCTTCTCCCAGCCGTCGTCGGTCCAGTTGAGGGAGCCGGTCCACACGCGGGCCTCCGGCGTGCCAGCGTCGATGATAACGTACTTGTGGTGCATCAAGGCCCGGCTGCCGCTCACGGGCCTGCTGGGGAGGCCCAGTGTGCTCACAAAGGAAGGTGTGTTGTAGTCGCAATAGTCGCCCAGCGGCCCCGGCCCGTACGTGCTGTCCTTGCCCGCCTTGTCATCGTAAGCGATGCGCACCCTCACGCCCGCGCGCATCTGCTCGTGCAGGGCATCATGTACGATCTGGCGAGACTCCGGGCAGAGGGAGAAAGAATAGATAGCTATATCTATCGACTTGCGGGCCGTGCGGAAGAAGTCAGCGAGACGATGGGCCACTTCTTCTGCGGTCTGGCAGCCCTGGCACAGGAAATAGGTCTCTATATCATCCACTGCTGGTATCCTCTCCCTCACGTGGGGTCTCGCCGTGGGTAGGAGTATCTAAGTAGGGGCGATTGCGCTCCACGACAAGGAATTGCAGCCCTATCAGCGTCAGCAAGGCTATGGAGAACAGGAACATTATGGTTATGTCCTGGGTGTCCATCGTGCGGTAGTCGCTGAAGGAGCGATAGGCCACAATCAAGCCGACTACTAGCATAGCGAAGGGCAGGTAGCCCCGTCGGGCGTCCTCACCTCGGCCTGCGCTACGGACCATGATGACCAGCCCGCCCACCGCCACCAGTACGCCGAACACCACGAGCACGACTTGCACTAAATCCAACTTCGAATTGCCCTTCCAGTCGCAAAATCCGCGGAAGCGACGAGAGATAATCCTCCCGCCGCTTCCGCTAACGCTGCATTATACGTTACTTGCCTGTTTTCAGGAACTCGACAGCCCTCTCCAGCTGCGGGTCCTTGTCCTCCAGGTAGTCCTTCTCGGTGCGCACCACCGGCACGTCGGGAGTGAGGCCGCGGTCGGTCTGCGCCGGGTAGAGGGGGCGAGACTGGGCCGTAGCCGTGGCCTCGGCGGGCGGCAGGCTCGACTGGGGGGTGGGCGTGAAAGTGGGCAGCACCGCAGGCGTGCCGGGGGCAACCGTCGGCTCAGGGCGCGGGTTGATGTCACGCTTCTTGGGCGTCAGCCAGTGCGCGAAGGTGATGTGCGCGCTCGTGCCGTCCTGCCACTGGTAAACGTGCTGCTCGGAGCCTTTACCGAAGGTCTGCTCGCCCACCAGCGTGGCCCTGCCGTAGTCCTGGAGCGCGCCCGCCACGATCTCGGAGGCCGAGGCGCTGCCGCCATTGGTCAACACCACCATGGGGATGTTGCGGGTCTTGTTGAGGTCCAGCGACTCGGGAGCGTTGGCTATTACCTTGTGCGCTTCGTCCTCCGAGCCGTCTGACTTGCGCGACTCGTAAAAGCCGACCGAGCCTTCCGGCAGGAAGCGCCCAAGCACCTGCAACGCCTGCACCACCAGGCCGCCGCCGTTGTTGCGCAGGTCCAGGATTACGCCCTTGGCGTTCTGCGACAGCGCGCTTGCGAGGGCCTCGTCAAGCTCAGGGGTGGTCTTCTCGTTGAAGATGCTCATCTCGATATGGGCGTATCCATCCACCATCGTCAGGGTGACGGCGGGCACCTCTATGCGGGCGCGGGTAAGCTCAACGTCGTAGGGCTTGTCGCCGCGTATGAGCGTGAGGCGCACCTTCGTACCCGCGGGGCCGCGCACCAGGTTGGCGATCTCGGAGGGGGTAAACCCGGTCACGTCGCGCCCGTCCACCCCGGCTATGATGTCACCCGCGCGCACGCCCGCCTTCTCCGCCGGGGTGTTGGGGATGGGCGCTATCACTGTGGGCAGGTCGTTGCGGGTGCCTATCGTGATGCCCACGCCCTCGAAGTTGCCCTGCATGTTGCTGGCTTCGCGCTCGGCCTCCACGGGCGTCTGGAACGAAGAGTAGTCGTCGCCCAGCGCCTCGATCATGCCCTTGGCCGCCCCGTACACCAGCTCGTCGCGGTCCACCGGGCGGTAGTAGAACTCATGGTTGATCGCGTTGTAGGTAGCCACGAACGATTGCCAGGCTGGGTCGTTCGCCAGCTCGGTCGGGACGGCACCCGTACCGCCTTCGGTCACGACTACGGGCGTGCGCTGCGCGCCCAGGTTGCTTGCCACCCCGGCGACTGTAGCGGCCTGCCCGGCTAGGAACATGGTGCCCGCACCCAGGCCGAACGCGACAATCGCCACCAGCACCACGATAAACACCAGTGGCGAAGACTTTCTTTCAACATTGTCCATCTAAATCTCCTGAATCTACTGTATCGGTACCGCGGGAATAGAAAGAGGGCAAAAGGAGTGAAATTACGGAAATGAGGTAGGAATATACCTTCTCATTACGATATACGTAAAAGGTCACGCCAGACGTTCCGCGACGGCGTGACTCCAGGGAATTATACGCAAGCGGCGGGCCAAGGTGCAAACGGACGATGGGCGAAGGACGATGGACGATGGACGACGGACGATGGGAGACGAAAACGCAAAGACGCAGAGGACGCTAAGGACGCGCAAAGAAGAATAGAGTTTGGGTCGTGTAGGGGCACGGTGTATCATGACCTGAGCGGTAGCCCTCCTGCTCCTTGTCACAGAACCCTACTCCCCCTGTCATCCTGAGCGCAGTGAAGGATCAGGTGGGTAGGCGAGAGTCCTCAACATTGGGGATGAGGGTAGCGTAAGGAACATTGGCCTGGCACAAGGGAGAGTCAAGAACGGGCCGCTGATCCTTCACTGCGTTCAGGATGACAGGGCGGGGGTTGGTCACTGCGGTTCGGGCGGAGTAAGCTACCCGGCAACCGCACCCTAGTGCCTCAACCCTGAACATCAGGCGTTCTTGATGGTGGGGGCACCTCGCGGAGCAGATGTCGTATACTAACCCCACATAACGTCTACACGATAAAGGCCCAAACGATTAGCCTGACCAGACTACTATCTTTGATAGGAGTGGAGAGATATGACCTTTTCCGCGAGCGGCCCAGCGTCCGCGACATCAGCACCCGACTCTGCTGGCAGTGCCGGGGAAGTGGCTGCGGTAACTGCCCTGGCCGGAAGAATACAGCAAAGTGTCGGGCGAGTGATCGTCGGCAAAGACGAAGAGATTCAACTGATGCTGGTCGCGCTGTTGTGCGAGGGCCACGTGCTGCTGGAGGACGTGCCCGGCACCGGCAAGACGACCCTGGCTAAGGCCCTGGCCCGCTCGCTAGGCTGCACCTTCAACCGCATCCAGTTCACCCCCGACCTGCTCCCCTCAGATGTGACGGGTACCTCGGTGTACAACCAGCAAACGGGCCAGTTCGAGACGCGCCGAGGCCCCATCTTCAGCCAGATAGTGCTCACCGACGAGATCAACCGCGCAGGCCCTCGCACCCAATCAGCCCTGCTGGAAGCTATGGAGGAGCGGCAGGTGACGATTGACGTGGACACGGTGCCCCTCCCCCGCCCCTTCATGGTGCTCGCTACCCAGAACCCGGTGGAGTTGGAGGGTACGTTCCCCCTCCCGGAAGCCCAGCTAGACCGCTTCCTCATAAGGTTCAAGCTCGGCTACCCCAGCGAGCAAGACGAGCTTGATATCGTCAACCGCTTCAACGGGCTGAACCCCCTGGCCGCTTTGGAACCCATCGCGTCCGCCGAGGAGATTATGCGGGCGCAACGGGCCGTACACAACGTGTTCGTCAGCCCAGCGGTAGGGCGCTACATAGTGGCGGTGGTACGCTCGACACGCAGCCACGAGGCCATCGAGCTTGGAGCGTCACCCCGAGCTACCCTGGCGCTTCACCGAACGGCGCAGGTGCTGGCGGCCATCAAGGGACGCGACTACGTACTGCCGGACGACGTAAAGCGCATGATGCTGCCGGTACTCGAACACCGGGTCATCCTGGGCACTCGCACCCGCCTGCGCGGTCGTGACAAGGCTTCCATCATACAGGAGCTAGCGGCTAACGTGCCCGTGCCGGTGGAGACGCCCGTCGCGGTCCCATCCTAGTAAAGAGCATGCACGAATGATCGGGCTGAAGAAGTTACGTCGTAATGCAGTTGGGCGAAGCGATAACCGGCCGCTAGAGACCGGGAGCGCCAGGGAGTCGAGCACCATCAGCCAGGTGTCGCAAGCCTGGATTTACGGGGCCGGTATCCTGGTGGGCCTGGGGGTGGTCTTCGGCAGTCGCCCTCTCTTCGCCGTGGGCATCGTGATAGCGGTGGCGCTCCTGGTGGCGTGGCTGTGGGCGCGGTGGTGCTTTGCCGACCTCACGCTGGAACGGCGCTTCAGCCCACCGCGCGCCTTCTGGGGCGAAGACGTTGATATGGCGCACGTTTTTACCAACTCCAAGGCGTTGCCCATCCCCTGGCTCGGCATACGCGACGAGTACCCTTCGGCGCTCTCCTTCGCGGGGTCGGAAAACCACGTCCGGGGCACGCACACCAACCGGCTGCACAGCAGCATATCGTTACGGTGGTTCGAGCGCGCCACCAAGCGCTACAGGCTGAAGGCCACGGCCAGGGGCGAGCACGAGTTTGGCCCGGTCGAGCTACAGTCCGGCGACGTGTTCGGATTGTTCCGCCGCCAGGTCAGCATCGAAACCCCACAAACCCTCCTTGTCTACCCGCGCTACGTGCCACTGGAAGAACTCGGCATCGCAGCGCACCAACCTTTTGGCGAGTTCAAGACCGCCCAACGCCTGGCTACCGATCCCGTACGGGTGCGCACCGTGCGAGAGTACGCCTATGGCGACAACCCGCGCGCCATCCACTGGAAAGCTACCGCCCGCAGAGGCTCGCTGCAAACCAAGCTGTTCGAGCCTGCGGCCACCCCGCAACTCTACATCTTCTGCAACCAGGATACCTTCGTGCAGGTGCGGGAGGGGCTTAACGTAGAGGCGCTGGAGCTTACTATCGTGGTGGCGGCTTCCATCGCGGCCTACGCTCTGGAGCAGGGCCACATGGTCGGTTTGCAGGTCAACTCGTTCGTGGCAGGCACGGACAGGCAGGTGAAGGTGCCGCCCAGCCGCGACCCCGACCAGTTGATACGAATACTGGAGGAGCTAGCGCGGGTCAAGGGTTGGTCCGGCCTGCCAATGGAGGACCTGTTGCGCGCAGAGCAACGCCACCTGCCGATGGGCGCGACGTTGGTGCTGGTCACCGGCATCCTCAGCGACGACCTAGTAGACATGGTGCTGGCGCTACGCAGGGCAGGCTACCCCGTGGTCCTGGTGCACACCGGGGGGCCGGACCGGGCCTCAGCTTCGGCGGGCGCTTACCTGGCCGACGATTTGCGGGCGCAGGGTATCACGTTTTACAGTGTGGACGGAGTTGGTAAAGCCAACGAGATCGAGCAGTTAACCTTTTAGTTGCATCTTTGAGAAACAGGCGACCCAAGCCATGTTAGTCCAGGCACTCCCACAAAAACCGGCTAGGTCAAACGACCTCGCGCTGCCCCTCCTGCTGGCGGCGATGGACGGCTGCTGGATATATGCCGTCGCCTGGCTCCTGAGCGCGACGTTGTTGTCGAATATCGACTTTCTGCCAGTGCCCGCGCCCCTACTGCTCGGAGCCTGTGAGTTCGCCGCCTGGGGCCTGGCTAGCGCACTACAAGCCCGCACGCGCCTGCCAGTAAGGGCCGTGCAAGTGCTGGTGGGTATCGTGGGGCTACCCGTTTCGGTGGCAGCCGGGGCCTTCACCATCGCATCGGTGATGGGACTCTCAAGCGACTGGTTGAGCGTGGGGGCGTATGGCATAGTGGTTAGCCTCCTCCTGTGGGCGCTGGGCGTTTACCGCTCCGCCGAAAACCTTGACTTCAACGCCGCCTACTGGGCCTTCCGCATAGCGGTGGTGCTGCTGGGAACGGTCGTGCTGCTCACCGCGTTGTTGTACGACGCGGGCGGGGACTTCCTCTGGCTGGAATTGGGAGGGACGGTCCTGTGGTTCTTCGCGTGGGCGCTGGCGGCGCTGGCGGCGGGCAACCGGGCGGTAGTCCAGGGCCAGTTCGGCAGGACGAGCATGGGGCGGTCGGGCTTCTTCGTGCTGCTGGCGAGCGTCGGGGGCGTGCTGGTGGTCGGCTCGTTCGCAGGACTGTTCGGCGGGCAGAACCTGCTCTCCACGTTTGAGAAGCTAATACGCGGCATGCTGGCGCTTGTGGGCACCGGCCTGTACTCCATCTTCTACTTTGTGTCCCTGGTGGTCGTGCAACTGGCGTCCCTGGTGGGACTGGGGCCGGGCCTTGCCTCGTTCAGGGACCTGCTAGAAAGCAACCCCCCTACCAACATGTCGCCCCAGGTACAGGCGATCAGCACAGGCGTGGCAGCCGTGTTGCTCGCGGTAGCCGCTGTGTGGCTGGCAGGGCGGCAACTGAGGAACCCAAGACGCAAGCGCACGCGCTTGGACGGCGATATAGAGCGCGAGGACCTCGGCTCCCTGGAGTTGTTGCAGCGCCAATCCTCCGGCTGGCTGAAGCGGCTTACGTCCAGGCTCCGCCCGGCCGCCAGGGTTGATTACCTTGACGACCTCGGCGCTTTGCTCGGCAAGCCCGAATGGAGCGGCACCGTCTCTATACGGCGCATTTACGGACGCCTGGAGGCGGCGGCTTCAAGAATGGGACACCCGCGCAAGCCGGGGCAGACACCCTTAGAGTACCAGTCGGTCCTGGCGAGCGCCATCTCGGAGCACCGGCCCGAAATCACCGAGATTACTTCGGCTTACGTGCAGTCCCGGTACTCGGCACGCCCGGCTTCCGAGGGTGCGGCCCGGTCGGTCGCGGAAGCCTGGAAGCGGCTAGAGCCTTCCATGAAACAGGCAACCAAAGCCCGCTAAACGCGAGTCCCAATTACGCCAGAGATGCCAAACCTTATGAAACTGCCACTAAAGCCACGAACGCAGAGGGCACCCGCCGACGATGTAGAGCGACAAGCCCTGCGCGTGGGAGGAATACCCCGCTCGATGTGGGTAGCTGCTATCACGCTACTCTTCATGCTGGTGGGCGCGGGCATTACGGTCGCGAATGGCCTCGCGGAGGCTTCACATATAAGCGCCACCCTCACCGGGCACTACGCGACCATCACCAAACTAGACTGGTCGGCTGACGGCAAGTACCTGGCTTCGGCTTCGCTGGACAACCGCATACGCATCTGGGACATGGCTACAGGCAGGATTACCCACAGCCTCAAGCTACAGGGCCTCGCCACCGGGGTGTCGTGGTCGCCCGACGGCACACAGGTAGCCGCCATAGGTCGCAACGCCCAGGTGCTGAGCCTGGCAAGCGGCAGGATGGCTATCCCGCTGCAATATGCCGCCATACCCAACAACGACATAGACTGGTCGCCGGACGGTGCCAAAATAGCGGGCGCAAGCGGGGAAACGATCTTCATCTGGAACGGGCAGACCCTGCACCCTCTGCCGGAGCTTTTCTTCGTCGGGCACAAGGGGGAGGTCAATAGCGTAGCCTGGACGGCGGACGGCACTCGGCTAGCCTCCGCGTCCGACGAAGGTGCCGTCCGGCTATGGAACGCCTCGGCTGTCGGTGGCGACGAGGTGCTGCGACACCCCAGTGAGGCGGGTGCGGTCAAGAGCGTGGCCTGGTCGCCCGATAGCCAGCGGGTGGTCTCCGGGGCGGCGGGAGGCCAGGTCTATATCTGGGACGTTGAAAGCAAAAAGATAATACAGACGCTCACCGGCCATGCCGACCAAGTGACGAGCGTCGATTGGTCGCCAGATGGGCAAAGAATAGCCTCCGGGTCATCGGACCAGAGCCTGAAAATCTGGGATGCTGCTGACGGCAGTTTGATACTCAGCCTGAGCGGTAACGCCTGGGACCGCTCGCCCATTGGAGCCGTCCGGTGGTCCCGCAACGGCACACAGGTCGCCACCGCAAGCGGCTCTCGTATCCGCATCTGGAACGTGACCGACAAGTAGGCCTGTGCCCAATTAGAACTTATTTCAAAACAGTTGTAGGGGCAGGCCCCTGTGCCTGCCCCTACAACTAGCCTCGTCGGCTCGGTTCTCAAAACTATCATACAGAGCGCACCTAAAGCCCGCTAAGAACTCAAACGCTTGTAGGATATTGGACCCTATAGTTGTTGCAGTTTAGGAACTCGCTGAATTTGGGATTAAGGAACACCAAGAATACGTTGTAGTAGGCTAACAACTGCATCCACAGTATCATCAAAGCCTCGAAGGTCACCGCCCAATTGTTCAATCCGACCGCGTTGCCACGACATAAACAGCGGTATGAACCATGTGAGTTCGACCAATCTGCGGTCAAGAGCGTCTGCCGTGCTATCCTGAGATACGTCAGATGCTAGTACTTGCAGGATTGAAATGACTTTGTCTGCTCTCTCTTGGTCAAAGGTTCCAGAGCGAAGAAGGCCGAAGAAGCCAGTTTCGAGTTCCCATTCTCTGTCCAGTTGTTCAATTGCTCCACGGAGTTGCATTTGTCTCTCCCGGCCTACTCATCTTGCATGCAATAGTATGGGCCTTCGGGCGCTCGATAAGCAAATGCAAGTAGCGCCAGGGGTATATAGGCCGACAAACATGGCCCAGGCTATCCAACTCGCTATAGCACCGGCTCTGCTTGGCAATGCAAGCACCCCAGTACGTTCTTGTGGTCTCAGCGCGACGAGGTAGCAGGCGAGGAAACAGGTGGAACAGTACCGGGGCCATCAGGCGGTTGTGCTGTCCCATCTTCCCCTTCTACCGCGAGCACGGGCAGGGTGAAGTAGAAGGTCGTGCCCTCACCCACTTTGCTCTCGACCCAGATGCGGCCGCCCTGCGCTTCCACCAAGGCGCGGGCGATTGCCAGGCCCAGCCCGGTGCCCGAGCCGCTGTCGGCCTGGTTCCACTGGGCGCGGTAGAACTTGTCGAACAGGTGGGGCACGTGCTCGGGGGCGATGCCCAGGCCCTTGTCCTGCACGCACAGAGCCACTTCTTCGCCGCCGTCGTAGCTGGCCCCCACCCACACGGTGTGCGACCCCGAGTACTTGGCCGCGTTCTGCAACAGGTTCACCAGCACCTGCTCCAACCGGCGCGGGTCGGCCTCCACTACCGGCAGACCGTGAGCGATGTTGCACTTAAAGTTGGTGTCGGGGTAGTGGTTGCCCACCCGCTCCACCACTTCCTTGACGAACGGCTTGAGCAGCAGTGGCTCCGGCGATATGGGCAGGCGGCCCGCCCCGATGAGCGACATCTCTAGCAGGTTCTCCACGAGGTCCTGTAGCTTGTCGCTCTCGTCCGAGATGATTTGCAGGAACTCGCGCCGGGTCTGCGCGTCCCAATCGGTGTTGTCGGCCAGCAGGGTGCGCGAATAACCCTTGACCGAGGCGAGTGGCGTGCGAAGCTCGTGCGACACCATCGACACGAACTCGTCCTTGAGGCGGTTGGTCTCACGCAGGGCGGTGGTCTCTGCCGTCTCGCGGATGAGGCGGTTGTTCTCCATAGCCACGGCAAGCTGGTCGGCCACGCCCTTGAGGATAGCGGCGTCTTCCTCATCGAAGCTGTTGGGGTGGTCGCTGACCACGCGCAACATGCCCAGCCTGCGGTTGCTGAGCGAGATGGGTATGAGCAGCAACGAGAGCACGCCCCTGGCCGCCATGCTCTGCAATTCGGGAGATTTAACGAGCCGCGTATCCCCACTGATGAACGTGCCCACCTCCGCGATGAGCTTCTTCCCGGCCTCTATCTCCTCCACGCTGACCTCGTGCGAGGCGATGGTCTGCGATACTTTGCCCGTGCGCTCGTTGAAGAGGCTGATGCTCGCGCCGGAGTGCCGCACGATACGGTCTATGCCCCGGATGGCGGTGTTGAACACTTCATCAAGGTCGAGAGTGGAGCGGTTGATGGAGCGGGCAAGCTCGTTCACAAGCTCCAGGCGGGCGGCCTTGCGCTCGGTGTCGGCCAGGAGCACGGCGTTTTCGTGGCTCTGACGCAATATGCGCTGGGAGGCGTTGCGGACGATGGTGAAGAGCGACACGTAAAGGAAGAGGAACCCGGTGAAGATGCTGGTCCACAGGAAGGCGCTGGTAAGGCCAATCGTCTCCTTCAGGTCCTCCATGTCGTAATAGCCTTCGACGGCACCCACTATCGCGCCTTCGTTGGGCAGCCTGAGAGGGGTATACACCTCCAACAACTGCCCGTAGCCCTTTTCGTTGGTATTCTCAGCCTCTTCCAGGGATGAAATCTCGGCGCTGGGTGTGCCCCCCAGCACCTCTTTTAAGTCGTCACTGACTCCGTAATGCTGTCCCACAAGGTCCGGATCATCCGAGTAGATGACCATACCATCCCGGTTCCAAATCTTTATCTTGACCAGGCCCGAGCCGGAGATATAAGCCAGTTGAGCCTCAATTTGCGCGTAAGGGTACTTCATAGCCTCCTCAAAAGGAAGTCCCTTCGGTGGAGGATACGCGGCCTCTGTCAGTATCTCCTGGTGCTCGTCCACGACCGGCCCGACCAGCGGGGTGATCAGCGAAGAGACCGCTAGCTGCTGCTGCCGCACCGCCTGCTCCTCGAAATAGCGCGTGACGTTCCAGCCCAGCAGCGCACCAATGATGATGAACAGCACCAGGCTCAATATGGAGAATTGTGTCAGCAGCGATAGTCGGCGCATAGTCTTTGGTTCTGAAACGTGAAACGTGAAACGTGTTGCGGTTTGCTAAAGTTGGTTCGTCAATTTCGGGCTGATTCTTTCCTGAGTACCAAGCCCCACCCTGTCATCCTGAGCGTAGCGAAGGCTCAGTAGCCCCTTCTTGACTCTCCCTATTGAATGACCAATGTGCCTCTTACCAATCATATCCACAACGTTGAAGACTCTGGACTACCCACCTGATTCTTCGCTACGCTCAGGATGACAGGAGGGGCTTTGGTCCTGTTGTGTGAGCGTCCCTGCATTCACGTACCCTATTCAGTAAGCCGCATCACGTTTCACGTTTCACGTTTCAGCACCGGACTTCGGCACCTGTAGCCTGTAGCCGAAGCCCGGCTCGGAGATGATGTACTGCGGGTTGGAGGGGTCGGGTTCGATCTTCTGGCGCAAGGCGCGTATGTAGACCCATAAATACCCGCTCTCGTCGCGGTACTCCGGACCCCACACCTTGGACAGCAGGTCGGCGTTAGGGATCACTTTGCCCGCGTTCTGCGCCAGTTGTTGCAGCAGCTTGTACTCGGTGGGCGTCAGCTTGACCGGCTCGCCCCGGAATTCCACCTTGCGGCGCACGAAGTCTATCTTCAGGTCGCCGGCGTCGAGGCTGTGCGCTTCCTCGCCGGAGGAGCCTGCCTGGGTGCGGCGTAGCAGCGCCCGCAGTCGCGCCACCAGCTCGTCCGGGTCGAACGGCTTCGTCAGGTAGTCGTCGGCCCCGATATCGAGGCCCTTCACCTTCTGCGACTGCTCGCCTATGGCCGTGAGCAGAATTATAGGCACGCTGGAGATCTCACGTATGCGCCTGGTGAGCGTGAAGCCGTCGAGGCCGGGCATGGTTACATCCAGCACCACCGCGTCGGGCGGCCGGGCGTCGAACTGGTCGAGCGCCGCCACTCCATTGGTCGCCGTGTCCACCTCAAACCCCGCCCTCTCAAGATTCACCCGCACCAGCCTCAATATGCGCGAGTCGTCATCGACTACCAGTACCAGTGTGTTAGTTTTAGGTTGCATAGCTAAATCGTGTGTCCCGCATGGCGTATCTTACCAAAATTGTAGCATCTGAGCCTGGATACGCCACAAGTAATATCGGATACGGGCGGAGGTAACATTTCGATCTGGGAATTGGGA
>JALZHG010000202.1 GCA_030914045.1 Chloroflexota bacterium | reverse complement strand
GAGTACAAAGGCACCCCCGCCGAAGTGTTGTTGGGGCTACTGGGAGTCGGTACGATGAAGGACAAGGGCTGGATTCCGTAGGAATTTGGGAATTAGGATTTCGGATTTCGGATTTAGTAGGTATCCGAATAAATCCGAAATCCGAAATCCTAATTCCCAAATCACTCCCCCGCCGATATCGTAGTCAGCCACTCCAGGGGCATGCCTGTGGGGCTTTGGGTGGACAGTGGCACGTAGCCTAGTTCGAGGTCTTCCTTGAAGTCGTCGAAGTAGCCAGACCACTCCTTGAGAATGTAAGCAGGCTTGCGGTGGAGGACGTAGAGTGGGTCGGCCTTGTCGTGTCCCGCCTCCCGGCTGCCCATCGTAGCGACCTCCAGGTGGCCTATGTGCAGGTCGTTGAGGCCGAACATGTCTATCGTGGGCCGCTGGCTGTAGTAGGCTATGGCACCGGCACCTTTGGCCGCCGTAACCGTTTCCGGCGACGTATTGTCCCTGAGCCAGAGGCCCGCCGAACCCCAGCGCTCGACATAGGCGGAGTGCAGGCGCGTCGTCTCCCTCGTGTAGCTATCCGGCTGCATCTGCCCTACCATACTGCCTGAATATGCCACTACGCCCAGGGCCAGCAGAGCAGAAGTGGCGACACGTACTGGCGACGGCGAGGGCAGCCACGCGAGCAGGCGGCGCGCTACTTCCTGCCCGACGAGCAGCAGAGGGGCGATCACAGGCACCAGGAACCGCCAGCCCGGAAAGTGGTCGCCGCCGATCCACAGCACGTAGCCAACCTGCAACACCAAGTACAGGGCGAAGGCAGTAAGGACTCCGCCCTTGCGCCAACCCGCGGCGAACACCAGCACTCCGACCAGCCCTAACATCACAGGGAGCCAGTTCTCAATCATGAAAAATTGCAGGTATATCCAACCGCGCGCCAGCACCTCCGGCGTGGCCGACCCGGTTTTGGCGTAGAAGGTATTGGGCAGTGGGTAGCCGTAGAAGAATATCCGCCATATCTCGTGAGGCAGGACCACGGCTGCGTACGCCCCGGCACCGTACAGGAGCGGGGCCAACCACGCTCTTCGGGAGGTGATGCCTTGTACGCAATAGACACCCAGGAACACGGCCGCGAGCAACAGCGCTTCAGGGCGAGTGAGGGTCGCTAGCCCGAGCACTCCCCCCGCCGCTGCATGATTGCGCCAGGAGGCTCTTGGCGAGTGGTAGATGAGCACCGCCGCCAGCATGGCAAACACGGCGAATAGGACAGACTCCATCCCGCTGCCACGCGCCCCGTACGTGATGAAAGCGGAACTCCCTGAGAGCACCAGGCAGGTCACCGAGGGCCAGAGATAGCGTACGCCGGCCAGCCGTGAGCCTACCAGCCACACCAGCGATAGCAGCGCCAGGCTCAGGGCTACGTTAGCGGCTAAGGACACAGTCGCGGGGTTCAGCCCCAGCCATATGGAGGCCGCGGCCAGCATCGTCCAGAGGAAGTTAGTGTAGCCCTCCACGACCTCTCCGGGGTTGTAGACCAGACCGTTGCCGTGTACGAGGTTCCAGGCATAGCGGTACGAGATGTACGCGTCGTCCAGTTGCCACTCGCCGAGCACTCGCCCCGCCAGTACCACCCATGTGCCGCATGCCGCAAGCACCAACCCCCACGCCGGACGCAAGCGGGGTGCCAGGCACGCGGCGGCTAACCATGCCAGGCCCGTCATGCCAATCTCCATGCTGAGCGGGAGTTGGCGTGCTATGTAGGTGCAATGCAGCCCGGCCAGCGTGAGCATCAAGCCGCTGCCGAACAGCACTGACCAGCCCGTGCCTAGCCTCCGCAAGGCAACTAGCACGACTGTAGCTACTGAAATAGCCCAGGCGAAGGCCTCTACCAGGATTTCCAGGCGGCTGCGTTCCGGGCGTACCTCTATCCAATCAACCTGTACTCCAAGCGTGCGCCCGTCGTCCGGTGAAACGAACGTCCCGCTCGCCAGGTCCACCTGGATGTGAGCCGGGTCGAGGTACTGGTTCGGCAGTCGCTGGGTGTCTAATTTTGCCGTGAAGACCTCCAGCACAGGCGTGACTTTGACCGCTGCTAGCTCGCTGCCGTTTGCTGAGATCGTTACCGGCATGGGATAGGCCCCAGCATAACCGGACGCAGCCATGCGAATAGCTATCGTCGCGTGCCTGCCCAGGTTGGCGGCGTAGGGGAAAGTTATGCTGGCGTTCTGCCCCGTCCACCTGTAAGTGAAGCCATCGGGCATTGTCTCTGGCGGATAGAAGCCATAAACGGAAGTCGAAGGTACCTGGAGAGCTTCGTCCAGCGCCGGGCTGGGAGCCATTTCGGCACGGGTCGCGATGGGGGGCATAACTGTGCTCAAGACTACGGGCGCACCGAACGACACCAGGAACGCTAAGAGCAGAGGGAGTGAGAGGTGCAGCCAAACCCCCGGCATTCTATAGGGGCGAATGCCGGGACGCGCGAGAACGGGACCTGTAGAAGAATTCACACTTCGGACCCTCAGGCGAGCGCGCTATTCAGTGCCGCCAAGCGATTATACCAAAATTATAGGGTCCGCTGTATAGGACTATTTGGCTAGCTAAAGTTGATTCTTAGTAAACGCGCAATTTGAGGCACAAATTGTTACTTCATGCAGCTAGCGTGATGGCACACAGTAGTAACCTGGGCGCTACACTGAAAGGCCCAACACGCGCCATATCGGACGCTGTTTCGGCCTCGCGAGGGTCTGTCTTGGGTAGTTGCCGGGGCTGGAACACGCTCTAGCTTGTACAGGAGCACTGCACAGCAGTAGACTTGCTTCCACACATGAAAAAAGCCTCCCGACCAAGAGGCTCTTGTGGAGGTAGATGATACAAGCTGTGTGAGTAGTTGCCTTGTACCTAACCGTTTGCCGGGTGAGCCGGACATATTCCACCCGCTACTTGTATGCTTTCCTCACGCCTGCCTTGACATGGCTCACCGTCGACCTGTCTACGCCGTACTTCAACGCAATTGCTGCGTGGGTCCGCCTTCCGCCAGCAACTTCCTGATCTCAGCGATCTGCTCAGGGAGGAGCTTGAACCGCAAATAAGGATTGTAACTTGCTAATGCGCGTCGTATTTGTAGCTGCCTGCGCTCACCCATTAAAGGTAACAGTTCATGCATGAAGTCTACGGCTCGCCTGCCACGTAAGATCACCTGATATGCGGGCTTCCATCCCCTCTCACGGGTGCGCTCCTCCCGGACCTCATGGTAGGCGACATTCCACAGTGCCGCCACGCGTGCAACCACATCACGGTCAGTCATGCAGAGTGTGATGCGCACGCTATTGGGCGCGGATGGTGGGCCTAGTGAGAAGGAGCCTTCGCCCTCCAGTAGCCCTGCCAACCAGTAGAAGTCCCGCTCACTTACATGATCCCGAAGACTCATTAATCCAGGCATTCCATGATTCTACAACACAAAAACAAGAGGCCTCCCATTGATAGGAGGCCCCGGTGGGGGTGGCCGATGGGGCTCGAACCCACAACATCTTCATCCACAGTGAAGCGCTCTGCCATTGAACTACGGCCACCACAACGATTTTCGACTCCAGATGCCGATTTTATACCACATGATGCGGGACAAAATCAAGAATCCGAAACCTAAAATCGGTAGAGTTGGTAGGGACCATTATGTGCTAATAAGCCGAGTTTTGTACTGGTGACCATCTCTCTCAGGCCCTCGCGGACCCGGCTACCTCGTCGCCTTGGTAGCTGCTCTCGCCTCCGACCGTCTTGGCGAGCCACCTCTCGCGCCATGCATAGCACGACGCCGCGGTCGATTCGGAGATTGCTGCAGGGAGGATTGCCCTTTTCACTCCACTCCGGAGAGTGGTATCGTCTCTGTTGCTCTCACCTTCAAAGAAGGTGCCCATCTGGACTGTCGGGACCCACGACCGGCCCCGCCCACGCTTTCACGTGGCACCCCGCTCTATGCAGCTCGGACTTTCCTCTACACTCGCGTGCAGCGGTCACTGGCACACAATGGCCTTGCCCAACTCTGTTGTCGTGTTTGGTTTGTTAAGGTAGCCACCGTTCACACGGGGCGTCTCACCCATAATTATACCATACGGGTCGTGCTTTCGCCAGTCCCCTGCCCGACTCGCGCGTCCGCTGACCTGCCCCACGTCCACTCCCGTAGGGAGGAAAGCCAGAAGGGATGGCCAGACCTAAAGCCTGCCTCTCACGCTTAGCCAAAGCAGGATATACAATTGGCTATCGGACATTGAATAGATTGCTTGTTCAGACGTGTCACCTTGAGTGTGGTTACTCGTGAAAAGAAAAAAGCTGCGGATGGCGTAATTTGCAGCGTTGATTGCGCGTATTTTGTTGATGCCGAGGCAGGGCTTCCATCCATAAGGTACTGATTCAACATACCTGCACTACTATAACTGCTAGCTATCGAAATGACCAATGTGGTAAGATTACGTAACGCTCTCAATCCTGTACTTGATAGTCGTCTCTCCAGGATGCCTCGCTGGGACATGTTTTAGAGCAGTGACCTATTGATGTCTGCAATTCTCATTATCTTGTAACCGCGAACGGTACATCTTAACGTGACACTGGCGCACTGTCACAATCAAGAGGTGTCGTTCTCATCATTCTCAGCAAGGAAAGCAAAGAAAGCGAGGGACCTGTGAGGGAAGCGAAAGGCAAGCGGTGGGCCTGGTTCTCAGTGCCCGCAGCGTTAATTCTGCTAATTTTAGCATGGACCGGGTTTGCCCTTGGGGAGCCATCTGCGGGCGCAGGCGTTCAAGCGGCACCCGTGCGTGCAGCCCAAGTCCCGGCGCTGAGTATTCCAGTAGGCTCCGCGGCGAAGGGGCAGGCGGATGCACCGAATGCAGAAGCTACAGCTACTCCTACAAATACTCCCACTGCAACAAGAACAGCTACCAATACCCCAACCCTCACTAATACGCCAACGGGCACAACAACACCCATACCTACAAATACTCCCACAGAGACCCCAACGGCGACGAATACTCCTACAATCACCAACACCCCTACAATCACTAACACTCCTACTATCACACTAACGCCCAGTCCTACGGCGTGCGCTACTGAAACCACGGTAGCCGGTACTATTCTTAGCAGCGACCCTACTCAGGCGGGGCGTGTGTTACGTGATGAGGTACAGGGCACTTGTGCGGACCCCAAGGGATTCCCTGGACAATATGATGCTGTTGCCCGTAATTACGACGCCCACAACTTCACGAACAACACCGCAGCTACGCTGTGCGTAACTGTGAGCTTGACCGGCGAGTGCGGCATGGGCGACATATACAGCGTCGCATACCTTGGCAACTATGATCCCACGAACATAGCAAACAACTATGTGGCCGATTCAGGAGTTATCACCGGATCGACGCATTCCTATTCGTTCAACGTACCTCCAGGGTCGTCCTATGCAATTGTTGTGCATGAGATAGACCCAGAGTCTATTGCATGTGCGTATACACTTACCGTCTCGGGCACCGGTTTCAACTGTGCCACCGCCACGCCTACACACACCTCTACCTCCACAGCCACTTCTACAGGCACATCTACGGCGACTGCGACTGGCACAAGTACGGAGACATCTACACCGACCGAGACAGCTACGGGCACCGCCACTGAGACAGCTACGGGAACAGCAACCGGCACAGCTACGGTTACTGAGGAAGAAACCAAGGAACCGACAAGCACAGCTACCTCAACTTCTCCCGCGCTCCCCAGCAGCACGGCCACCAACATCCCTTCCGAAACCAGCACCAGCACCAATACGGCAACGGCTGTAGCCACGAGTACCCTTACATCTACCGCCGTCAGCACCAACACGGGCACAGCTACAACCGCGCCTTCGTCCACAATGACGAGCACCAACACGGCAGTAGCTACCTCTACCTCTACCCGCACCTCCACCGCTGTAGCTACCTCTACCCGCACGAGCACGGCTGTAGCCACCAGCACCCGCACGGCCACACCTATGGCCACAGCCACAGCATGCACGATCGAGTTCGCAGACGTGCAGCCCGGTGACACCTTCTACACCTTCATCAGGTGCTTAGCATGCCGCCAGATAGTAGGTGGGTACCCCTGCGGCGGACCTGGTGAAGAGTGCAACCAGGATAACGAGCCTTACTACAGGCCAGGTGCTAACGTCACAAGGGGGCAGTTGTCCAAGATCATAGCTAACTCCGCAGGCCTCAACGATCCCATAGCGGAAGGTCAGCAGCAGTTCGCCGACGTACCACCAGGCTCTCCCTTCTACGAGTTCGTGGAGCGACTGGCACAAACAGGTGCTATAGCCGGGTACCCATGCGGAGGACCTGGTGTGACGGAGCCTTGTGACAGTGAGGGTAGGCCGTACTTCCGCCCCAACAACCCCGCCACACGTGGGCAGATCTCCAAGATAGTGTCAATCGCTGCAGGGTTCGAGGAGGACATACCC
>JALZHG010000520.1 GCA_030914045.1 Chloroflexota bacterium | reverse complement strand
ATGCACGCCTCTGCTGGCTTTGATTACGGTTGCGGCCACGGTGGCTATATCGTCGCGGGTGAACGACCCGAGGACGGCGCAGCAGATATCAGCCGTGCTGATACTGCCTATCATGCTGGTCTTCTTTGGGCAGATGACTGGGCTGCTGGTGCTCAATCCTTTCGTGGCGCTGGTGGGCGCTGCTGTGCTGGCGTTGATCGCCGCGTTTACGGTGTGGCTGGCTGTGCGGCTGTTCCAGAGAGAAGCGATACTGACCCGGTGGACGTGAGATCTGCTGCTTAGAAGGGATTCGAAAAATCAGGGGTAAGCCGAAATGTAAGAGTGTCATCCTGAACGAAGTGAAGGATCACTAACCCAAGCACTATCTCTCCCGTAGTGATCCTTCGATACGCTCAGGATGACAGAGGGAAACAGGGTATCCACGAAACAATCAGCCTCATACTCACGAACCAACCATAGCAAACCGCATCACGTTTCACGTTTCACGTTTCAGAACCACCCTGCCCCCACGGTTGTAGTACCACCACTCCAGCGCCAGCAGCAGGAGCGAGGCCGCCAGCACCCACGGCCAAATTTCCAGGGGGCGCTTCTCACCCTCCGCCGTGGCTGCGACCTGCGTACCCGTGAAGGGTAAGTTGGCACGCGGAGTTATGTCTACTTCGTCCCGGGGCATATTGACCGCGAACTGCTCCGGCTCGGTGAGGGCCGTGCCGCCCGCGAACTGCTGCACGCTGTACACGCCCAACGCTTCGGTGCCCGCGAACGACACCAGGCCGGAGGGGCGTAGCGTCACCACGCGCTCGGTATTCGCCCCTTCCGGCAGGGTTACCCGTATCTCGTCGGCTTCGGGTAAGGCGCGGATGCTGATAGGGTCGCCCGCGGCGAGGGTGGGCGGTGCGTCTACCGAGGTGGCGGGTTGCAGCCAATCCAGCAGGTTGGAGACGAGGATGGGGAAGGCGACTTGCAGGGGCAGGTCCGACTTGTGCAGGTCGAAGGCGATCACAGCCACGCGCCGCCCCTCTGTCTCTCCGGCCAGGATGAGGGGGTCGCCCGCCGGAGTGCGGACCAGCACCCGCGCCCAGCTGGGAGGCACAATCCTCTGGGCTGCTGCGATATGTAACCCGGATAGATCCACGAAGCGCAACAAGGGATCGTTGACGGCCACCTGCCCAATAGCCGGGTAGGCTAGCGTGCCCGACACCACCATCAAAGGCGACGGGGGCGGGGCGAAAATGAGCAGGTTGCCGGGCGGCACGGGGGAGGGCAGCACGCCATCCAGCACGGTAAGGCCAAAGCTTTCAGAGGGCGCGTAGGCAGCGGGCGCGGTCTTGAACAGCTTGACGCCGGGCAGTAGGTTGAGCGACTTCTCCAGGAAACCGTTGCCCTCGCTCACCAGCAGCACGTTGGAGGAAGGCGGCCTCGACAGCACGGCCCAGGCGCGGTCGTCCGGCACGAGCATATTGGCGTCGATGCCCTCGACTTGCAGGCTGGCCTCGGCCACTCGCGTATCCAGGGGCAGGTCGCTCAACGTGACCACCTGCTCCTCCCCGGCGTCGAGGTCCAGTTGGCGGGAGTCGCGCAAGTTGCCGTCTATGGAGATCGACAGGAGCGCACTCACCTGCTGGTTCGAGGTGTTGGTGACGCTGGCGAAGAGTTGCGGCCCGCCCGTAGCCTCGCGTAGCGACAGGGCCGTGATAGCCACGTTGCGGCCCGACTGCCCCACGTTGATATAGGCCGACTTGCCCGGCACCTGCGGCAACGCCTCGGCACCCCGGAACGCCCCGTCCGAGATGAGCACCACCGTGGCCTCTCCCAACTGCCGGGCGGTCGCGGCGGACAGGGTAACAGCCTGCGGCATGTCCGTACCGCCGTTGGAGGCGGACAACCCCGCCAGCGCTGAACGCAACGCCGACTTGTTGCTGGAGGCCGACACGACCACCTGCGGCACCGGCCCCGCCAGCACCAGCGACATGTGAGCCTCGCCCGACATGCCATCTATGAGCGCGTTGGCCTCACGTCGCGCCTGCTCGAACCTGCTGCCGCCGCCCGCCTCGTCCACCGCCTGCATCGAGGCCGAAGCGTCGAGTATGACCACCATGTTGCCCGTCGCCACCGTGTTCGCCTCGAAGAAGGGCCGCGCCAGGCTCAACACCATCAGCAGCAGCAGCAGCAACTGCAATAGGAGCAGCAGGTTGCGCCGCAGCTTGTTCCAGGGCATGTTCGCCGTGCGGTCCTCGAGCGCCCGCCTCCACAGGTACGACGAAGACACATCCACGTCCTGCCGCCGCAGCCGCAGCATGTAGAAGAGGATGATCGGTATAGCCAGGGCAAGCAGCCCCAACGCGACAGGGATAAGGAAGCCCATACCTTATTGTACAGGAATTGGGAATTGGGATTTCGACTTGCGAATTTGCTCTAGTGACTAACGAAGGACGTCTCACAAGA
>JALZHG010000201.1 GCA_030914045.1 Chloroflexota bacterium | reverse complement strand
TGGCTCTCTCGGGCGCAGGGGAACGCCGCCAGAGGGTCGTTGTCGCGCCGCACGGCCCGAGGCGAACGCGGTGGCGAAGGGGTCTTAGTGAAACAGGGAACGCGCCCTTTTCTGACGCGGCGCAACCTTAAGCTGCATTAGTCAAGCCCCTGGAGGGCGAAGCCCATGCTGAAGGTGATGTGGTGCGTGCCCGTCACCCACAGCCTGTTGGCAGTCTTAAGGAAACGCTGGGCAGCACGGAGCTATTGCAGCTTCACTCAAGGTCCTTCTCGAAGCCTATCGGGCGAATAGAGTCACTACGCTCCGCTTTGCGCTTCCGGGTGCCTTTGAGAAGTGAGGGTGCTGATGAACTCCAGGTCATGAAGAGCTGACCCCCTCAACCGTGTTCATAGAAAACGGCTACACTCCAGTGTGTTTATTGGCCTACGGCAGGACTCTACGCCATGCCAGCCATGTCCGCAGTCATCATCGCCCTAATGATTGGCTTTTGGAAAAGATAGGGATAAACCCGGACGTGACCACAGTTCTTTGCAGCAGCCCTTGAGCTCCTTGACGGGACGCACCACCTGGGAGTCTTCGACGCCGACGTAGAGCTGGGTACAATACCGGACACAGACAGGCTCATCTACGGGGAAGGGAGCCGAACCTTGGAGACGCCGCACCTCCTGATCGACGGCGCAAAGATGGACAGAAACATCGAGAAGATGGCCGGTATCGCGCGGGAGCGCGGTGTAAAGCTGAGGCCCCACGTCAAGACCCACAAGATCCCAATGATCGCCAGACGACAACTAGAATCGGGCGCCGTGGGTATCACCGTGGCCAAGGTCTCCGAAGCCGAAGTCATGGCAGACGGCGGCATTCGGGACATCTTCATCGCTTACCCTCTAGTGACGGAGTCGAAGATAAGACGGGCGATTCGACTGGGTAGAGAAGGGGTAAGGCTCGTCGTCGGGGTGGACAGCTTCGAAGGAGGCAAGAGGCTCTCAAGGGTAGCAGAGCTCGAAGATCACGAGCTCGAAGTCAGACTGGAAGTAGATACCGGACTCCGCAGAACCGGCGTCCCGTTCGACGAAGCGGTGGAGCTTGCCGCCGAGATCACACTGCTAGAGAATCTGCGCCTGAGCGGCATATACACCTTCCGCGGAGCCGTTCTGGAGAGTGGCGTCCCGACGCTCGAGCTCAAACAGGCAGGCCTGGAAGAGGGTAAGCTCATGGTCTCTTTGGCCGACCGGATGAGAGATAGCGGCATAGAGGTGGAAGATGTGAGCCTGGGGTCCACCCCGACGGCCGAGTACGCGGGAGAGGTGGAAGGGGTGACGGAGATCCGGCCTGGCACCTATGTCTTCTACGACAGGATGCAGACCCGCTTCGGGGTCTGCTCGCTCGAGGAGTGCGCCGCGACCGTGGTGGCAACCGTCGTGAGCAGGCCGTCCGAGGGCCTCGCGATCATCGACGGTGGAAGCAAGACCTTCGCCACCGACGTGCAGCCGGGCACCGAACCCCTGAACCTCGAAGGGTTCGGGCACGTCGTTGGCTACCCCGACGCCGTTCTGGAGAGGCTCACGGAGGAACACGGGATGCTCCGGGTAAGCGAGGAGCACGTCCTCGGGGTAGGAGACACCGTTCAGATAATCCCCAACCACGTATGCAGCACGGTGAACCTCCACAACGAGGTCTTCTTCACGGACGGGTCCGGCGCCGTCGAGCGGATCGAGGTTTCGGCCCGCGGGAAACTGGAATAGAGGGCGCATGCCCGGTCCGGTAGAGACAAACGAGTTAGAAAGGAGAAACTGATGAGAGAAACCGTAATTGCCGAGAAGGGTCCGAAGCCGGTCGGTCCCTACTCTCACGCCGTGGTCGCCAACGGATTCGTGTTCATATCGGGTCAGGGGCCCGCGGAGCCCGAGACGGGCGTCATGCCCGACGCCTTTACGGACCAAGTTCGGCAGACCTTGAGGAACGTACAGACCATCCTGGAGGCCGCAGGATCGAGCCTTGAGAACGTCGTCAAGGTGAACGCCTACGTGACGGACCTCACCCGGTTCGCGGAGTTCAACGAGGTGTACAAGGAGTTTTTCAGCCACGATCCGCCGGCGCGGACGACCGTGGCCACCAGCCTGCTCGGATTCTTGGTGGAAGTCGACTGCATTGCCACGCTCTCCGAAGAAAGTTAGTGGCACGATCGTAAGGAGAGGGAGTGATGCACGCTACAGGGGAAGTGCGGGGGGCGATTATCTACTTGACGCAGGTTCCTACGATGCCTACGCCAAGTTCATGATTACCGTACAGCCTAACCCCCTGCAGGAACCTCTGCGCCCTCCCATCCGTGACTACGGAGGTACCGCTCAAAGGAAGTAAGCTCAGGGTACTCTTGCCGCAACGCAGCGATGTCAGCCTCATAGCCTACGTCGTTGATCCACCGGAAATTGACGGTGGCCTCTTCGCCCATCTGCTCCTCGAACTGGTCCCAGGACACCTGGTAGTAGCTAACCTCTCTCCCTGTGACGCGACCAAAGGTCTCGGCAATCTCGGGCATGGTCTGTTCGTCCCCGGCAAGGTCTACCTCTCGCCCGATCCAACGATCCGGGTTCTCAAAGGCTATAGCGGCGAAGGCTCCTACGTCCTCGACTGCCACCTGCTGGAACGGCTTATCCGGATCAAACGGCTGAGCTAGAGTGCCTCCGAGGATCATCTCGCGCGTCCACTCCCAGTTCTGCAACAAGCCTGAGACCGCCTCATATTCTTCCCTCACCCCCGAATCCGGCTCCGTGGTCGGCGCCTGCCTTCGCCCCAATATGGTACAGCTTTCCCGGTTGCTGGCTACCGGAGCTCTGATGAGCGGACCAATTGGAACCGTCTCCTCAATCAACCGGTGTAGTCTCCGCTCCGCAGGTTGCTGGTACTTCGGGAATCTGCTTGTTGGCAGTTAAACTGTGTAGACTAGAAAAAGACGAAATGAAGTGCCAACCCGTCTTGACGGTTACCAACTTCTCACGAGGCGTTTGCGCTGCCTCGAAGCCTCTGCGTTATGGAAAGAGCGCGGCGAGTAAAGCGTTATGGAATATTCAGCGTCAGGTAGGAGTCGTGCCAGGGCCTTAGACGCTCGAAAGCGGCGCCTGCGGCGAGCACCGTCTCGTCGGCGAAGCGCCGACCCACGATCTGCATGCCTATGGGCAGCCCCTCGTCGGTGAAGCCCGCTGGGATCGACGCAGCCGGGTGGCCGGTGAAGTTGAACGGGTGAGGGGTTCTCTATCAAGTTCGCGTTAGCGGGAACCGCGTAGTGTGCTTGCCCGCTTGAGGGCTTGCTCCGCCTCTGTGATCATCGTGCGCACGATCTCAGCGGCGGGCAAGATGTCGTGGATCAAGCCAGCCGTCTGACCGGTAAAGGGTACAAGCTCATCCGGTCTGCGTTGCTGGACGGCCGACATGATTTCAGTCCGTAGCCGCCCAGCCTCCCTCCTCGCTTCTTCCGGGCGTCTCTGCCACTTTTCGACGAACGACGTGCGCATCACGCGCGGCACCGTCTCGTAGGCACGATTGCTGGTAGATGGGAGGATCTCCTTATAGACCTCAAATCTAATAACCTCTTCAGACTCCGTTTCGAGGATCGCCCGCTTCCATGTATCGTCGGCGGAGGCCTCCTGTGAGGCCAAAAATCTAGTGCCCACATTCGCTCCTTGAGCGCCTAGCACCAGTGCTGCTGCAAGGCCCCTACCGTCGGCAATGCCGCCCGCCGCTAAGACTGGCATAGGGTGCACCGCGTCGACAACCTGGGGGATTAGCGCCATGGCGCCCACGCCAAGCGCCATGCCCTGTCCGCCCGCTTCCGAGCCTTGGGCGATGATCACGTCCACGCCTAGCTCTGCGACTTCACGTGCCTGCTGCACGGTGTGTACTTGGTGGACAACCTTCGCCCCTGCAGTGTGGATCTGCTCAACGAGGTCTGCGGGATCGCCGAGTGCCAAAGAGACGACGGCCGGTTTGGCTTCTAGCGTAGCTTCGAAAGCCCCGTCATCCAGAAGTGGTACCACATGGTTGACCGCGAAGGGATGGTTGGTGAGCTGTCGCACGCGAGCTATCTGCCTCTCGACGCTCTCTGCAGACTCAAAGACGGAGCCGATACTTCCGAGGCCGCCTACCTCCGAGACCGCTGCCACCAGCTCCGGGGCGGTCGCTGGCCAGATCGCCGCCTGCATGACGGGAACCTCAATGCCCAGGACGTCACATACTGGTGTGCGTAACATAGAGTTCACTCCTATCTATACGCCTCTTTGTCTGCCACCCATCGTTGCTTGTGAACCAATATTGCCACCTATCCGGGGTAAGCGGATCGCCCAAACTGCGTATTTAAGGAGCGTTTCTTAGATCAGTACCGAGACGGCCTTATTTACCGAGGTGCGCGGCGGTATGGAATTCTCAGACGTTCGCTACCCGCTCGACCGCCGAGCCGGCCATTATGGGGCCGGGGCAGGAGGCGTGGGTGGAGCGGTTGGAGCAAGAACACGACAACCTGCGGGCTGCTCTAGGGTGGCTGCGGGAGGAGCGAGAGGCCGAGCGGGGCCTCAGGCTGGCGGGAGCGCTGGGGCGCTTCTGGTGGTTTAGGGGTTACTTCAGTGAGGGACGAGCGCAGCTAGGCGAGTTTCTGGAGCTTGCAGGAGCAGCATCGGGAAGGACGGTGGCGCGAGCTAAGGCGCTCCTTACCCTCGGGGTACTGATCTACCGAAGCGCCGACTACTCGGCGGGAGATCAAGAGGTGGTGCGCTCCCGTCTTGGAGAGAGCGCCGAGATCTACCGGGAGCTAGGAGACGAACCACGCGCCACTGCGGTGCTGAGAGAGCTTGGGTATCTCAGTGCCGAAGAGGGCGACTGGGAGACGGCCCGCTCTTCTCTTGAGGAGAGCCTCAGACTCGGGCGGCAGTCGGGCGACGTACACGGTATTGTCCTGACGCGCTCCTACCTGGGCATCATGGCGGTCCTTAGAGGTGAGCATGACTCGGCGCGCGCCCACCTCGAGGAGAGTCTCGGGGTCTTGCGAAGGTTGGGCGAGCTACCAGAGGTCAAAGTCTGTTCATTTTATCGAGGGTTGCTCGCCTGTAGCCGAGCTCCTCTCTGATGAGTTCACCGTCGTCACTTACGATCGGCGGGGCAACTCGCGCAGCCCCCGCCCCGGCGGCTGGGACGGCACCTCAACCGAGGAGCAGTCCGACGACGCGGGGGCCTTGATCGAGGCCTTGGGCATTGTTCCCGCCGCAGTGTTCGGGACGAGCGGAGGGGCGATCATCGGCCTCGATCTCGTGATCCGCCACCCGGAGTTGGTCCGTGGAGCCATCCTGCACGATTCAGCGATGTTCTCAGTTCTGCCCAACCCCGAGGAGGCTTTGGGAGCGATCCAACAGGTCGTCGAGGGCGGCCAGCTCACCTTCGATCTGACCAACGATGGTCCCTGGCCGGTGGGTGAGTACGAGGTGGAGCTCTTCCTGAACGGCGAGGAGGAGCCGTCGCGCACGCTCGAGTTCGAGGTCCGATAGCAAGAAGAGTGCATGCGCTGGGTAAGCTCGCTGACCAGCCGTAGGGAGTAGGGAGGGCCGGGGTATCCTTCGACTAGGAGCCCCGGCTCTCAACCGTGAGGAGAATATATGCAGGATAAACCGACCACCGGCCCCCACCTTAGCGCGAAGGCGCGGGAGGCCCTCGAGGGCGAAGATGCCTCACACTTCGGAGTTTGTCCAGAGTGCGGGAGCCCCGGCCTGTATGGCAACAATATAAGGAGGTAGACAAAGTGTCCGAGTCACTGCACGACACAGCATGGCTGCTGTTTGGATACATCCAAAGCTTGGGCGGTACACTAAAGCTAGAGAACGAACGTGTGTCTTTCGAGGGCGCAGGGGAGGGACTCGCGGGGGTGCCAGGTTTCCTGCGCTTCAGCGTGCGCAGGCTGGAGAAGAGTGCAAAGAGACCTGGGCTGGCACGAGCCCTTTTGAGTTACGAGAACGCCATAGTATTCGACGTGCCGATCAGCGAGATAGAGGAAATGAAGGTGCCTTTTCATCGTAGCGGCATAAATCTGAACATCGGTGGCAATCGCTACCGCTTCTCCTTCGCTCGGCCGCAAAACACGAGTATTAGGCCCGAGTTAGGCGGTTTGCCCGATGCGATGGAGGCCACCAAGAGCTGGAGAGAGGCACTCGGCTCTCGAGGTGTATCCATATCCTAAAGGACCCACCGGGCCGGAGCAAGCCGGAAGCTATCTCTCTAGGTAGTAATAGACAGGGCCAGGGCTTTGGTCGTTCCGGCCCTTCTTCTTGCCTTTATTCCGCGTCTTGAATCCCAGGCCCCGCAGCGCGAAGCCCAAACTAAAGATGATGTGGTGTGTGCCCGTCACCCACAGCGTGCCGTCGGGCTTCAGGACGCGCCGGGCCGCGCGTAGCCAGCGCAGGTTGAACTCATGATCTTTTGCCAGA
>JALZHG010000519.1 GCA_030914045.1 Chloroflexota bacterium | reverse complement strand
TAGATGATGCCGAGCAAGCCCGCGCCGGATGGAGGCCGCCGGCATAGAATTCATCGGGCCGGTCCAGCATTCGGAGGGTGCCAAGTGGACTCACTTCAGGGGGCCCGATGGGAACATCTATGAGATCTACAGCTAGGCTTGGCTGAATCACTCATTCTCCACCCGGATAGGGGCATGGCAATGCAGAATGTTGGATATGGACTTCCGAGAACGCCCCTTCCACGACGTTCAGTGCATAAGGGCAAGAGGAAGGGCCGAGGCCGCTAGCCCCCGACCCTCTCCGCTGTGACCGCTACCCGTTAAGCGGGAGGTGCGCTGAGACACCGCCGGGGCCCGAAGCATCCGGTAGAGTTATCACCCCGATGGGTGAGTCTAAGAAAGAGACGGGGGTCAAATACGCCCAGTTCTCGCTCGTTGGTGCCTCCAACACGCTCGTAGACGTGGGGGCGCTCAACGTGCTCCTGCTCCTGTGGCCCACCCACAGCCCGGGGCTGCTCGTCGTCTACAACGTCGGGGCGCTGATCCTGGCGAACGCCAACAGCTACCTGTGGAACACCCTGTGGACCTTCAGACACCGAGCCCGACATGACGCCCGGCAAGTAAGCATGTTCACCGCCCAGGGGCTGCTGAATTCCGGGGTTGGGAACCTCTTGCTCTGGCTGTCGGCCCACGGGCTCAAGGCTTACACGGACCTCTCGCCATTGGTCAGCGCCAACGTGGCCAAAGTAGCCTCCATGCTGGTCGCTTCTACCATGAGCTTCGTATTCCTGCGGTTCTTCGTCTTCCGGCCGAGGAAGGCCTAAATCCGAATCTAGCTCATGACGCCGATGACGGTGTGGTGGGTGCTCTCGGTGATCCTGGTCACGCTGATGTTGGTGCTATTGGTCTTGGCATGGATCGGGTCCATGCCGTTCGTCTTACAGGCGCTCTGGGTGGTCTTTTTGGCCCTGTGGGTGATAGCGTTCCTCTACTTCGTCCTTAGGCGTTGGTAAGTCGGTGAGAAGATAGCCGAAGGGTAGGAACCTGGACGCGACGTGGGGCATAGCGATGCTGGTCGTTGGCCTGATCATCAGCATCGTCGCCGCTACCGAGGAGGGCACCCTCAGCACAGTGTTGTTCGCCGTGGGGTTCTTGCTGTTGGTGGGCGGTGTAGTGCTGTTGGCTACCGCCCGCAAACCGTAGCGACCTACCGGTATCCTCCCTCTCCTTGCTCTTCAGGCTTCCGAGAAGGCCCTGCTCGCTCAACTCCTAGGGCACCTCTTTCGTTCGGGCGCTGCTCTGAGTTGCGCCACTCGTATTCGTATTGAGAAGTCCAACAACCCCAGGCTCTCAAGCTCCTTCGTTCGTTCTCTTCTCGCCCTCGTCTTCGCTCTCTGCTGCCTGGCGGTAAACCTCCGAGTTGAGCTCGGCACCGAACAGCATGATGGCCGCCGAGATGAAGAAGTAGAACAGCAGCACGATCACCGCGGCGAGTGCGCCGTAGGTGGCGTTGTAGCTGGCGAAGTTCGCCACGTACCAGGAGAAGCCTAAAGAGGCCACAACCCAAACGATCACGGCCAGCACTGCCCCCGGGGTGATGACCCTAAACGGTTGGTCGGCGTTGGGGAACAGATAGTAGACGAGCGCCGCCACCAACACCAACAACACGAGTGCCACGGGGATGCGGGCCCAGGTCCATACGGTAGCGAACACGGAACCCAGCCCTACCTGCTGGACGATCCAACTAGCCAGCTGCGGGCCGATCAGCATCAGCGCCGCCACGGCGATCAGGAGGACTGCGAGCAAGACCGTGTAGAGGATCGAGAGCGGGATCTTCTTCCACACGGCGCGGTCTTCGACCTCGTAGGCGACGTTGAGGGCGTGCATCGCCATCCGGACCGCCGAAGAGGCCGACCAGAGGGCGAGGACGGCCCCCAAGGAGAGCGCTCCGCTGGCGCCTTGGCCGCGGATCTGACTCACTATGTTCTTCACCATCCCCGAAGCCTGCCCCGGCAGCACCGTCTGGGACTGCTTAATCATCCAGTCGAAGAAGCTGGTGAGGTTGAGCACACCCAGCAGCGCGAGGAGGAAGATGACGAACGGGAAGAGCGAGAAGAACAGCTGGTAGGAGAGCGCCGCGGCATAAACCAACGTATCGTCGGCGGAGAATTTCTTGATCGAGCGTCCCAGGCTGCGCATATATGCTCCTCCTCGAATCCTTATACCCGTTCTCGGGTCGAACCGTAACGAAGCGCATAAATAGTAATGGTCCGCCCCCGGACCTCTCTTCATGTGCGCCGAACTCCCCCTCGATGGATCGCTACACGATTGGTACGCTGAGACACCGCCGGGACCTGAAGCATCCGGTATAGTTGCTGGCCTGGTGCGGGAGTCTCAGAAACAAACGGGCGTCAAATACGCTCAATTCTCGCTCGTAGGCGCCTCCAACATGCTGGTTGACGTGGGGG
>JALZHG010000518.1 GCA_030914045.1 Chloroflexota bacterium | reverse complement strand
ATGTATTGTATCTCCCGACCACGTCTGTGTCGCTACTTCGGTCATTTTCGTACATTGTTGGAATAAGTGCCCTCTGAGGCTTGCTGTGCTAGACCCCTGCTATTATCATGTGCTCGTAACAGGGTGAACTTGTCAAGGGGGTGGTAGGAGGACTACGCGAGGGAATACGGGAGAAGTTGGAGTTCGTTGTCGAAAGGGGTGATCGAGGCTAGTGGCGCGCAGAAGCGTTACCAAGGCTCACAAGAAGATCCAGGAACTTTCTTGGGAGCCGACCTTTGTCGAGAAGGATCCGAAGTACAAGACCGACTACAAGCTCACCAAGGGTAGCCAGAAGGACGCGATGAAGCAGGTCCTGCAGTCCTACTTCCCCATGCAGGAGGAGAAGGACGATCGCGTCTATGGCGCCATAGACGGGGCGATCCGCGGGAACATGTGGCGCCAGGTCCAGCCGCGATGGATGGAGTGGCAGAAACTCTTCTTGAGCATCATCCCGTTCCCCGAGATTTCGGCCGCGCGGGCCATGCCTCTGCTGACCGAAGCGTTGCCCAACCCCGAGATTCACAACGGGCTCGCGTTCCAGATGATCGACGAGGTTCGTCACTCGACGATCCAGATGAACCTCAAGCGCGAGTACATGAAGAACTACATCGACCCGGCCGGGTTCGACATCACCGAGAGGGCCTTCTCCAACAACTACGCGGGGACCATCGGCCGTCAGTTCGGCGAGGGTTTCATCACCGGGGACGCGATCACGGCGTGCAACATCTACCTGCAGGTCGTGGCCGAGACGGCCTTCACGAACACCCTGTTCGTGGCGATGCCCTCAGAGGCGGCGGCCAACGGCGACTACCTGCTGCCGACGGTGTTCCTCTCGGTCCAGTCCGACGAGTCGCGGCACATGAACAACGGCTACGGCGCGCTGCTCATGGCGCTGGCCCACGACGAGAACAAGGACCTCATCGAGCGCGACATGCGCTACGCCTGGTGGAACAACCACGCGGTGGTGGACGCCGCCATCGGCACGTTCATCGACTACGGCTCCAAGGACCGCCGCAAGGACCGCGAGAGCTACGCGGAGATGTGGAAGCGGTGGGTCTACGATGACTACTACCGCAGCTACCTGGTCCCGCTCGAGAAGTACGGCCTGAACGTCCCGCACGACCTTATCGAGGAGTCGTGGGACCGGGTCTGGAACAAGTGGTACGTCCACTACGTGGCACAGTTCTTCGCCACCGGCTGGTTCGCCAACTACTGGCGCATCGACCCGATGACCGAGGAAGACTTCGAGTGGTTCGAGCACAAGTACCCCGGCTGGTACGACAAGTTCGGCAAGTGGTGGGAGCACTACCGGAATCTCTCCGAGCCTAACGGCCACAAGCCGATAGCGTTCGAGGACACCGGCTACGTGTATCCGAACCGCTGCTGGACGTGCATGGTGCCGTGCCTGATCCGCGAGGACACGGTCCTCGACCACGTCGACGGCGAGTGGCGGACCTACTGCTCGGATACTTGCCACTGGACGGACAAGGTCGCCTTCCGCGAGGAGTACAACGGTCGTCCGACGCCCTCCATGGGCCGGCTCACCGGTAAGCGCGAGTGGGAGACCCTGTACCACGGTTGGGACCTGGAGGACGTGTTCAAGGACCTCGGTTACGTCCGCAACGACGGCAAGACCCTGGTTCCGCAGCCGCACGTCCTCTTCGACCAGTCGAAGATGTGGACGCTGGACCACGTGCGGGGCATCGAGTTCCAGAGCCCGCGCGTGCTGATCAACGAGATGTCAGACGATGAGCGCCAGAAGTGGTACGAGGATTACAAGAAGGGCTTCACCATCAAGGAGACCCTCTAACATCCGCGTCTGACATGGCCTGATCGGCCAGGGCGTTCTCAAGAGGAACAGCCGGGTAAACCCGGCTGTTCCTTTTTGCGCTCCTATTCTGACATTGAAGGAAAATCCATCCCGGGTGCCTCAAAATTTGACCCGGTTGCCTTCCGTGTTTAGGATCACGCTTCAGGGGAGTTGCAGCATTACAGACTGTAGGGTTATACGCATTCTAAGGGGTGAAGAACTAAAACCATGGGTGAGAAACACAAAGTTTACTTTGAGCCGGTCGGCATCGAGATTGAGGTAGACGAAGACGAGACCGTGCTCGATGCGGCGTTCCGGCACGGCGTGATGCTGATGCACGGGTGCAAGGAAGGGCAGTGCTCGGCGTGCAAGGCTTTCCTTCTGGACGGCGATCTGGAGATGGATCGCTATTCCACCTTCGCCCTCAACGAATTTGAGGCGGAGGAGGGATACGTCCTCCTGTGCCGCTCCCACGCCTACAGCGATCTGGAGGTCGAGCTGGTCAACTTCCGGGAGGAGATGCTGGATACGGGCATCCCCTTGCAGCTGGTGTACGCCGAGGTCGAGGAGATCGAAGAGCTAACCCACGACATAAGGCGC
>JALZHG010000517.1 GCA_030914045.1 Chloroflexota bacterium | reverse complement strand
CTGCTGTTCCCTTTCTGGGACCAGCGCACCCACGACCTGTGGAAGGCGACGGAGGCGGAGGAGGACACCGACCCGCCCCGTCTGGCGCTAGATAACTACGGCAACTTCATCTACGACGACTTCCACATCATAAGGGGCGAGAGTATAGAGGACCTCGCTGCGAACCTTCAGGCCCGGCTCAAAGTGCTAGCACCCCACACCGCCGGCTTCTCGCTCGACGAACGGTTTGTGGCGGAGGTACCGAAGACGATCACCCGGTTCAACGACTTCGCTAAAGAGGGCAGGGACCCTGACTTCAAGCGCGGCGAGAACCCCATCGAGCTCATCTTCAACGGAGAAGCACGCCCCGGCAATGACACAGGCAACCCCACCCTGTACCCGATCTCCGAGAGTGGTCCCTACTACGCTACCATCCTCGCAGCCGGCACCCTCGACACCAAGGGCGGGCCGAGGACCAACATCCACGGCCAAGTCCTCGGTGTCGACGGCGAGCCTATACCGGGGCTCTACGGTGTGGGCAACTGCGTCGCCTCTGCCTCAGCGCAAGGTTACTGGGCTGGCGGCGGTACCCTCGGGCCCATAATGACTTTCGGGTACCTGGCGGCCGAGCACGCAGCGAGGCAGCCGCGGCGCGAGGTTAAGCCGCAAGTAAACACTAGAGAGGAGGCAAGGCCATGACGATCACCAAGCAATCCATGACCGACGAGCAGCGCAAGTCGGTGGCGCTCGAGTACCTCAAGGCCTTCGACAATGGCGGCGTCACGTCGACCGGCGATAGCATCCTTGACTTGTTCGCTGACGATGCACAGGTGTACTTCCCGAAGTGGGGCCTGGCCAACGGCAAGGAGGAGATCGGGCAGTTGTTCGGCGATGTCGGCGCGACGCTGAAGTGGATCCGGCACGACTACTCGCACTTCAACTGGGTGTTCTCCGGCAGCGACGTTGTGGTTGCTGAAGGCACGAGCTACGGCGAGCACCAGAACGGTCCGTGGCGGGCCGGTGTGCCGGACTGGGGCGCCGGCAGGTGGTGCGACGTGTTCGAGATCCGCGACTTCAAGATCCAGCGTTGCTTCATCTACCTCGACCCGGACTACGCCGGCGCTGACACCGAGCGCTATCCGTGGCTCAGAACAATGACCCCGGCCGCCGAGGCCGGAGGCAGAGATAGCCGGTAGAGTAGAAGGGAAGGTCGCCACAGTCACCGGAGGCGCTCAAGGCATTGGACGGACGACCGCCGAACTTCTGGCCGAGGACGGTGCAACCGTCCTCGTCGGCGATGTCCAGCAGCTGGAGCCCCCGTTCAAGGGCAATCAGATCGAGTTCGGCAGGCTCGACGTCGCCGACCCCGACTCGCGGAAGCTTATCGGAAGGTGGACTTACCTATGACGGTCGACGTGTCACCAGCCTCGTGACCAAGTCTCCTACGTCTGCGACCGTGGGGTCACCCCGCAGCCTCGGATGGCTCGTCGAAAACCCCAACACCCAGGTAACGGAACATAGAGGGGAGCGTCGCGACCGGCTCATGTGTCGTCCAAGAGACCCCGACGGAAGAAGAATCGGTGAGGACGGTAGATCTCAGGAAGGCTCCCCAAGTCGATGAAGGAGTGGGTGCCAACTAATAACCGGCTGCTCGAGGACGACGGGCTGGCCTCCGAGAACCTCGCCCACCGACACTATATTTCAGCCGAGGCCGAACTCTGGGAGAGGGAATGCCGTGGATTAGTGGGCATGCTCTACAGGACGGGCGCTGCCACAGTGGAGTACCGTTACGAACCGGGAGACATAATCCGGCGAGAAGGACAGCTTGGCGACGGCCTGTACGTAGTTACCGAGGGCGTGGTGAAGCTCACCAGCAGCTATGCGGGAACCAAGAGAGTTATTCTGCGACTGCTTGGGGCTTGGGACACCTTCGGGACCCTGGCGATCGGTACAGAAGCCTGCCGCCAGGTCTGCACAGAGGCCATGACGGCGTGCGTGGTCACTAAGATTCCCAGGGTGTTCGTGGAGAGGGCCATAAGGACACGCCCGGAGGTAACCCTCAAGCTGGCGACGCTCTCCGAGCTCCGCCTGGTACAGTATCAGGAGTTGGTAGAGTGTCTGTTGCCTCGTGAGACCGAAGCACGCCTCGCCAAGCTTCTCCTGATACTCGCGCGGAAGTTCGGCGAGGACACGTGGGCCGGAACTATCATCACGCAGCCTTTATCTTCCAAAGACTTGGCTCAGATGGTCGCGTCGACCCACAAGTCGGTGACGAGCGTCCTGAAGGAGCTGCGAAGGCGGCAACTGCTCGCGATCACAAGTGGACGCATCGTCATGCTGAAGCCCGAAAAGCTGGCAGAGATAACGCTCCGCAGGCCCCCGGTAAGCGATAATGCAGGCGAAGTCAGCTTGGGTACGACGAGATGCCGTTACCACCCGCATCAGGAAAAAGTCGACAAGGCCAAGCTCGAGGTG
>JALZHG010000516.1 GCA_030914045.1 Chloroflexota bacterium | reverse complement strand
TGTCTCAGTTTGCGGTTTGACAACTGCCTCTACGCGACCCTCGCTAACAACGGGTGAAGACGAAGGCTACTTGGGAGCGCTCGAGGTCACCTGCTTGCCCCACCGATCTCCGGGCGCCCTCAAATAATGTTTGAGCACGTAGCCCCAAGGCATCACGAGCGGAACCAACACGACGCCCATCAGACAGGCAGTCAGCGTTTGTGTAGTCTCCGGTCCCAGCCGGCCGGAAAGCAATAGGGGCAGCCCGAAAACCAGGAGCCAGATGGCCTTCCACAAAAGCTCGAAGAGAAGCAGCGGCAGCATCTTGAGTGGGTAACGGATCCCCACCACCGCCAAGAGCGCGAACCCGCCGAGCACGCTGAGAACCACGCTGTCCTGGGGCGAGAGGTTCTCGGGATGGAGCAGCGCCGGCAACTCGAAGATCGCCAAACCGACGGCGATGAACAAGTACATGGCCCTCAACAGGTAGAGCCTGAAGGTCGATACTTCGGACATAGAGAGTGCACCCCCTTGCGCAAAAAGCCTAGTTTCAAGATGCGACAATAAACTTCAAGATGCGGCAACAAGTTGTACTTCTTCTCCTCTTCTTCTTTAGCGGTCATGATTTCTCTGCCTTCTCGATTGTTCCGAGTTTGGAGAGCTATCGCTCGCGATCCAGGTACACCTGTCCCCCTTTCTCCAACCGAATCACCGAGAGCAACGGCATGCCCAGATCACGCACTTTCCTTAGCAAGCCGTGCAGCGCGGCCTGATCTGTCACCGGGCAGGTCAAAAGCGTCTCGCCGTTGTCTTCCAGAGTGATGGTCACGTCCCCGAACCACTCCGTCCATCGATGACCCAGTTGGCCCTGGAGCCTGATCTGGTAGACCATCGGTTGACTCGGATCGATCTTTGGTCTGTGCCGCTCGTTCATGTACAAGAGCCTAGCCGCAACACGGTATTGACGAACAGATACCAAAGTATGGTTCGGGGGTATTGTTATGAACCGCTTGCGCGCCGTTCCAGATCCGAATTTGCGGACGAACGGATATCTAGGCTACAACAGGCCCAGCTCGCGGGCGCGCGCTACGGCTTCGGTGCGTCTTCGAACCTGGAGTTTGCGAAAGATGTTCCGGTTGTGTCCTTTGACGGTAATTAGGGCGAGGAAAAGCCGCTCGCTGATCTCACGATTCGAGAGTCCCTCGGCGATGAGGTGTAGAACTTCTAACTCGCGTTGGCTCAGTGGCTCGGTAAGTGACTGGGCAGGTAGGGCATGGGGCAGATGAGATTCGTCTGCGCTCTTGTGCTCCTCGGCTTCGAGTGCAGCCAGCAACTTGGCCGTATAGTCCGGCATAATCCCGTGGGCGGCTGCTTCGGCCAGTAGTCGGGCCATCGGCAACCCCTCGTCCACAAAGACTCGGACGTAGCCCTCCGGCTCGGCCAGCGTCAGGGCACGTTCCAGAGGCACGAGAGCAGAAGGGCTCTCGCCTTGCGCCTCGTGAGCGAGTGCCTGCAGCACCAGGGTCTCGATCACGCTACCCATCCTCCCGCCCTCTTCCGCCGCTTGCAGGAGGCGCTCCAGTAGTCCCATCGTCTCGTGGATGGAGCGTTCTTCCCGATCGCTCTTGTATCGGGCTAAGAGCACCCTTGCCAGGGTGATGTGCTCGAACTCGTGCAGGTAGCTGAGGTCGTCTTGGGCGGACAAGCCCTGCTCACGCGCCCAGCCCAGGGCTTCACCCAACCTACCCTGCGCAACCCGCATCCGTGCCTTCAACGCCGCTATAGGGCGCACATTTGGGAAGAAGTCACTCACATACAAGTGCTCTGCCTCGTGGAGCAGGTCGAGAGCGCCGTCCACATCCCCCTGGGCCTCCAGTGTCCGAGCCATTGCGACGCGCCAGCGATACCGGTTTTGCGGGAACCCGGTGTGCCCGCCCTGCTCCTTGCTTCTCAGCAAGTGCTGCGTGGCGGCTTCCAGATCGTTCTGCTCACGGTGGAGATTGCTCATTCTCACGTACATGTCTGCCGTTCCCCGCATAACGGGGTCGCCCTGCTCCGTCGCAAGCTGCAGGGCGTGCTCGTAGGTACGCATTGCCTCGCGGAGACGACCTTGCGCAATCCGTATATCAGCCAGGGCGATTGCGCCCCCGACTGCGTCAGAGATGTTCCCGGCCATCCGCAAATACGCCATGCCATCGGCATACGACCGGTAGGCTGCCTCGAGATCCCCGCTCGCCCAGGATGCGAGTCCCAGGAGCGCCGCTGCCGCTCCGCGCCGGAAATGGTCGTCCTCAGCTGCGAGGTCGAGCGCCCGCTGGGCGTATCGCACGGTGTCGGGCACATCGCCCACAGCCAGAGCCTGTCCGGCACGGTGCACGGCGATCGAACCCGGGAGACGGCGAAACGCCTCTTCGTGCACGACGACCATTTCGGCCGATGGGGCTTCCGCTCGCTCACTCATGTCTGCGGTCGTGTCCA
>JALZHG010000515.1 GCA_030914045.1 Chloroflexota bacterium | reverse complement strand
GAGGCTCTCATAGAGCGTTGCGTAGCTTTGTGCGAGCAAGCTGAGACGATCCGCAGCCATACGAGCTACCACTGGTGGCCAGATACAGCATAGTAACGGTAAGCGTTCAACCGGATTCGGTATCAGACCCCCGTCCCACTACGTAACGAGCTGAGTATATCTCCCGCTTAGGATATCTCCCGCTTAGGAGACGACGCATCCACTCATGGGGGATCTTTTCGCGGCTATATGGGCTAGAGATCGGGAGCGATGAGCGGCGACTTGATTACAGCCTCGCAAGCACCGTCGCTCCCAAGCCCGAAGTCCCCGGTCTTGCGGTTCGCGTAGGTCGGCTCGGCGATCAGGTTATCGTGATAAGCATCGAAGCCATACTCTGCGGGCGAGATACCACCGTTCTGATTGTATTGGGGTTCCCGGCTGGAGACCCACACACAGTTGTCGTGAACTTCGTTGTCCCAACCTACCTTGCTGGAAGGGTTCCAGTTACCGGATACGTTCCATCCAACCTGTGAGTTGGAGATCACGTTATTGCGTACGGTGTTGTCTGAGGCTGCGTTGTTTCCGCTGCCGCCAAAGACGATGTTCTGGCCGTTGCCGTCTGCAACGTTACCCTCAACCAGCGTCCCCTTGGAGTTGGGGTAGAGCTGGATGCCCCGATCGGCGTCGTCGTAGATGAGGTTGTCGGTGATCTTCGTGCCTCTCGGCCTGGAGGCGTAGATGCCGTGCTCGCGGTTGATGCGTGGCATCTGCCCGCAGCGGTGTTGCGGTCGCCCTCGAAGTGGCCCCTCCCCACGGGCCCGTAGGAGCCGTCGAGGCGCATGTTGCGGACGGTGTGACGTGGTCGCTCCCCTTCCGGATGTGGATCGAGCCGCGGAACTCGGCCGGATGGGAGCGGAGGACCATCCTGTGCCCCATCTTACCGCCGCCGTCGAAGAGCAGCCGCTTGTCGGGGTCGGTGTAGAGACCTCCGCGCAAGCATCCCACCTGGCCAGCAGACAGAGAGTCGACGAGCTTTTGGACGGTACGGGGCCGATCTGGTCCCCGAGCGCCGTCGGAGCCGCTCCTTGCTGCGTACCTGTCGCAGATGGCGGTTTCGGCGGCGTTTTGGCTCTGAGTGGCGTTCTGGTTCTGAGGGGTGTCGTTCTGAGTGGTGTTCTCGTCGTGGAGTATATAGACACTAATGCTACTAGAGGCAAGATGACGAAGGCAACCAACGCCGCCCACGAGGATTTACGATAGGTTTCAAGCGAGGGGTTAATAGAGGGGTCCTCCGGGTCGCTCACCACGCCGACTCGGATCGCGGAGGAGGCAATGTGTCGGTTACCCCGCCTTCCACGACGACAGTTCCCTACCCGTTATTATCTCGAGTGTCTCTATCTCGGTCTTGTAGTTCAGTCTCAGCTCGTGGGCCAACTGCGGGTCCAGAGGCACGTAGGGAGTTTCCTTTAAGTTGACGTGCATCATTTTCTTCTTGAGGGGTCGTCTAACTCTAGTCGGTATGAAAGGCTTGATGAACTCTTTGAACGAGGAACGTCTCCTGAGGGTTTTGTGCAAGAGCCGGGAGCGGGGCATGGCAGCCGGGTTGCTATTCGAGGTGTTTATCTGTATGGACGGTTCTATTCCCAGGAACTCGAAGATCTCTCTGCAAGTTTCGTTTAGGTGAGACTTCAGATCATCCTGAAATACGAAGAAGAAGCTCGTCGCAGGGAATAGCCGCAGGTAGGGCTGCAGCAACGAGGCGTATCGACTCCCAGCGGAATAGCCGTACACCATCGAGCCCAGTTGGTAGAGTTCATGGCGGTTCTGCTCAAGCCTGGACTCTTCGACCCGCAACGCTTCTTCAAAGGTCAGATCCTCCCTACCCTCGCGCACCATGTTCCAATACCAAGAGTAGGCCCGCGACACCGGGTCACGGAAGGACACTATGAACTTTACCGGTCTATCTCCATAAACTTCCTTGATACGAGGTGCGACCTTCTCAGACCAGTAGAGATAATGGGGCGTGGCTTCAGCCCTCACGGGATAATCCTCCGCTCCTTCAAAATACACATCTTCGTACCAGTCTAGGCCCCTTGCGTAATGCTCGTCTCGACTGAAAAACATCGGCTCCTTGACCCGGGAGAGAAAGACTTGAGGGTGTTGGGTAAGATAGTCGTAGAGGGCCGTTGTACCAGCCTTGGCGGCGCCAATTATGAAGAGATTCGGCATCCTATCGAAATTTGGCAAACTACCTCCACATAGTTCCCGGCTCGGGGATACGCATCTTACAGTATTAGACGCTTGATGTGCATCATCCGCGCAGAAATCTGAGAGACAGGTGACCACCTTCTAAGGTCGGTTTGCTACCTGATCCTGACATGATCGTTGATCCAATCAGAAACGAAACCGATGATCTCACTAAAAACCCTACGCAGAAGGTCTTCGCAGAAGAATCGTCGAAGCTCTCCAAGAATGTAT
>JALZHG010000032.1 GCA_030914045.1 Chloroflexota bacterium | reverse complement strand
AGATGGTAGTGCTGGGGCATAAATGGCCCCCGTACGCGCCGGAGCAGCCCACGTTCAGCGACGTTCGGCCTGGCGACTGGTCTTATCCCTATGTGGAGGCGGGAGTGTCGCACGGCGTCATAGGCGGCTACGCGGACGGCACCTTCCGCCCCAACAACCCGGTGACGCGAGGGCAGCTCTGTAAGATCCTGGTGCTGGCCGGGCAACGGCCGCTGGTGTCACCCTCAGAGCCTCACTTCACCGACGTGCCCTCCGGCTCGCCCTTCTATCCCTACGTCGAGACCGCCCACGCCCTCGGCATCATCTCCGGCTACGCGGACGGCACCTTCCGCCCCTCCAACCACGCCACCAGGGGTCAACTCTCTAAGATGCTATACGTAGCCCTCACGCAGCCGTAGGGGGACGATAGACGATGGACGATGGACGATGGTAGGAGAGACGGAAACGCCAAGACGCAAAGGGCGCAGAGAACGCGACAAGGCCCAGCCTTGTCATCCTGAGCGTAGCGAAGGATCAGTGACCCGTGTTTGACTCTTCCTCGTAAGGCACCAGTGTTTCTCTGGCTGGCAGCATCCACAACGTTGAGGACTCTTGTCTACCCATCTGATCCTTCGCTGCGCTCAGGATGACAGGGGAGGCTTGGCGCGTCCTTGGTGTGCTTGGCGTCTTGGCGTTTTCGTCTCCTATCGTCCATCGTCTATCGTCCATCGTCTCTGTTGACATTACCCCTGCCCCCGCCTATAATTCCTCATACTGGGCGTAAGAAGGGGGCGATGCGGGTCCGGTTTGGCTCTGGCCCGGCCTGTATGGTTGGGGCTTATTTGCCGTCTATAGCTCTTGGGCTTGGACGGTAAGAGTGGGACCTTTCCGCGCCTATGGAAGGCATCTGGCTGGTTAGTTACATCGTGCTGTGGCTGGTGGTGCTCGTGCTGCTCGTGCTGGTGATTTTGCTCTACCGGCAGCTAGGCATCATGTACCTGGGCAGCGCGGAAGGGGTGTCGCGGGACGGCCTCGAGTTGGGCGCGCAGGCCCCCGACTTCAGCCTCACCGACCAGTACGGCAACCTCCAGCGCCCGGCAGACTACCGGGGGCGGCCCCTTTTGCTCCTGTTCGGCTCTCCCACTTGCGGCCCCTGTAAGGTGTTGCTGCCCGAGCTGCACTCGTGGGCGGCGGACCACCCCGAGGTTGGGGTCGTCTGGCTCAACCTGGCCTCGCCCGAGGAGAACCTGCGCTACGCCTCGGAGATGGGGGCTACCCTGCCGATGTCGGCGCACACTCCGAAGGACGGGGTGGTGGAGCGTTTCAAGGTGCGGGTGACGCCCTTCCTCTTCTTCCTGGACGAGCAGGGCATTGTGCGCGCCAAGGGCCTTGCCAACACCAGGGACGCACTGGACATGTACTACAAGCAGCTAACGTCGCCCGGCGCAGAGGGATTGACCGTGCAACAGGCCGGTTGACCCGAGGGCGCATCGAGAAGCATCGGGAAAGCGGACTACTAAACGACAGCAGGAAGCAGGCGCTATGTTTGACCACAAGGTAAGGCTACTGACGGAAGGGCTGGCCCGCACCATTGGCCGTCGCAAGTTTCTCACGCAGGTGAGTACGGCAGTGTTCGCGGGTGTGGCAACGCTCGCGGCGGGCCGCACGCTGGGGAACACCGCATCGGCGCAGCAGGAAGGTGGCGAATACGATCCCTCGACCGATCCGAGACGTGGGAGGCCTAACAGTCCTCTTGCCAGCCCTTGCTTTGCTCCCCAGAACACCTTTTGCAGCATAGACGTCCCGCAATCGAGCGACGGCTGCCAGGGTGCCTACTGCTTCCAGCATAAACACAACGACCAGCTATTGACTTGCCGCCTCTCTTACAACTGGGGCTATTCCGTGGGCTGTTGGACCGTTATGGAGCAGAGCAGCGCGGCCTATTGGACCTGCTGCGATTGCGATTGTGGCACGGCTGCCATCGCTACCGTGTGGTCTTGTGGCTGTGCTCGCTATTCGGCTCTCCCAATGCCGGTATCCAACTAACGTGCTGATAGAAGGTCAATCAGAATGAGCAGACGGTTTGCTTCGTCCATACTAATCCTCCTGCTGGGCCTTGTGCTAGCCGGCCTCTTCGTATTTGACCCCGACTCTAAGGCTCTCGCGGGGGCACCCCCCAACTTGGAGCGCGAGTCGAGCGGTTCCACAGCGCAACGGTGGAATGCCCCTGCTCAACCTGCCGGTAGCGGCGGCTGGGACTTGATGTCGGGCTTTCCTAACGTCCAGGTGCCATTTCCGAGCCAGAAAGTGATTGATCCCAGGCCCGCGAGCATCAAACGTGCGGGGGCGGCGTTTTACCACCCCAATGGGAAAATCTACCTACTGGGCGGCCGCATGGGCCTCGACGGTATGGACAACCCCATATCATACAACAACCACAACGGTGGCAATCCAGGACAATACCTCCCACCGTACACGTGGATCTTCGAGTACACGCCTGCTACGGGCGATAACGGCCCCGGCACCTGGACGCGCAAATCGGCCGATATTGATCCCTGTCCCTCCAATGTGCCTCCCAGTTCGTCCGTGCAGTGCCCCGGCGAGCGGTATACCTCCAACATGGCCGTCGTCACGCTGACCGATACGAACGGCGTAGCCATCTACGCGGTTGGTGGCAGCAACGTCAGCAGCATGCCGACCAACAGAGTGCTCCGGTACAACGTCATCAGCGACACAGTCTCGTACCTGACTACCGACCCCTGGCCCGCCAACCCTGCCAGGATACCGGGCGGCTACGCGGTGCTGAACAACAAACTGTACATATTCGGAGGCTTCGATCCGCGCGGCAACGGCACAACGTACGCCGACACCTGGGTGTTCGACCCCATGTCCGCCGCGGGGAGCAGGTGGTCGCAGCTTCCGCCTACGGGTAATCTCTCCACGCCTCGCACTTACATCGCGGGGGTGGCACTTGGCGGCTACGTTTACGCAATCGGAGGTGACACCTGGCAGACCCACGTAGACATCGCCCAGCGCAGGCTGGTACCGAGCAGCGTGGTGGAGCGGCTGAACCCCATGGTTGGCGTGTGGGAGCGTATGTCAGACCTGCCCGAAGGCAAGGGCGACCTGGGTGCGTGGTCCTACGAGTCCGGTACAGGGTACGGCATTTCGGGCAACCTGGTGGTGGCGGGCGGCCACTCAAACCCGCCCGATTCAAGCAATTACCTCGTACCGAACACTCTGGCCTACATGTTCGAGCCACCGTCTGCTGGCGACCTCGACGGCTCGTGGACCTCCTTTATCGGCCTGACCTATGCCACGCGCAACTTCGGGTACGCGGCCCGCAACGGCTTCCTGTACGCCATCGGTGGGTATGACTACAGCACCGGTAGGCCGGAGTCGGCAGGCTACACCCAGCGGTTCGACACGAGCGGCCCCATTCCCAGCACCACGCCGACTCCCACGCCCAGCAACACTTCCACACCCTCCAACACAGCCACCCCCAGCTACACTGTGACCGGCACCCCGCCGACCAGCACGCCCACCAGCACCGTGACGAATACCCCCGCGCCCACCTCCACCGCCTGCCCGGTCCGGTTCCAGGACGTGGCAACGGGCAGCACCTTCTACCCCTTCGTGCGCTGTCTGGCGTGTGAGGGCGTGCTCAGCGGCTATCCCTGTGGAGGCCCAGGCGAGCCGTGCGGCGGCAGCGGCAACCCGTACTTCAGACCGGGCAGCAACATCACGCGCGGGCAGATAGCCAAAATCGTCTCGGAGAGCGCCGGGCTGACCGGGGCCCCTCAAGAGCAGATATACGAGGACGTGGCCCCCGATTCTCCCTTCTACCAGTGGATCAACCGCCTGTCGCGGCGGGGCTACATGGGCGGCTACGCATGCGGTAGTCCGGGTGAGCCTTGCGGCGAGGGGAATCGGCCCTACTTCAGACCCAACGACCTGACAACCAGGGGCCAGCTTTCCAAAATCGTAGCCAATGCCGCCTTGCTTAACGACGCGGTGTCAGGGCAGACATACGCAGACGTGCCGGTGAGCAACGACCCGAGTTCCTTCTACGTCTACATAGAGCGTCTCACGCAGCGTAACGTGATGGGTGGCTACGCCTGCGGCACCGCCGACCCCAACAGCGGCCCCTGCGACGACCAGGACAGGCCCTACTTCCGTCCGGGCAACGCCGTAACCAGGGGGCAGGCGGCCAAAATTGTAGCCAACACCTTCTACCCCAACTGCCAGACGCCCGCCAGGCCATAGGGGAAGAACCACGCAACCGCACCATGCGTACAAAGAGAGGGGAATGGTCTCCCCTCTCTTTCTTTTTGCCTGGCACGGAAGCTGTGTTATAGGAGTGTGCCGGGAAGAAGAGGCTAAGATTCAGGAGCAACCAATGAGGCTGGGATTCGCCTGTACCGTAATGGGGCTGGACGTGAGGGCGCACGACACGCGCAAGTGGCAGAATAACCCGCACCTGAGCGTGAGCCTGGAGAACGTCGGCAAGATACTGCGCTACGCCCACGGCCTGGGCATACGCATGTACCGCCTTAGCTCCAACATTGCGCCCTACTACACCGATCCCAACCGCCCGCAGTTCGGCAGGCAGCTTGAGGAGTCGCGGCGTGAGCTTGCGGACGTGGGGGCGCTGGCCCGCAGCCTCGACATCCGCCTCAGCATGCACCCCGGCCAGTATACGGTGCTCAACTCGCCCAACGAGGCCACTTACGATGCCGCCGTGCGCGAGCTTCAGTACGCGGCCGACGTGCTCGACTACATGGGTATGCCGCCGGACAACAAGGTGATAGTGCATATCGGCGGAGCTTATGGCGACAAGGCTCCTGCATTGCAACGCTGGATCGAGCGGTACCCCTCTCTGCCCGAAAACGTCCGCGCCCGTGTGGTGATAGAGAACGACGACACCATATTCAACGTAGCCGACGCGCTCTACGTGAGCCGCCACACTGGCGTGCCTATCGTGTTCGACAACCTGCACCACCGGGTAAACCCCGGCACCCTCCCAGGCGACGATGCCCCGCTTGACGAGACCACAGCCCTCCGCCTCTGCCTGGAGACCTGGCCCGCGCACCAGCGCCCCAAGATACACTACTCCGACCAGCGCACGGAAGACGTGCAGGTGCGCGTCAAAGGCAAAGGCACCCGCACCCAGGCAGCATCAGCCGGTGCCCACGCCGACTACGTGGACCCCGCCGCCTTCCTGACCTTCCTCCAACGAGCCAGTGACCTCCACTTCGACGTCATGTTCGAAGCCAAAGCCAAGGAGCTGGCCGTCCTCCGCGTGATGGACTACCTGCGCGCACAGGACCTGTCCGACATCCTGCTTGCGGCATAGTGCTCAAAGTCACTCTCGTATTGCACCGCAGAGACGCAGAGGGCGCAGAGGTACGCTGAGATTGTGGTTGTTGTGTATGGGGCGGGGCCTTCATCTTACAGTACGATGTTGCCTTCACCAAGAACCGCCTCCATTCTTCTCTGCGTCTCTGCGGTGAATAAATCCTCACTGCTACCGCGTGTGCAACTTTGACGCGTGCCGAACGTAGAACTATAATGATTGAGCGGCCGGATTGGACCGCATCACCCTAGTTCGGAGAGCACTATGCCAGGCGAGTTGAACATTGTCTCCACACTTTCGCGGCCCACCGTGCCCGTGATGAACGTGCCGCAGCTTGTCTATTGTCTGCTCGAAATGCGGCCTGCCGAGGCCGTGTCCGTGTCCGCCGCGCCCATGCCCCTCAACCTGTGCCTGGTGCTCGATCACAGCGGCTCGATGAACGGCTCGAAGATAGACAACCTGCGCGATGCCACCAACCTGGTGCTCGATATGCTCACGCCGCAGGACTACATCGCCATAGTGGCTTTCAACAGCCGCAATGACGTGATTTTCTCAGGGCAGATAAGCAACAGCGCGGTGCGGGCCGACCTGCACAGCCGCATCTCACGCCTGAAGGCGGACGGTGGCACCAACATGGCCCCCGCGATGGAGGCGGGGCTGGTCGAGCTTCGCAAGCAGATGCCGCTGCCCTCTTCCGGCACCCCGAGCGCGATGGTGAACCGTCTCGTGCTGCTCACCGACGGCATAACCGAGAAGGAGAAGCGCTGCCTGGAGCAGGCGGACAACGCCGCCCGGCTGGGCGTGCCGGTTACCGCGCTTGGTATAGGCAAGGACTGGAACGACAAGCTGATGGAGGAGATTGGACGCCGCACCGCCGGTGACGCCGACTACATCTCCTCGCCTGAGCGCATCCGCTCCCATTTCCAGCGGGCGGTGCAGCAGATGCAGGCTGTGGCCCTACAGCGGCTCTCCATAGGTATCAAACCGGCGATGGGCATAGAGGTGCGCAGCCTCTTCCGGGTGCACCCTCTTATTTCGAGGCTCACATCGGAACAGGTGGCCGGCGACCTGCGCGTGCCGTTGGGCGAGCTTGAGCGCGGGCACGGCCAGACGTTGCTGGTGGAGTTCGTGGTGCCCTCGCGCCCGGCGGGCACCTATCGCATCGCGCAGCTAGAGGCCGAGTACGACGTGCCGCAGAACGGGCTATCGTCACAACGCGCCAACCTGGACCTTGTGCTGAGCTACTCGCACGACCCGGCGGTGATCTCGTCGCCCGACCCCCGCGTGATGAACCTCGTGGAGAAGGTGAGCGCCTTCAAGTTGCAGACCCGCGCCCTGCAAGACCTGGAGGCGGGCAACATCCCTGCCGCCACCCAGAAGCTGAAGGGCGCGCTCACCCACCTGCTCAACCAGGGCGACACCGAGCTTGCCAGGGTAGTGGAGCAGGAACTGAGCAACCTCGAAAAGGGCCGAGTAATGTCCCCTGAAGGCCGCAAGACGATTCGCTTCGAGAGTGGCAAGACAGTCAGATTGGGACAGAGTTAGCGGGGGCTAAGAGACGAAACCGCAAAGACGCAAAGAGCGCAAAGGACGCGCAAAGAGAATTAGGGTTTACTTGGGTGCTACTCGGCACTTGGAGGGTAGGAATGGCGATTTATTGTCCGAACTGTGGCGTGGAGTTACCCGATGGGGTGGCTTTTTGTGATGCTTGCGGCACGCCCCTGAGGGGGCAGAACCAGGGGCAGGGGTTGGCGGCACCCGCGGCTCAAGCGCCTGCACAGGTAGCGGGCATCGGCTCTACGGCCTGCCCGGTGTGTGGGGCGGCGGCCCTGCCTGGTGAGGCTTTCTGCGACAACTGTGGGGCCTCGCTGCTGGCACCCGCCGCTTATACGCCCTCGCCCGCACAACAAAGCGCGCCCGCCCAGCCGCAACCGCAGCCCCAGTATGCGCCGCCGCTACCCTCCTACTCCAACGCGCCTGCGAACGGTCCATCTGCCGGTGGGTACGCGCCGGGCAGACAGGCTGTGGCCGCGCTGATAGTGACCTCTCCCCCGCCCCCGGCTACCATCCCTGTGCCCGCCCGCCCCGAGTTGATAGTGGGTCGTAGCGACCCCCAGAGCAACAGCTACCCCGACGTGGACCTCAACCCCTACGGCGGCCTGGAGCTAGGCGTGTCGCGCCGCCACTTCCGCCTCAAGCGCGAAGGCGACCAGGTCTACGTCGAAGACCTCGGCTCGATGAATGGCGTGGTAGTCAACGGCCAGAAGCTGCCCCCCTACACCCTCCACCCCCTGCGCGCGGGCGACCGCATCCTGCTCGGCAAGATGGAGATGCGGTTCGACCTGTCATAAGAAACGGAAACGCAAAGACGCAAAGAACGCTAAGGACGCGCAAAGATTAGGATTGTTGGCGGTCATAGCGCACAATGCACTGTGCCCTCATATAGCTACAGGACCATATTCCCCTCTGTCATCCTGAGCGTAGCGAAGGATCAGGTGGGTAAGCGAGAGTCCTCAACCTACAGGATGATGGTGGCATTAGGAACCATGTACCTCGATGGCAAGAGTCAAGAACGGGCGGCTGATCCTTCGCTACGCTCAGGATGACAGAGGGGAATGGAGTTCCGCACAGCATCTAGGCCGACTGAAAAGTGGCGACTTTGCGGCTAAGGGGCTTCCACCAACATGATGCTGTCGATGCCTACCCCCAGGCTGCGTGGGTCATTGGTGTCCGGCACGTAGTCGGCCACTTTGCGCGTTGGGCTGGTGATTTCGAGCGTCAACGTGCTCCCAGGCTGTCCGGTACCGGAGGGCAGTGGCACCTCGAAGTCCGCCCAAGCGGGAGCTACCCGCAACTCTGCAACTCGCGCGCCGTTTGACACAACCTTCACCTGCATAGGCTCATTGGGACCAATACTGGGTGCCGACATGCGTAGGCGTACAGCGGTGAACGCACCTGTGGGCACAGGAATGCGCAGCATGGCCCTGCCACGGCTCCAGCGGTAGTTGAAGTCGGGCGATGGCTGGTCGGGGCGGTGGAAGCCGCGAATGTAGACGCTGTCGCCGCCCGTGCCTACGTCAATCGTGTTGGTGGGCGAAGGCCGGAAGCTGTTCCAGGGGTTGCCGCGCCAGTCCGCTTCGTCCCGCAACAGCCAGTCGCGCTCTCCAGCGGTAAGCTCCCATTCGGGGTGCCGGGCGGCGAGGTCGGCAAAACCGAGGATGTTATAAGCGTCATCTGGGGCCAAGTCGCGGCTTCGAGCGTAGGCTTGGCGGGCCAGGTCGTCCATACCCCCGGTGCGGGCAGCGTCGGCTTCGCGCCTGTAGCCGTAGAAGAAATCGGGGAACGCCTGTTGCGCCAGCCTGTACCTTCCAATCGCGGAAGATACATCCCCTGATTGCAGCGCCAGGTCGCCCCGCCAGCCCTGGTAGAGGGCGCGCAACAGAGGCGGTATGTTGGGCGAGTACGCTCCCGCCGCCACCCACACGCACAGCGCCGAGGCGGCAAGTACCACCCTCACGTGCCCTCTGACTATGCGCCAGGCACGTAGCGGCGAAAAGACGGCCCGCCAGTCGGTGAGGACCAGTAACCCGGCTGCCAGGACGATGAACGACGGCACCGCGGGCAGACGGTAGCGGCCATCGTAGGGTACCACCAGCCCCAGCAGCAGCATGGACAGCAGCCACAGGTTCGACAGCAGCAGGGTGCGCCCCGCCCGGTCGTGGGGACGCCGGAAGCCCAGCCCCGCCAGTCCGCACACACCCATGAGGCCCACGAGCAGGAAGGCTGCGTCGGCGTGTAGCAGGTCGGGCACGTCGGGCTCGCGCTGGGTCATGTCCCAGGGGTTGAGCAGCACCGCCGAGTTGCTTTCCAGGTGCCAGAAGTAGAAGAAGGCGAACACCACGCTGCCCACCGCCTGGTCGGGGTACTCGAAGATGTTGGCCGTGCCCTCCGAGATGATGAGCGACAGCCGGTCCGCCGGGTTGGGGAGCGCCGCCATGCGTGCCGTGATGTCCTCGCCCCGGAAGTTGTGGTAGTTCCAGTAAGCGGTAGTGCTGGCCGTGTCGAGCAGCAGGAAGCGGCCATATTGCCTGTAGTTGTACAGGGTCCAGGGCGAGATGCAAAAGAAGGCCACCACCGTCGCCACAAGTGACACAAGCAGCGGCTTGCGGTAGCGTGCGAGCAAGCTTGCTTTGCGGGGTTTGTCGCCGTCAGCCTCTCTACTCTCCTCGGTCCCGGAATCGGAAGGCTTGCGGGCGAACTTATAGGTGACAAACAGCCACACCAGTATGAACGGCAGGAAGGTAAGCGCGATAGGCCGGGCAAGCGCCCCAAAACCTACCAGCGCCCCGCCTATGATCGCCACGAGCATGTTCTTGCTCATCGCGCCGTGTGGCGACCACCACGAGAAGGCGTAAATGGCCGCCACCACGAACAGGATCGAGGTGGGTTCGCTGAGGGCGCGCTGGGCGGGGCTGCTGGCGAGGGGTGGGTACAATGCCGCTATATACCCCGCAACGACCGCCACATGCCTGCCACGCTGCGGGAAGATGCGCCCCGCCAGCAGCATGATAAGCCCCACAGTCAGGAGGCTTTCCGCTATCTGCACCAGGTTGAGGGCATCGTAGCGCGGCTCCATGAGGGCGGCATCGTCCCCGGCGGCGTGTTTAGCGGCCTCGTCGGGCACAAAGAGGAACGACCCGGCGAACAAAAGCGAGGTAAGCGGCACCCTGGTCCAGGTGCGGCCAGGTGTGATGAAGGTGTCTACGTAGCGCCCATCCCTCAGCAGCGTCTGAGCAGGGAGCACGTAATCAGGCTCGTCAGCCCCAATTGCGTAAGCCCGCGCGTCCTGCCAGTAGGCCAGCCGCACGCCCAGCGCCACCGCAAAGACGATGAGGACGTGCAGAAGGAACGCCCGGGATAGGGTGTTTGGCCGAGGCATGGTCATCGGTGGTATTGTAGCACAACGGACGATGGACGAAAGCTATCCCTTCGTCAGCAGCCCCAGTACGTTAGATACCACCTGCCGGAAGACCTCGACGGGCAGAGAGTCCCGGTACGAGACGTTGCGGTGGGGCCAGGATATGCTCTTTACCTGGTCGGTCAGTATCACTCCGCCGATGGCTAGACCCGCAGGCAACGCAACCTCGAAGGGATAGCCTTTAGCCCGGCTCGTTATAGGGCAGACCAGCGCCAGGCCCACTTTGGAGTTATAGCTTACAGGTGATAGCACCAGGGCTGGGCGTACCCCTGCTTGTTCGTGTCCCCTTACCGGGTCAAAGTCTAGAAAGACCAGGTCCCCACGACCTGGTACATAAGGCTGGGTGGGTGGAGCCAACTTACCAGACCTCGTTGCCTACTGGCTTACCCCAGTCCACCGACTCGTGGCGGTTCTCGGGGGTAACTCGTGCCAGCATGGCATCCAGGTCTGCGGCCTCAATATCAGCGAAGTCCTGCGGGTATGGCTGCCTACCTTGAGCCTGATACGCTACACCGTTGCTGCTCTGGCCCAGGTAAGCTTCTAAATCACGTAACTGGACGCGCCACTGTCGCTTGCCTACCTTGCTACCGCGAAGCGCACCTTCACGTAGCAAACGCCGGATCGTGAACGGGTTGAGCCGTAGGCGTTGAGCCACCTCTTCCACGGTCAGTATGTCCATGCTTCTGTACCTCCTGACACATTATAGCACACTAAAGCACGTCCTACCGTGGTAGCAATAGCCACCAACTACGAGTCGGCATCGCTGACGCTAATGCGGCTTACCTGCTCCCGAGTTTCACGTCCACTTCGTGGGCTTCGCCGTTGCGCACCACCTGGAGCCTGACTGTTTGGCCTCCCTCGTACATTGCCAGCACGTCCACCAGGGGGTTGTCCTCGTTGAGGGCAGTGCCGTCTATGCTGAGTATCACGTCGCCCGGCGCGAGTCCGATTTCTTCGGCGGCGCTACCCTGCACCACCTCCACTACGAGCACGCCGCTGTTGAGCAGCCTGCCGTTGGGGCCGCGCAGGTCGTAGTAAGAGGCGAGTTGCGGGGTCACAGGCTCGGTAGCCACGCCCAGGAAGGGTCTCGGCCTGCCCTCCTGCTCGATAATGCGGCCCGCTACCGTCCTGACGCGGTTGGCCGGTATCGCGAAGCCCAGCCCCTCCGCCACGTCGCCCGCGCCCGCACCGCTCCCGTCGCCGCGCACGACGGCCGTGTTGATGCCTATAACCTCGCCGGACAGGTTGAGCAGCGCGCCGCCCGAGTTGCCGTGGTTGATGGCGGCGTCGGTCTGGATCAGGTTCTCTAACTCGACATCCAGGCCTTGCAGGTCCCGGTTGGTGCCGCTGACCACGCCCACCGTCACCGTGTTGGTGAAGTCGCCCAGCGCCGAGCCGATAGCGATAACCGTTTCGCCTACCTTCACCTTGCTCGAGTCGGCCAGGGTAGCCACCGCCTTTATCTCGGTATCGACCTTCAGCACGGCCAGGTCATTGCCCCGGTCGCCTCCTGTCAGTGTCGCGGGTGCTATCGTGCCGTCGAGGAAGATCACCTGCAAGCCGCCCTGGGCCGCGCCTTCTATTACGTGGAAGTTGGTGATGATGTGGCCTTCCTCATCGATTACCACCCCGGAGCCTCGGGCCTCGCCGCTGTAGCCGCTCTGGCGCGGGTCGAGCCTGTTGACCACGGTGACCACCGCCGGGTTTACCTGCTCGACCACCTTGACCACAGCCTGCTGCTCAGCCGGTATCTGCCACGCGGCCCCCGTCGAGCCTTCGGCCTCCTGCTCCGCCGGGGCGTTGAAGTTGCCACCGACGGGGCTGTTGTTGCCTTGGTCGTTTTGGCCCTGCGAACCGTCCTGTTGAGAGGCTACGGGGGTGGCTTGCTGCTGGTTGGCCGAGGGGGTCGCCGTGCGGGATCGTCTGCTCTCCACGCTGCTGAGGCTGCACGCGGCCAGCACCAGGGGAAGCACCAGCACCACCAGGAGTAGCCGCACAGATAGACCGTGCTTGCGAGAAATTGATAGGTTGCTCATCGTTGTAGACCTGCCTGTTCGGAGTTTGCCAACTATGTAAGGACGCGCATGGAAGACGCATCCACGCACAAGCTATAGCAGAGTTTGGGCCACCGGGCGACTATTTGCGGCAACCTGGGGCGTGGTCATTCGCGGCAACCTGAGGATGGTCATTGCGGTAATAGACGCCCGCCAATTGATCCCAATAAGGAGCAGGTGCGAAGGACGACGCCCGTCGATTGAAATCGAGGGCTACACTCTGCAAAGTCTGCCGCAGGGCAGACTGGTTCAACATTGAGCATGTATAAAGACCTAATGAGATGCTTCAGTCCCGTAGGGACTTTGCAGAGTGTAGCCCTCGATTTCAATCGACGGGCGTCTATGATGTAGCCTCTAGCATTCCTAACCTCTGCTATCTCACCTTATATCGCTCGCGTCGAGAACGACCACACCCTACCGGCAACCTGACAAAAGGTGTCAGGAATGCTCGTGTATATTACGCATGCGAACTCTAACCAGGTAAAGGAGGACTCCGTATGTTGCAGCAAGAAGGCGTAATGGAGCATCTACAACCACAGGCCGACCGCCCCCATATGCCGGAGGGCTATGGCATCCCCAGGACGACCGAGGGGCTACTCCCCTGGGGCCTCGTCAGCGAAATGATGGGCGCGGGCTTGAACTACTGGATAGGCACCACCCGCCCCGACGGCAGGCCGCACTCCGTGCCGGTATGGGGCGTGTGGGTAGGCGAGCGGTTCTACTTCGAGGGAGGGCCGGACACGCGCAGGGGCCGCAACATCGAGGCCAACCCGGCTGTCGTGGTACACATCGAGCGCGGGGACGATGTAGTGATCCTGGAGGGCACCGCCGAGCACGTAACGAACCCGGACCGGGCGCTCACGGAACGGCTAGCCGAGGCCTTTGGCGCGAAGTACGGGCCGAAGTACAACTATCACCCTAAGCCCGAAAGTTGGGAGGGTGGCGGCCTCTATACCGTGCACCCTAGCGTCGTCTTTGCCTGGACCAAGTTCCCGGAGGACTGCACGCGCTGGCGCTTCGGGAGTAGCTCAACGCCCTAAATGCTGAACCACCCTACCGGGCTGGTCTGCTCAGACGTGGGCTTGTACTCGCCGCTCCTGGGGTTCTGCGTGTAGTCGCCGCGCCACTTGCCGTGCTGGATGTCCCACAACGCCTGTACGATGGCGTCCACGTCGGCGCGGGTGCTGTAGAAGCCGAACGACATACGCACCGCGCCGGGCATGTTGCGGCGGTCGCCCCCAACCACCTCATCGCGCAGGGTGAGCACGCTGTCGGAGCCGATGCCGAACAGCCGCATCAGGTAGGGGTGGGCGCAGAAGCCGCCCGTGCGTGTGCCTATGCCATATTCGTGGCTCAAGATGGCGGCGGTTAGCTGGTGGTGCACCTTCTCCAGGTTGAAGGCTATCACGCCCAGGCGGTCATGCTTGATGTCGGGGTCGCGCGGGCCGTAGATGGTGAGGCCGGGTATCTCGTTGAGCTTCTCCAGCGCATATGAAGTAAGCTCGCGCTCGTGCCGCACCACCGCGTCCCAGCCCAGGTCGTCCGCCAGGAAGCGCGCGGCGGCAGCCATGCCCACCGCTCCTACCACATTGGGGCTGCCCGCCTCCTCGCTGTCGGGTGGCCCTCCCCACATCTCCTCTTCCTCCGATACAAACAGCACCGTGCCCCCACCCACCAGCTCAGGTATGCCGCCCTCGAAGGCGGTGTGCGGCCCGATAAGCACTCCACAGCCCAGGGGTGCGTACATCTTGTGCCCGGAGAAGGCCAGGAAGTCAATCGACTCCGCTTCGCCCATCGCGCCCATGTCTATTGGCCTGTGAGGGGCGAGTTGCGCGGCGTCCACCAGCAGCATGGCCCCTGCTTCGTGCGTGGCGCGGGCGATGCCTTTCACGTCAGGTATGACGCCCGTGACGTTGGAGCCGCCCGAAATCGCCACCAGCTTGACGTGTCCCGCGTTGGCCCTCAGGCGTTTCTCCAGGTCTTCCAGCACAGGCATGCCGAACTCGTCCACCGAGACGCTTTCGACGTGGGCGCAACGCCGCCGCCAGGCCAGTATGTTGGAGTGGTGCTCCATGAGAGAGGTGAGCACCACGTCACCTTCCGAGAGTGAAATGCGATTGGCGCAGCGGTTGATCGCTTCGGTGGCGTTGCGGACGAAGATGAGGCAGTGGTCGGTCAGGTCGGCCCCGACGAAGCGGGCTAGTCGCTCGCGGGCCTGTTCGTATGCGAGGGAGGATAGCTGCGACTTGAAGCCGCTGCCCCTGTGCACGGCGGCGTACCATTCGAGGAAGTTGTCAACTGTGTCCTTGACCGGGCGGGCGATGGGTGTGGAGGCGGCGCTGTCGAGGTTGACGTAGGGGCGGAGCGTGCCGTCGAGGGTAGGCACGAGGGTGTGCCCGCCGACTATAAGGTCGCGTGGGTCGCGAGCAAAAGCGTCCCGGATGCCCCGGTCACCCGCGACTTCATTGCCCGGTCTGGTACAGTCTATCTCCTCAGCCTTCATATTCACTTCCTCCAGTACGCTCGCCCTTGAGCGCCTTCACGACCTCTAGCTGCCTCCTACTATACCGCCACGGTGCCGCCTTTGCAACTGTGTTGCTCTGCCCACCAATGTAGACGAAATCGTAAAGGCGCAAAGAGCGCAAAGGACGCGCAAAGAATGTTAATGCTTACGTGGTACAAAAAGGACCAGGGTACATATGGCGTACCTAGGTCCTTCTACTTAGAGCACCACCTTAATCACTGGTGTCCTTTGCGCTCTTTGCGCCTTTGCGGTTCTATCCGTTAAGGAGTCCTACGGTGTTGGTGTGGCCCCTGCTGGTGTGGTAGCCGGTGGGGCGGTGCCTGTTACGCTGGTGCCCGTTACAACTGTCGTGCTGGTCACGGTGCCGGAACCTGTGACGGTAATAACCGGCGTAATGGTGCCTGGGACTTCGGTCCCGCTGCCGACTGTTGTGACGGGTGTGAGCGCCTTGTCCTTGTGCTGGTCTATGAGGGACTGGGCTTCCTGCGCGTAAGGAGCACCGGGATTGATGTTCAGCGCCTGCTGCAACTCCGCAAGGCCATCCAGGTAGTTGGGTGGCTGCATGCTGAGGTAGACCTTGCCAAGCTTGAAGTGCACCTCGCCATTATCCGCGTCCTGCGCTAGATACGCCCTATACAGGCTGGCCGCGTCATTCCAATTACCCTTACTTGCCGCATCGTCGGCCTGGGTGACAATAGCGGAGAAATTGGCTTGAGTGGGCGTGGGAATACCTGCTGCCACGGTAGCTGTTGGCGCGATGGGCGCGGTTACAGTGGTTGGCAGTATGACAGTGGATATCGTGCTAATAACAAGGATAGCCACAATGCCTAAAACACCGATGCGCCCCAGTGTCTCGCGAGTCCGCTTGCGGCGGGCCGCACGGCGTTTGGACGCCGTCTTTGGGTCTATTCTCCTGGGTGTGGACATGCTAGTGATTGTACCAAATCGGGCGTGAAACGTAAACGTGACGATGGACGATGGACAATGGACGATAGAAGACCTAACATCGTCCATCGTCCTCCTACGGAATGTACAGTCCGCTGGCGGTGCGCTTGCCTGGGCCATCGTCGTCCCTCCTGGGGGGCTGGGGCGTCATGTTGCGGGGGTCCAGGGTGTCGGCGGTGTAGCCTGATTGGGCGTGCGGCACTTCGGGGGCTATATCGTCGGCTGAGGGTGGCACGTTGCCGTTGGCGTCCATCAGGTTGAGGTTCTTGACGGCTGCTGCTATTGCGTCCTCGGCCTCGGCGTCCAACTGGGTGGCGTACTGGCGTATGACGGCGAGCGTCTGGTAGAGCCACTGTTGCAGGTGCTCGGCGGGCAAGGCACCCTCTACCGCGTTCACAAGCTGTCCCTTGTAGAAGAGGAGCGTCGTGGGCAGCGCCTGCACCCCCAGGCCGCGCGCCAGGGCGGGTTCGCCGTCGGTGTCGAGCTTGCCGAACTTGACTATCCCCTGGTACTGTTTGGCTACTGCCTCGAAAGTGGGCGAATACTGCTTGCAGGGGCCGCACCACGCTGCCCAGCAGTCTACCGCCACCGGTACGCTCGACCTCAATACTTCCTCTTCAAAATTGCGAATTGTTAAGTCCACTACTGCACCTTCTTTCCTTTTCCTGGCGGCCTCGGCGGCTGCCTGGGCTGCCTGGGCCGCTGCCGCGGCGTCTATAAGATCTTTCTTGTGTTTGGCGCGGGCCTCCACCACCTCAGCGTGCGTCATCTTGCCGTCAACCTCTGCCTTGACCAGCTTCAGATCGACCAGGTCGTCGCCCCAGAGGAGCGCATCCTTGTCGCAGAAGTTGAGACAAGGGCCGGGGCAGTCGCCGCAGATAGTCGGGTCCGTCTCCCAGGTCTTGCGCAACGTGTTGTGAAAATAGGCGTCATAGGGGCACGCCGCCGCCGCGAAGCAATGCGCCCTGTCAATACAAGCCTTCTCATTCACCTGAACGGGCATCTCTCGAAAACTCCTCCCTCTTTCTCTCTATATCATTATACACACCTGCCATACCACACGTCACCAATGAGTAGCATTGTGCTGGTCCTGAGTGGTTAAGAGACGAAACCGCAAAGGCGCAAAGAGCGCAAAAGGACGCGCAAAGGTTAGGATTGTTTGGGGCATACAGGAGCATGATGCACCGTACCCTCTTGGGTAACCCCGGTGTTTGACTCGTAGAACCAAGCCTCCCCCTTGTCATCCTGAGCGCAGCGAAGGATCAGGTGGCATGTCAGAGTCTTCAACGTACAGGATGAAGCTAGGGGAGGCTTGGTTCTGCAAGAGGGGCATTGGGGCTGCCCACGAGGGAATGCTACGACGAGCCTCTACATCCCAAACCCTCATCCCCTTTGCGCGTCCTTTGCGCTCTTTGCGCCTTTGCGGTTTCGTCTCTTCTCTCCGACACCTATCCCATTGGTGCGAATTCGTTTAGCTGTGTACAATGGAAGCAGACTGACGCGAAGGGAGGTGATAGCGGTGGATGAGCCTAACCGGCGGGACGTGGTGCGCCTGACCAGCCTGGCCTCTTGCGCGGGTTGAGCCAGCAAGATGGGTCCTGGTGACCTGGCGCAGGTGCTGCGTCCTCTCACGGTGCACACGCACCCCAACCTCATAATCGGGCTGAACCCCGGCGACGACGCCGCTGTCTACCTCTTGAACGACACGCAGGCGCTCGTGCAGACGCTCGACTTCTTCCCGCCTATCGTGGACGACCCGTACACCTTCGGGGCGATTGCCGCCTCCAACTCGATGAGCGACGTGTACGCGATGGGCGGCACGGTGGCGCTCGCCCTCAACATCGTGGCCTTCCCGAACGACCTCGACAAGGCGATCCTCACGGCTATCTTGCAGGGGGGCCTCGACAAGGTCAACGAAGCGGGTGGCATCATCGCGGGCGGGCACACCGTCACCGACCCCGAGCCTAAGTACGGCCTGTGCGTCACCGGCCTGGCCGACCCCGCGCGCATCATGTCGAAGGCGGGGGCGCGTCCTGGTGACCGCCTCGTCCTGACCAAGCCGCTCGGCAGCGGGGTAGTCACCACCGCCGCCAAGAACGACCGCGCCACCCCCGCACACCTGCAAAGCGCGGTAGACTGGATGCTGCGCCTGAACGGCCCGGCCGCGCGCCTGTTTGTCGAGGCGGGCGTCAAGGCCTGCACTGACATCACGGGGTTCGGCTTGCTCGGCCACGCCTCCGAGATGGCCCAGGCGGGCGGCGTGCTCATGCGCATCTCCGCGTCGGCCGTGCCTGTGCTGGACGGCGCGCTGGACTACGTGCGCCAGAAGCAGGTGCCCGGCGGCACGGGCCGCAACCGCGACTACCTCATCAAGCCGGACCAAGAACCCGAAGCCGCCCACCCCACCGGGCACCAGACCGAGGTGCGCGTCCGCCTCAACTCCGACATCCCCCGCGAGACCGTGACCCTCCTGTTCGACCCCCAGACCTCCGGCGGCCTCTTCGCCGCTGTGCCCCCGGCCCTGATGCCGGAGGTGCGCGCCAGGCTCGAAGACGCTGGCGTGCCGGCGTGGGAGGTTGGCGAGGTAGACGAGGGGTTGGGCATCGTTGTGGAGAAATAAGTGTGGGTATAACCCTGGGCTTGACGTACTCTACTGCCTTGGCTGGCCTTCTTCTACTCTGAAGAGCTTCACATCATCACTCTCATATACCAGTTTGAAGTGCGCCCGGAAGTGTTCGTCATCCGGCAGGTCTATCTTCCCGCGATGTTGGGCTACAAGGAAGTAATCGGGCTTGAACTGTTGCAGGTACCTATGGAGAGCCTGCCCAGAGGAGAGCGTGTCGAGCACCCCCTGGATACGAGTAGGCCCGAAGAGGCTGCCCGCGTAGGTGCCGTCCGTAAAGTAGGCCATGTCCTCATCGCGGAACCCGTAAACGGTATAGTCCTCACCATGTAGCTCATTGAGCCATTTATGTACGGGATATGCGGGTAGATACCGCCCCAGGTATTCGTCCCGTGCTTCCTGGGACACAGGCACCGGCCCCTTCCCCATCTCCCTATCTACAGCATACACGTAGCCTGGAGCCAGAAAACAGGCGAAGCCTATGACCGCGACTGCGGGGCTACTTGTCCACCTGCGCACGCGTGCGATGCCTGGTAAGCTGAACACCGTACGGTCCATGGAGGTCACGGTGGCAAGCACCAGCATCGGCAGCACCGGCAGGACGTATCGTTGTATTTGTGCGCCGCTTAAGAACCACAGGACGTAATTGCTCGCGACAAGGGCCAGCAGCGCCCGTATGTATGGCGACTTGACAGCCCAGAACAGGCTCAGAGGAAGGAGCCAGAAGTAGATGGTTATGAGCGGCGGGTCGTTTCCGAAGCGCCCCTGGAAGTGAGCCAGATTCCACGGCAGCGTCATGAGCGCACCCAAATCGCGACCAATGCCCTTGAAGTGCCAGTCCACCAGTTGCTCGTGCATGTCGCCGGGAGACCAAAGAGCGTTGTACCCGAACACCTCCGGCAGCAGCGGCCAGACAGGGTTGCGCACGTAGTAAAAGCTGCGCAGATACCACGGCGCGGCAATAAACAGGGCGGGACCAAGGAATAAGACGAGGTTCTTCACTCCCGATGCCTCCGGCGAAGCCCCACGTATGCCACGACCAGGCTAAAAGCCCCCAGGAAGAAGAGCGCGTTGTGCTTTGATGCGGCGGAAAAGCCCGTGAACACCCCGGAGAGCACAAGCCACTTACGGTCATTGCTTTCTATCCACAGGAGCAGTGCATAGGCAGCCAGGCAAACGAACATAGCCAGCCCAATATCGATCAATGCGGAGGCCCCAAGCCACAGTACCAGGGGGTTGGCGAGCCATAGTCCCGCAGACCAAAGACCCACCCTCGGAGAGAACATCCGCGACCCGGCTGCGTAGATGGTGACGGCAATCAGCAACATCATCAGAAATTGCACGAGTTGCGCAGTTATATCATCGTAGAACAGCGCCAGAGCGAACAGCATCTCATTTGTCTGCGGGATGAGTGGGTAGCGCAAGTACTCCGCGAGGGTAATCCGGTGGTCCTGTATGTACTGCTTTGCCACGGCGAGGTGGTAGACAGTAGCGTCGTAGTTCGTAGGTGGATAGAGCGGTAGGACCCAAATTGGGGTGAGGAGTGCGATAGCTGCTACAGTCCATGCGAGGCGGCGGAGGAAACGTTGCTTGTCCCGCAAGGCCCTGACCACCCGTCCCGCGAGGTCGTACCAGACCTTGTAGCTCAGCAACTGCAAGCACAGCAACACAAGCATGACTACATGAACGTAGAGGAACCCCAGGAAGCCGAGAGCCAGCACAACATAGCTTGTGCAGCCCAGGCCAAGACCGGTGCTGAACGCAATCTCGTCCCAGGTTGAACCGTATGCAACGCTATAAGTCAGCCGCCTGCCCAGGACGTAACAGGAGAGTGCCAGCAGGAGCATGATCCCAAAATGGGTGAGCGCGAATGCGGCGAATTCCATGACGACCACCGCTTCAGTGGCATCTTTGTGTGCCAGGCAAGATGCCGACTTCTACCATCATTGCGAACAAAAAAAGACTTCTATCACTATTAATAGTGATGAGATCTCATTTAAGTTCGCCTCTAATCAACAATTGGGTCAATTTGCACCAGTTGGTGCTTGGTCTTAGCGGCTTGGTCCGCCCTTATTCGTCCTGGTACATCTCGATCACGCGTGGTCCATATGCGAATTCATAGCGGTAAGCATACCGTCCGAATTGCGGAGGAGGCTGCTAAGGCCAACAATGGACAGCGCCACCAGGTAGCATCCCCTGCTCAACTGAGCCACGTCGACGCGCGCAACCTCCTGCTCCTGGCGGGAACATGCGCCTTCGTGTTGCTGCTGATACCTCCACAGCACGAGTACCCGGTACTGGACGATTGGATATACGCCGGGTCCGTGCGCACCATGTTGGAGACAGGAGCTTTTGTGCACCCCGGTATGGCACAGCCGAACCTGGTGGGCCTGACGTTATGGGGCACGCTGTGGACAACGCTCTTCGGATTCAGCTTCACCACCCTGACTTATTCGACCCTGGCCTTTTCGGCCGTAGCACTGCTTTCCTTCTACGGCATTGCGCGTGCGGTTGACGTACCACCCCTGGGAGCACTACTCGGCACATGGCTGTTAGCCTTCAATCCATTTTTCCTGCACCTCAGTTACACCTTCATGACCGAAGTGCCTTTCATCTCTCTGATGTTGCTAAGCTGCTACCTGTACATCAGGGGTCTACAGCGGCAGCAGTCAGGCTGGCTGCTCGTAGGTGGCTTCTTCGCGGGGTGGTCGTACCTGATACGCCAATTCGGGATATTGGTCCCAGTTGCGTTCGCGCTGTACGTGGCCGTTCAGGGATTCAGGGCGCGTAGGTGGCCCTCACAGGAGCTAGTCGCCATCCTGGCTTTGCCTTTGCTAACCCTGAGCGGTTGGTATGCCTTTCAGGCTTGGCAGGGTCCAGGAGACAGTGGTGCGGCAGAGGATGCCGCGAGACGTACTTCGCGCTTCATGTGGCAAGAACCGTGGCCGCGCGTGATCGGGCTGCGCATGCTGAACTTCCTGCCGTTGCTGGCCCTGTTTGCCTGGACCGCCGTGCGAATACAAAGATCCAGGTGGTGGCTGGTGCCCCTATCCCTGCTGATATTGCTAGGCGGCATGTACGCTTTGGACCGGCCCGACGAGCAGTGGATAACAATAACCGAGGAGCCTTACACGGTAAACGTCGGCCCCCTGGCTATGCAGCTTCCGCAGGAGACCTACACCTTTGGTACAAGAGGCAACATCCTGCGTACTGGTGGCATCGACTTCTTCCAGTATCGGCAGGAGCCTATCTGGACCCCTGGAGTGTGGCGCTTCCTGTGGGTCCTCTGTGCGGGCCTGGCCGCACTATTGCTTGCGAAGATGCTCAATAGCTTCTTCGATTGGGTACGCGATGTTCTAAAGACCAATAAGTCTATAAGTCCGGTAGTGGCTCTCTACTTACTGGGCGTTGGTATCTTCGCCGTCTCTGTTGCATTCGTCGGTGAGTCCTTTGACCGGCACCTGCTCAGTGTAGTGCCGTTCCTGCTTCTATTTATGGTGCGGGGCACTCGGCACTGGGGCAAGTTTGCCTGGGGCTATGCCATGCTGGCGCTTGCCATGCTGGCCGGTTTCTCGATGCTGCTCAAGGCCGACATGGTAAGCCACGATAACGCCAGGTGGCAGGCCGCACTGTGGTTAGCCGCTAGGGCACCAGGCGTGCAAGCAGGGTTCGACTGGGACAACTGGACCCAACGCGTGAACACCGATTACAGGATCACCGACCTGGACCTTCCAGGCTACCGCATTGAGCGTCGTTTCCCCTACAACAGCCTCCTCTCCGGAGGCACCACCCGGTATGTGCTGGCTACAGTGCGCGAGGACTTGCCAGCGCTACCCTGAGCGTAGGCTCCCGCGACTGCTCGATCTCATGCCGGATACCTCATGTGGTTGCCTGCTGCGACCTCCTCAAAATATGCCCCAATCGTCTGTGGAAAACTAGACATAAAGGGCCATTGACGCGCACATCCCCGGATGCTATCATTGATTCCAGGTAGGCTAAAGGCCAACAATTGTGGAAAAACGCCTTGGAATGACCTGGAGGATAGATTTTGCACGGTAATATTGCCTCTTATGTCGCGCCTGTGCGGGGCAGAGGCATAAGGGCCGCGAGGTGGCTCGTACCTGGCCTGCTGCTGGCTGTGCTGCTGTTGGGCCTGGCGAGCCATGCTTTTGCCGATACCAGCTACAAGGTGCAGCCCGGCGACACGCTCAGCGGCATAGCGGTGCGCTACGGCACCACCGTTGAGGCGATTGTGGCGGCCAACAACCTGCCCAGCCGCACCATCTACGCGGGGCAGACCCTCGTGATCCCTTCGGCAGGCTCCCCCGGTGCGGGGCAGTCCGCCCCGCCCTCGAACGGCTCGACCTACGTGGTGCAGCCTGGCGACAACCTGACGGTACTCGCCCAACGCTTCGGCACGACCCGCGAGGCCCTGGCTGCGGCCAACGGCATCTCTCCGAGCGCCCTCCTGTACGTGGGGCAGGTGCTCAACATACCGAGCGGTCAGCAACAGCAGCCCCCACCGCCACCACCGCCTGCCCAACCTACGGCCACTCGTGTGCCTCCCACCGCCACGTCGTCGGTGCCGACCGCCATGCCCGACCCCAGCAAGCCGCAGACGCACACCGTTCAACCGGGTGAGAACCTGTCCGGCATCGCCTCCAGGTACAGCACAACGGTCGAGGCGTTGATGTTGGCTAATAACATAGCCAACCCCAGCCTGCTCTATTCGGGCCAGGTGCTGACGATTGTCAAGCCCGGCCAAAGCTCCACAGGGAACTCGGCTTCGCGGTCCAGAGCGGCCCCGGCTGAGCCTAAGCCCCCGATGGGCGAGTTCGGCCCGAAGTGGGTGGAGGTGAGCATCAGCACCCAGGCCCTGACGGCGTACGAGGGAAACACGCCCGTATACTCCACCAAGATAAGCTCCGGGCGGTCCCGCTACCCCACGGTTGAGGGCACCTTCCGCGTCTATGCCAAGTACGCGCAGACGAGGATGCGCGGCGGCGAGGGTGCCGACCGCTACGATATACCCGACGTGCCCTACACGATGTACTTCTACTCCGACTACGCCCTGCACGGCGCGTACTGGCACAACAACTTCGGGACGCCGCAGAGCCACGGCTGCGTAAACCTATCGCCGCAGGACGCCAAGTGGCTGTACGACTGGGCACCTATTGGCACGATGGTGGTTACGCGCAAGTAGTTTTCGCCCTGCGCATATAGTTAGCGAAAAGCAACAGGCCCAACGAGAACCGTGGGGCCTGTTGTTTGACTTTTACCGCGCCTCTGCGAACTAACCTTTACCCTGATCCTTGCGGAGGCGCTTTACGCGCCGGCTCGAGTTTGTCCGAAGATCGCGGAATTGTCTGCTGCGTGGTGCATCGGCTATCCCTCCTCTACCTTGCGGTTGACTCGGGACTACGACTACCCTGGTCGCAGTCAACCATCAACGGAGCAAATGGCGTGCCAAATAACTACGGAACGGACGCTTGCAGCCCCGCACCCCGGTGGCAAAAGGCACCTGGTAGCCTGTATAGTAATGCTCTAATCCTGCTCACAGACCGGAGCTTATGCCAACCCTCCTCACGATAGAGCTTGTGCCCCGCACCTGCTGGTTCAAGAATGTGCGCTCGGAAGTGAGCGCCGCGGACTGGGACACGCTCAAGAAAATGACGGCCCTATCGGCGGGCAACAGGTGCGAAATCTGCGGCGGGCGCGGTCCAAGGTGGCCGGTGGAGGCGCATGAGATATGGGACTACGACGACCGGAACCACGTGCAGAAGCTGGCCGGCCTTATCGCTCTCTGCCCCGACTGCCACGGGGTGAAGCATATCGGGCTGTCCATCTCTCGCGGGCGTGAGGAGCAGGCTCTGCGCCACCTCGCCAGGGTCAACGGCTGGTCAGTAGAGGACGCCCGGCTCTACGTGGAGGTAGCGTTCGAGGTCTGGTCGCAACGCAGCAACCACGAATGGACCCTGGATATTAGCTGGCTTGAGCGGCACGGCATCCACCCCAAAGCCCGTTAGTTTCTAAACGCCAAGACGCGGAGACGCCAAGGACCACGCCAAGAAATTGGATGGTTTAGAGAAGCAGAAGGACCAGAGTACGACATTTGTACTCTGGTCCTCTTTGTACTCTCTACCCTCTATACTCTTGGCGTGGTGCTTGGCGTCTCCGCGTCTTGACGTTTAGAAGCTAAACTCTAACGCGTGCGCTTGGTAACCGCCTTGTATGCCTGCTCGAAGTAGCGGGAGGCTTGCTCGTGCTTGCCCCGGCCCGCGAGTACCTGGGCGTACCGCTGGTAGATATCGCTCGCCTTGCCGGCCGCTTCACCCGCTTCCAACAGCTGAATCGCTTCGTTGAACAGCGAGTCGGACTGCTTGGCATCTCCCCGCTGGGCGGCAATTTCGCCGGACAGGGCAAGGGCGCTCGCCAGCACCTCGTTGGTATCGGCCTGGCCTTGCAAGTGCTCGGGAAGCTGCGCGTTGGCCTGCGCGCTCTCCGAACGACCCTCCTGCTTGGCCGACTGGGCAGCGGTGCGGCTGGTCTCCACCGCCTGGGATGCCATGCCCTGGGCTTCGTCCAGGTTGCCCCTGGTCATCGCCAGGCGGGCCAGGTTGGTGAGGGCCAGCGCCTTGTCGGTCTGGCTGTTGAGGCGCTCGGCAAGCTCCAGGCTGTGCTGAAGATATTCCTCGGCTGCCTCGGCCTCACCCATCTCGATCAGGATGTTGCCGTAGCGGCTCTCCATCTTGGCGACCGTCTGCATGTTGTCCAGCGCCTCGTAGATGCTCAGGGCGCGGATGCTGGCGGTCCTAGCGGCGCTGAAGTGCCGGTCCTCGCCGTAAGCCATCGCCATGTCCCAGAAGATAGCCGCCTGCCGCTCGACGCTGTTCACCTGGCCGAGCAGGTCCAGTGCGCTCCTGTAGGCGGCGAGGGCGCGCTCGTTGTCGTGCAGCGCCCAGTAGTCGGCGGCGATGTTACTCAACACCTTGAGCTTGAAGTTCGGGTCTCGTACGACGCCGTTGTTCACGGCCTCGAGGCACGTGCGGTGCTGCTCCAGGGCCGACAAAGGCTGGTCTGCCTGGTAATAGGCCATACCGAGGAGCAGGCGCAACTGCTCAAGCCCCTCGCGGTCGCCCAGGCGGGTGGCAAGTTGGATGCCCTTCTGTACGTAGCCAAGCGCCTCGGTGGCGTTGCCGGAGTGCACGGCAGCCTGCGCGGCCAGGCAATAAGCCCTCTGCTGCTGCTGCGTGTCGAGCGGCCGCTGGCCGCCGGAAGCGGCTTGCGTCGTAGCGCCGTTCTCCTCGGGCAGCATGGGGCGCAGGATTTCAAGGGCCTGGGTAGGGCGGCCGGTGTGCAGGTACAACTCGGCCTGCGAGATCTGCAGGTCCTGGTAGGCAGGGTCGAATATGCCCAGGTTTTCACCTGCGCGCACCCCACGCCGCCGCCGCACGCGCCTCGGCATCGACTCGGGGTCGGCGGGCACGAAGCCTGGAGCATCGGGGTCGAGTAGTTGGCCCGCGGCTACCTCCAACCGGGAGGCAATCCTTTGTAGGGCCTCCAGGGAAGGTCTTGTTTTACCTTGCTCTATTGCTGATATATAGCTTTTGGAGTAATCTTCCCCTGCCAGGTCCTGTTGCGTCAAACCTCGACGCGTGCGAAGCTGGCGGATACGCTGTCCGAGGACGCGTGCCGATATTGTAGTAATCATTTATTATCCTCTCAGAAATTGGTATTTGCCATAGGTTTAGGTGCCTCCAAGCAGGCATAAGCCCAGTGGAGACATATTGTCCAGCGCCCAATGGAGCAATGGGGCATGAGCCCTAGCGGAGCGGACTTCCAGTACATACGAGGGTCGCATTAGAGGGATGAGAACTGGCGCAACTGAGATTATATCATAGTCTAAGCAACTTGCACAGGGTTAACCATCCCAAAATTGATAAAAGTGACAAAGCAGAGTGATGCGACTGTTCTATACCCCAAATCCATCTATTATACGCATAGTCATTTTACTCGGATTGCGTTTCAGTAGAATCTTTAGTGGACAAAATAAGTTATAGAAATAACCTTGTTCCATATAGTACATGGTAGATAGCATGGTTGTATGTAAGTTGATTATAACCTTGTTTAGCCGGGCGTGTTGACGCAGCAAAATGGGAAGAACAATATAAAGCAGGGGCTTCCACAGTAGCCCCTGCTTTATATTGTTCTTCCCATTTTGCTGACGGTCGCTGCTCGCCTGCTTTACTTCTGCATCTCTTTGAGAGCCGTGAAAGCGGGCCTGGGGCTCCAGTCGGGGTTTACCACCGCCCAGGGCACCTTCTCGTCTTCAGGCTTCAACCCAAGCGTGCTGAAGTTGAGATTCCATACGAACATCACGCCCATCCACGGGTACTCGTTCTTGCCCTTCTCAAAGGCACGCACCAGGTACTGCGCTTGCAACTCAGGGCTGATCAACTGACCGTATTCGTAACCGTCAGCTGTGTTGTAGGTGCTCCAGCCAAACTCGGTCAGCCACATCTGTTTATTGCCTTCCCCGGCTGCTGCCATGACCGCGTATTGCTGTTCGATGCGGCGGAAGTAGAAGGACGCTTTGTTGCGCCAGCACGTGCCTTCCTGGGAAGCATACTTGGGCGGGCACTTACCGCTGCCGGGATTGTCGGGCCAAAGCTGGTCGGGCGAGTTAGCGTTCGAGCCGGGGTGAGCGCCAAGCACGTCGTAGTAGTTCTTGACCACCCCACCCTGGTAGGCGTAAATCTGCTGCAAATAAAGTACGTCGTCAATTGCTATGTTGGGGTTGGTATCCGCCGTTGGCGTAAGCCCACCGAAGAGCACTATAGCGCTAGGGTCGGCGTACTTCACGCCCGTGTAGCCGTACTTGAGCAGCTCCACGTAAGGGGCCACGCTCACTGGGCCGCCAACTTCACCGGCCAGGTTCTGCTCGTTCCAGATTTCGTAAGCCTGCACCTTGCCCTTGTAGCGGCGGGCGAGCATGTACATGAAGTTGCCGAAGTCGAGCGGGTTCTCAGGCATGCCGTGCTTGGTCTTGGGTGCGGCCCACTCCGGCGACTTGGCTATAGATAGGAGGATCTTTTGCTTGTTGCGCACCGCCGAGTCCACGACCGAGTCCAGCTCGCCCCAGGCGAAGAGGAGGTTCTTGCCCTGGATATCCTGCCAGGCGACCTGCTGCCGCGCCCAGTTGAAGCCCGCCTCGCGGGACACTTGGTGTACCCTGTCCTTGTCGGTGTAATACAGTTGCACGTTGAAGCCGTAGCCGAGGCGCTGCCCCTTCAGGAAGCTCTCGTTGAGCTTGCCCGCGCTCAGGTAGCGCCAATCGCGGTAATGCGCGCCGATATTGCCGAACTCCACCTGGAAGCCCGCCGGGTTGGTGGGTACGTAGGTGAGCACGCGGCGCTCGAACGCCTGGATGAGCGCGTCAGTGGGCCTACCTGCGATCTTGATCTTGCCCCAGTAGGCGTCCGAGATCGGGCGACCCGTGGCGTAGAACCAGGGGCTTGAGATCGGCTCGTTCACCGTCTGGTTGCCCTTGCGCACGGGGCCAGAGGCGTTGAGGAAGTCCCACATTGCCTTCGGTATGTTGTGCTTGGTCACGTCGTCGTAGTAGGCGACCTCTACGCCGGGCACTAGACCCTTGCTAGGGTCTTCGCCCACGGCGCCGTCGCGCGCGATGGTCGAGATGACCTTCTGCCCCATCCTGTTGGCGTCGGGGCGGTCGCCGCCCGCGTTGGCCTTGCCCACGAACGAGGCGTAAGTGGGAGCGGTAGGATCGTCAAAGTCGCCGGCGATGTTGACCTGGGCGGGCTTGCGGTCCTCGAAGGTGTTGTTGCCGGTCTGCATCTTGCCGGATATAAGTTCCACCGTGAGCAGGCCGTTGGTGACGTAGAAGGGGTCGGCCTTGTTGCCGTTGGGATTGTTGATCTCCATGCGGCTCTTGTCCCAGTACTGGACCAGGCGGCTCTCGGTGTTGGTGGGGTCGTCCACGTACAGCTCGCGGGTGGTCCAGAAAGGCTGAGGGCCCCACAGCCACGACCGCTTGACCGCCCCGGAAGCCACCAGCGCGTCGGTGCGGTTCCATACGTTGGCGAAGGAAGTGGTATCGGGTGGTACGTCGGGGACCTGGTTGGTGCGTGCCTTCGTTTGGGCCACCACTGTGCCTACGGTGCCTGTCGCCGTGCCTGGCGCCGCCTCCACCCCCTGGGGCAGGTACGTTGCTGCCGGTAGGGAGGTTACGAGCAGCAGCGCGACTCCACCAAGTTTGACGATCCTCTGTTTGTCCAAGTGTCTCCTCCTAATTCCAGGTGCTGGGAAAACGTGGGCGTTTCGCGGGCAAACTGAAACGCCAATTACCTCACGGTAGTTGTGGGCATACTGCGGTAGTGCATGCGTTCTGATGCGGTAACATTATTATAACGCCTGAAATACGTCCAGGTTCTAATGCTTTTTGCGTATTGTTGAGATATTATGCTACGTAGACGAGCCTGCCTGCGGGGTTTTCCGCATAGTTGCCTCACTTTGGGGTGGGAGTTGCCGGGCACTCCGGGAAGAAGCTATTAGCCACGACCTTGGCGGCCTGACCTCTCGTTACCTGCCCGCCCGGCCTGAAGTAAGCCAGTGACTGCTCGTCGCATGGCTCGTCGGGCCTGCTACCGCATGCATACCCACCCAGGACGTGTCGCTTCGCCAGGCGTTGCACCCACTCATAGAACGTGGAGCCTGTAGGCACATCGCTGAACAGGGGCGCTCCCGGATCGTCCTCGAACCCAGCGGCCGTGGCTATTATCTTGGCCGCCTGGCCCCGGGTGACCCCCTCGTTCGGCCTGAAGTAGGGTCGGCGTCCGGCGTCACACTCTTCACCGTCGCGCCTCCCGCACTCGTACCCGCCTATCAGCTGGTGTTGTGCGGCGGTCTCTACGTACGAGTAGAAAGTGGAGCCTTCCGGTACGTCTGCGAACGTAGCACTACCTGGGGCCTGCTCTGACCACCCAGCGGATAGCACTACCATCTTGGTTAGCTGCGCGCGCGAGACAGGATTGCCGGGGCGGAAGCTACAACCCTCGTAGCCTGAGATAACGCCCCGGTCTGCCAAGCAAAAAGCAGCCCCGGCGAAATAGTCGGTTGCGGATACATCAGTGAAGCGGCGCACGCTCTGGATCACCGCTTTGCTTTCCGGGGAGAACCGCGTCCAGCCCACCGCCCACGCGTCTTGCGGGCCGAACACCTCTACGGCCTCCAGCTTGTTTGGGCTTGTTCCGGGTTCCTCGTGGGGCACTTCCGTCCATTCCACACCGTCCCAGTGCAACAGGAACGCAACACTCCTGTTGTAGTAATTTGCGGTCATCCAGACGTCGTCAGGCCCGGAAGCAGTCACGTCGCTGATTATTAGCCCTTCCCGGTCGGAGATGGGTAGTTCCTGGCGCGACCAGGCTGTGCCATCCCAGTGCACCGCCAGGGGGAAAAGATGTCCCTCCTCCCAGTAATGCCCGGCCACCCACACGTTATCTATCGCGAGCGCATGCACGCCATAGAGGTACCAGTCCTCATTTTCCGCCCCAGGGTAAGCAGGGACAAGCTCCCAGTACGCACCATCCCAGTGCAGGATGTAAGTTGCTCCCGTGGCATGACCCACCACCCACACGTCATTGCTCGATACCGCCGACACATCCTGCAAGCTGTTTTGTGCGTAGTGTGGCCGGGGCACCTCTATGCTCTTCCAGGACGTGCCGTCCCAATGGCCCACCAGAGGATAGTAATAACCGTTGTTAGACTCGCTGGTGCCCACAGTCCAGATGTCATTGGGCGAGGCCGCGGAGATTGCGAAAAGCTCCATGTGCAACGTCGCATCGGCAAACTCGGGGTTTTCGCTACGCTGCCACATTGTGCCATTCCAGTGCCAAATGCGCGGGTCGTAGTCGAAACCATCTCCACCGGCCCCAACAACCCAAACGTCGTCTGGGGCGAGGGCCGCAACAGCGTTCAGCCGTTCGTAATGAGGAGATTCCGAGTACGGGGAGTCTATAGGTGCATGAACCCATTCTTTGCCGTTCCACTGGAAGGCCAGGAGACGCTCGTATGTGTCATCGGGTTCCGGACCGGTCTTACCGCCGTACGTGCCTACAGCCCAGATGTTGCTGGGGTCGGAGCCGTCTACGGCCTTGAGAACGCTATAATCGCCCGGCGCGGGTATGGAAGCAAACCTACCCATAAACTCGCAACCTGCCGCTGGGGCAGAAGGTTGTGACTGCTCAGAGGAGGGCGCAGGTTGTTTGGCGACGTGGGCCGCAGCCTGTGCTGGGAGTAACGGCCTTCCAGAGGCTGACGCGAATGCACCGGCGCCCAGCAGGGTGAGAACGACGAACAAAAAGGAACGTACCGTGCGCATGCGGCCTCCTGGAAAATGACATGAGCCGATAGTGTGCTGTCTTAGCTGCTATCTTAGCTATAGTAACGGACGGCACAGTAATCGGGGGCTTGTACGTAGGTCTTCACGAACTACGTGCATATTATACCAGGAATTCAACTCCAACTGTTCTGGTGAACCACACGTGAGGATAGCCTTGCCCGTGGCTGGGCAGGTACCAGGAGCACTCTATCCCCGTTCATGTAAGCTCTATGGGGTGCCTCTACCGGGTTTCCAAACATTCCGCAAAACTTGTACTCGCCTGAATATGGCAGCCGCGTGCCTTACCTGACGACCAGCACTTCATAGTCGATATCGACACGCGTCTGCGCCTCGTCCGGCTCGACCTTGTACGCGTCTATCCGGGCGCTACGCATGCTCACAGGCATGCTTATCTCAACCCAGGGCGCAGGGGCTTGAGGGCCTGTGAATACCAGTTGTGGGAGACCCTGGTCCAGCCTGGTACAATTCGCGGTGCCGCTGCCCGTGCCCGCACCAATACCCGTGGAGAAACAGTCCCAGCCTATTTTGTCGAACTCGGCAAGGTAGTAGGCAAATACCTTTTGCGGCTCGTCAAGGGTGTCAAAGGACATTGCTGCCCCGCTTGCCGCGCTGATCGTACTCGTACTGCTGGTGGTCCCGTAGCCGACCGACGTACTGAACCAGATGGTTGTACCTGCGGACGCGCTCGGCATGTTAGGTAAGCGGCCACCGGGGAAGTAGCTTACGTCTTGAGCGCCTGCATAAAGTGGTAGCTGCTTCAGTTCCGCATGGGCATCGGGCGCGGGCCGTGGCGTTACGAGCAGGAACAGCCCGCCACAGGAGAGTAGCGCCATCAGCCCGACTAGAAGCGCTGTAATTAGACAACCCCTGGAGCGGAACTTACGTAACATATCTCACCTGGCTTCCTCTATGGGAGGCCGTGCTCTACGCCGAGTAACTGTTCGGCAGCGATATGCCCTACCTGCGGAATCGAAAGTAGGAATAAAATAGGGATATGCGCTTGCTCTCAGACCCGCTAGCCCGTTCTTGCTCGTATATGCTAACGCGGCGCGACACTTGCGAAGCGCTAAGACCGTACCCTTGCGCCGCGGACCTGGGTTCTTGCCAACTGAACAGTTTGTATTGAGGTACTCTGTTGCCCGACTTGCCGCACTCGGCCAGGGGTTCGATAGAGGCGCGATAGCCCTCGTTGAGACTGCAAGTCCACCCTCTCTTGCTAAGCTCCCGCACGTAGAACGCGACTACCTTATCCGGCTCGTCGGTGGTGTTAAAGGTGAGGTCGGCGAAACTTGACACGCTTGCCATGTCTTCGATGCTGGATATACAGCTAGCACTGGTGCCGAAGCTTACCGACATGGCGCCTGGGTACACGGGCAACTGCTTCAACTCTGACGTTGCCAGCATGGCGCGCCGCCACCCCAGCAGCAGTAACACACCGACGCACAGGAGGACCGCCACCAGCGCGACCAGCCTGGCGACTTTAGCGGCCCTGAAGCGGAATCTGTGAGGCATCTCTCACCTACCCTGACCTGTTAGCCCTCTAGCGCGTCATGGCGCGCCCGTTTCTGAAGCGCCCTCTTCCTCAATAGTATACTAACATAACTCAGTTCGGCGGCCATATCTCGCCTACTGTACCCGGATATATTCGTAGGATATATTCAGGTCGGTAAGAGGAGGGCCTATGTCAGGTCTGATAACCGTTATCCCTGCTATGCGCCAGCTAACCGGTTGGTGGATTTCTACCGACGGGAGATTGATTACTAGCGTTGGTATGCCCTGGTCCATTCTGCGGCAGCTTCCAGATAAAATCCCAGTGTATGGGCTATTCGATACAACATCACAGGTAAAGCCTCTACTGCGAAATGCATTCATATAGAAGTCCAGGACCATCTCCTTATCGTCCGGAGCCCGCAGCGACATTGTGCCAAACCTGGATATGGCTATTGAGCCAGGGCCAGAGCTTAAGGCTGGATTGCTGTTGTAGCCAGTATCTGTAGTGGGATCGTAATAGAGCACTGTAATTGCATTTGGATATACCGGCAACTGCTTCAACTCTGCTATAGGGTCAGGGGCTTTCCCCGGGCTAAGGAGCAGGTACAGCCCCCCGCAGGAGAGGAGTGCCAGCAGCATGAGCAGCACTCCGCCTATGAGACAACCCCTGGAACGGAACGTCTGTGGCATGTCTCACCTGCTTTGGGTTAAAGAGTAAAGAGCACGCCGGCAAGTCAGGGTGCGGCTGTGGGTGCTACCTCCGGCCTGCGCGCGCCCTGTGGTACTTGCGACTCGGACGCGACGACGTACCAATTGGGCCACGCCTGGTAGTGGCTGTGGAACTCGTCTAGCTTGTCAGGTTGGCCGGGTACGATGATGCGGCGGGTGATTACCGTGTCGAGGCCACCACGGGCGGTCTCCACCTGCTTCCTGGTGCCCGCGGGCAGGCGTGGGTCCACCTCGTACACGTCGGGCGGGGCGGGAACGCGGTTGCTGATGGCGGGGCCTTCCAGCTTCACTTCGCCGGGCAGCTTGGTGCCGTAGAGGGTCACGACCAACGCGTCAGTGGTGGTGCCCGCCTTGATGAGAATGTAGCCGGGCGTGGTGTTGACGAACTTGAGGTCCACACCGGGGTCGAACACCGCCGCGTCGAAGCCCACCGGCTCGCCGTTCGCCTCGTACCAGCCGACGCGATAGGAGTGCTGGTTGCGCTCAGTTATGTCTAGTTGGCTCCAGAAGGCGGCCCGGAACATGGTGGTGGACACCTGGCACACCCCACCGCCCACGCCTAGCTGCGTCCGCTCCGCCGCGATCACGTAGCCGGGCACGAAGCCGTGCGCCTCGTCAATCCCGCCCATCGTCTCCAGGAACGAGAAGGTGCCACCGGGTGCCACCACGGTGCCGTTGAGCAGGTCGGCCGCTACCCTGATGTTGGTGGCACGCTCCGGCGACGAGCCTTTGAATGTGGAGGTGCCGGACGCTATCTCCTCCTTGATGCCGAGCGCGCCGATGTCCTTGCTCGACACGGTGGGGGTGATTACCTTGCCGGGCATGGGGAACTCGCGGCCATCGGGTTTGTCAGCATGCTCTTTGATGGCGGTTACGACAGCGGCGGGGTCCACCTCCAGCCCCTCTATCGACTCGCGCACCACGCTCACCGCGCCGTTCTGCCAGTCGAACTTGGCGTTGAGGGGGCTGCGCTTGGCTTCCGCGGCCCACCTGTCGGCGAGTATCTTCAACTCGCGGTCGTTCCAGCCCAATGTCACGTGCTGGGCGGCGGTGCGGTCGGGGTTGCGCTCGATGACGGTGAAGCGCACCATCGCCTCGGGTAGGAGGGTGAACCTCTTGTCGGCGGCGGTAGCGGTGATGGGGCTGCTGACGCGCACGGTGAGGAGCTTGCGGACCTCCTCCACCTCGTTGGCGTTGACGGCGGGCTGGGTCACCTCCACGGGCAGGTCGATCACGGCCTCCGCTTCCAGCCTTGCCAGGTGCTCGCGGGCGGCGACTATGGTGCCGTACACGTCGAGGCGGCGGCCCTCCACGCCCGGCAGCGCCACTACCTCGGTGCCGTTCAGGCGCACGTCGCCCTCGAAAAGCTCCTGGTCCGTCTCGCTGGCGACCGCCTCGGTGAGGTACTCCTGGAGCGCAGGCTCGCTCAACTGCACGTTGAGAGGGATTTTGTAGCCCGCCTGCGAGGAGAGCCACTGCTGCTCGACGTTGCCGAAGAAGTCGGCGTTGCGACCTATCTGGAACGCCTCGTTCACCGTGGAGCCTGCATCCACCTTCAGGCCGATCTCGTCGGCGCTCGGTCGCCACTCTTTGTCGTTCCACTTGAGCACCAGGGGCTGCGCTACGAAAGCCTGTACGTGGTCGTTGAGCAGCTTGCGGGCCTCGTCCTGAGTCTTGCCGCTCAGGTCAATGTCGAGCACGCGCACGCCAGGGTAAATCTTGCCCGCGTACTGACCCTGCCAGGCAAGTGACACTGCCACCACGATGATAGCCGCAATCGCCAGCACGCCCGTGAAGGCCCACACGATCCAGCGCCACCTCGGCTTGCGCTTCACCTCGTCCTGCTTGAGCGCAAAACCGGGCACCGGGGACATGGGCTGTCTGCCGCCCCTTGCCTGGCTCGGAGGCACGGGCCTGCGCTGTCCGGTCTGCTGGCGCGTATGAGGAGTAGTGTAGCCGTCCGCTTCGTAAGGATCGTAAGCGTCATATCCCTCATAGCTATCGGGTGGGATGTAGGCGGTAGTGGGCGCGTAGTCGAAATCGTCGTACTGCTGCCCGCGCTGTGGGGGCACCGGTTGCCTATTCGGTGGGGCTTGATTGGGTGCCGCGCTGGGCATCGAGCCGCTGGGCTGCTGGGTGCGTATGGCTTGCGGGCGCGGCTGCGGCTGTTGCGGCTGGGGTTGCGTTTGCGGCCTGCCCTGTGGGGGCTGTGCGACGCGCGCCTGCTGGGGTGATGGCTGCGGTGGTGCCGGCCTGCCGTTGTCAAACCGAGAAGGCCCCACCACCGGGATAACCTGCGTCTCCCTGGTGTCTCCGGCGCTGTTGCGCGCCTCCGGCTGGCCGGAGTGGAAAGTAGGGTGCGAAGTCCACTTGGAAGGCTGTATCTCCGTGTCCCCGAAGCTACCGCCGCCCACCGGCCGCCCCTGCCCACCCTGGTTAGCGCCAGCCTGTGGCTCCGGCGGGTCCAGCCTGGGCCGGTTCTGCTCCGGGCGCGGCCTGTCCGGCCTCACGGGCCAGTTCGGCTCAAATTCTATATCGCTCTTGTCCCTGTTACCCATAGTTAGCCTCTTCTAGTAACATGTAACGCGTAACACGTAACCCGTAAACTGCCACTCTTAACCTATAACGAGTTACGCGTTACGTGTTACGTGTTACGTGTTACGTCTCGGTCCATTTCAGGCGCACGCCGCCCACGCCTATGACGTCGCCTTCCGATACGGCGGTGGGGCGCGTCACCTCGGCTTCGTTGAGGAAGGTGCCGTTGGTGGAGCCTACGTCCTCCACCCAGGCTCGGCCGTCGCGCCAGTTCAGCAGCGTGTGCTCGCCGGAGATGAATTCGTCGTCCAGCACGATGGTGTTATCCGGCTTGCGCCCAATCGAGGTGACGGCCTGCAAAGTAAATATGGTGCCAGGCGCGAGGCGGCTGCCGCCCGACTCCACGACCACGAGCCGTCCGTACCTGGCGCGCGGTTGCAGACTCTCGGCGGGCGGGGCTTGTCGCAAATCGCGCGTAATCACGCGCATAACCTGGAACAGGAAGAGGTAGATAAGTCCGATGAAGGAAATACGCAGCGCCAGGATGAATATATCGAATGGTAAGGTCTGAAGGTCGGGCATGGGTTCTGAAACGTGAAACGTGAAACGTGATGTTGGTTACAGTACCAGGACGGCTTGTTGGTTACTACGTTCCTCAAGCCGCATCACGTTTCACGTTTCACGTTTCAGCGTCACTCCTGCTTGAAAAGTATCTCAAAGCCTCCGAAAGAGATCAGGTCGCCGGGGGCGAGCACCACAGCTTCGATGGGCTGGTTGTTGACGAAGGTGCCGTTGGTGGAGCGCAGGTCGCGCAATAGGTGGTGGCCGTGGCGGTAGACCACCTGGGCGTGGTGCCGGGACACGCGCGCGTCGTCTATCACGAGGTCGTTGTCGAGGCCGCGGCCCACGGTGAGCAGGGTCTTGGTCACCGGGAAGGTGCGCCCCGCCATGTCGCCGTCCAACGGCTGCAACGAGGCGGGAGGCTGCGGGGCGTTCGACTTGATGCTGGGCATCGGGTGGGGTTGCGGACGCACCGGCATGGCCTGGGTGCGAGGCATGGAGGCGTCGGGTGCTTCCTGGGCGACCCCGGCGACGGGCACGGGCGGCCTGTTCGTGCGCATAGTGGGCGCGCCTGCCACCCCGGCGAGGGCCTGAGATGCGGGCTGGTCGGTTAGCTGGGCCGTCACCTCTATGCCACGCTTCGGAACGTCGTCTCCAGGTTGGAGTATCACCTTCGGGCGCGACACGAGTGAATAACCGCGTTCGGCTGCCAGGGAGGAAATGAACTCCGCCATCTCGTGCTCTAGAGAGTGGCGAAAAGGCTCGAACTCGGTGAAGTTGTCGGGGTGGAGGAAGACCTCGTAGTGGTTAGGCACGTAGGTGCGGCCGACGCTGATGGTGGGGCTGGCCTCCATCTCCCGCTCCAGGCGTTTGGCGATCTCTGCGGGCTGGATGGGAGAGCGGAAGAGGCGCGCGAACGACCCCTCCATCAACCGTTCCACGAACTGTTCAAAGCGTTGAAGCGATTGCAACTATGGCCCTCCGTATCCACCAATGTATGAAAGCGTGATAGTACCGGAACGTTGTAGTCTTACCTGAAGAAATACTACAGCGTTTTCGGACTGCATCCCGATTATACCTTTGCCGGTAGACGGGGGTCAATGTGCAGAATTGGGACTGCGAATTCCCCCACGGCTCTATTTGGACACGCCGTAAATCCGAAATCCGAAATCCCCATTCCCAAATCCGCCCCTACGTAGTACATCTTTGGCCTCACGTTTTCTACGTAGTTGCCACATTGTTACATACGTAACGTTACGTAGCGGCTGTCGTAACGTTGCAGTAATCTTGCTTGAATCGGCAATTTTAGCTGGATTCGAGCGTCAGTACCTGGTTATAATCTGCCCGTTACGTCAACTTCGCCGCTCGCTTATGCTGAGGGCCTTGTGAAAGCGCGTGACACACCATAGCTCTATCATGACGGAGGTCTGTCTTAAATGCGTATCGCTCGCTCCAATCGTTCGTTCTTCACCCGCGCTCGCAGCGTGCTCGCTTCCACCGCCGCGGTCGTGGCTATCGCGGCTGCGGTGCTTACCCCCGTGGCTTCCGAGACCGCTTCGGCGCGCACGCAGAACGCTCCCATTCGCTCCAACGTCACCCAGTTCCTCACTCTGCCATTCGAGGCTTCGGACAGCATGAACATCCTGTCGGGCTGGTACTATTCCAGCTCCGGCGGCTACCACGGCGGCATCGACTACATCAATGGCAACGTGAACAGGGTGGGCGGCTGGCAGACCTTCGCCGTGATCGCCTCCGCCGACGGCCTTGCCTGCGGCAACTGCACCTCGCGCCAGGGCAACGCGGTGTGGGTCGAGCACAAGATCAACGGCAGCAAGTACTACACGTACTACGGCCACCTCGCCAGCATCGACAAGAGCATCCCGCTTGGCTCGCAGTCGCGCACCGTAGCCGTGAAGCGGGGCCAGTTCCTCGGGTGGGCGGGCGACACGGGCGCGGGCAGGGGCGTACTGCACCTCCACTATGCGCTGATGGACGCCAACAGCGTGCCCATCGACCCGTACAGCATCGGCAAGCTCCGCCAGCACTACCCCTCACCCAGGAGCAACACCCCCGGCATCGGTTGGTTCGTGAACGCCCTGGAGCCGTAGAACTAAGCGACTTAAAATCGCTCGCAAGCTACTGTCACAAGTAAAGAGGCAAAGAGAAACCCCACTGTTTCCCGGCAGCGGGGTTTCTCTTAACTAAGGAGGAAAGGAGCGGACTAGCTCTTATTTGTTGTCTCTATATCGTCCTGATTAAGCATACGCTGGAAGTTACGAAACGGATTAACAGAACTCTGCAACGCCAAATCGCAACATTTCGTACATCCTCATGCAATACACAGGTTCCCATACTATGAACAACTCGCCTTCCAAGGAGTTGCTATGGCTGCCAAAGATGAGAACTATAGCAAACCACCTCGTATTAACAAGCAGGACCTTCGAGATGCTACAATTAGCTCTGCCCTACCGACTGCCGCAACGATTGCAGGTGATATTATTGCACCTGGCTACGGTGGTGTACTCGCTGGTGCTATGGGCTCGTTCCTGGCAGGCCTTGTTGGCTCGATGGTCAGACCTACCATTGAGGCTCGTGCGGCTGACTGGTATCAGATGGTTGAGGATGGGCTTAAGGATCTCCAACAAAGGCGACCGGAACTGAATATTGAAGACCCTGCAACGCGCGAAGCTTTTACAACCACACTGTTAGGCGCAATTCCCGTTGCCTTACGTACCTCCCAAGAGGAGAAGCGCAAAGTTCTACGTAATGCCGTGCTCAATTCTACTCTGCCTAAAGCGCCGGACGAAGATAAGTTGCTCATATACCTGCGCCTAATCTCAGATTTTAGTCCCTGGCACTTGCGTGTTCTTGAGTATTTCGCCGCTCCTCGTGATTATATTTCCCGATACTTAGATAACGAGATGGTTGCATACCTTATAGACTGGGCAGAGGATTGGGAACAGCTATTCTATCAGTTACACCCAAATCCCCACTCAGATCCGTCGGCTGTTAATCAGACTTTAGTTGGCATAGACTACCAAGCCCGCGATAACTTCTGGCAGTATGTATTTCCTCCATTAGCGGATGATGCTAACTTCAGAAATACCTTGCTCCGAGACCTATATACAAACAGCTTGATTCACTCTGATAAGATCGCCGGGATTGACTACATTCGCCTCATCAAGTACGACTTCAAGTACGCAACCACTCTCGGCCTCGATTTTCTCTCCTTCGTCAAGAACCCGCTTGAGGAATAAGCATAATTCGGGCGAGCGAGGCGGTCGCCCGCCTCCTTCCACTGGCTATTATGGTTAACTGGACCTTTCTGCACCTGCCTCTCGCACTGGGTCTAACCCACATCATGTTTCAGCTAACCAGAACAGAAGGAACCAAGGAGGGTATCCACTCATCTTGGTTGCCCAACGGTCTGAAGAACTATAGTCATTAATCCTTAACCATTGTCACAGACAGTGGGGCTATCTCGTCTCATGTACGGAACACGAAATCGAAATCTCGATATCGTAGGAGGTACAAGAGATGGAAAGCAAAGATACGCACGTTATAGTAGTGGGCGGCGGGCTGTCGGGGCTGACCGCGGCGGCTTACCTGGCGAGGGCTGGCAAGAGCGTAACCCTCTTTGAGAAGGCAGCTAGCCTGGGTGGGCGGGCGCGCACGCAGGAGGTCAACGGCTTCCGGTTCAACATGGGGCCGCACGCGCTGTACCTGGGCGGGAAGGCCCGCAAGGTACTCCGCGAGTTCGGGGTGGTGCCTACGGGCCGTAAGCCTAAGCCGAAGGGCTGCGTCTACGATGGGGGCGAACTCTACTCACTCCCGGCCGATGGGCTGTCGTTCTTCCGCAGCAAGGTGCTCAGCAGGGCCGCTAAAATGGAGTTGCTGGGGTTCTTCAGCAAGGCACTCCTGCTCAGGCCACGTGACTACGCACACGTCACGCTCCGCGAATGGCTCGATACCGAGTTCCGGCAGCCGGACGCAAGGGCGTTCATCGAGGCGCTGGCTCGCACAATCACCTACACGAACGCGCCCGAATACCAGAGCGTTGACGAGTTCCTGGCCCAACTCAAAGTCTACGCGAAGGGCAACGTGCTGTACATGGACGGCGGCTGGCAGACCCTGGTGGATGGCATGCGCCGCGGGGCTGTCGAGCAGGGGTTGGAGATCGTGACCGGCGGCAGCGTGGAGTCGGTCTGCTACGATGGGACGCGGCACGTGGTCAAGCTGGCGAACGGCGAGGTCCACACCGCTGACACGGTTATTGTCGCCACCGACCCTTCTACGGCCAGCAAGCTCATCGAGGGCGGGCAGAATACGGCGCTGCGTGAATGGGCGACTGCCGCGAAGCCGGTGCGCGCTGCCTGCCTCAACCTCGGACTGCGCCGCCTGCCGGAGCCGGGCAACAGGTTCGGCATTGGGCTTGACGCGCCGCTGTATGTGTCGGTACATTCTGACTATGCCAGGCTCGCACCCGAAGGCCAGGTGATGTTGCACCTTATCAAGTACCTGCACCCCGACGCGCAAGAGACGCCTCAGCAGGACGAGCAGGAGTTGGAGCACCTACTCGACCTGATGCAGCCCGGCTGGCGCGAGGAAGTCGTGGCCCGCAGCTACCTGCCCAGGATGACGGTCATCAATGCGATGTCGCTGGCGGCGCATGCCGGACTGGAGGGCCGCCCCGGACCAGAGGTGCCCGGTGTCCCGAACCTGTACGTGGTGGGCGATTGGGTTGGCAAGCAAGGCAGCTTGCTCGATGCGGCCCTGGCGAGCGCGCGGACGGCAGCGCAGATGGTACTGGCGGGCGCGCCGGAGGAGTCGCGGCACATATCCCCTGAGACCCGGAGAACGCCGCAGCCGGAGTACCAGCTTACGGGTAGCTGATGCACGTTCAGACTCATAGGGGAGCATGCCACATGACGAGCACCAGAGTCGGCCCTTGTCCTTTCGAACGCAGTGAGAAATCTCGTCCTTCAGCACAATGTTTCCTCCTTCTTGTGGTACCGTGTGGCTGAAAGAAAGGTGAGACTTGGGTGGTGAAGGACGAGATTTCTCACTGCGTTCGAAAGGACAAGGCTGGGACTTGGTTCTGCAAGGGTAACATTCCGATAGAGGTGAGTGCCTACTTGAGAGTAGAAGGAATGGTGGGGAGGTAAGATGGTCTCGACGGAGGCTTTCAACGAGCATCGCCCGCTGCTCTTCTCGCTGGCCTACCGCATGCTGGGCAGTGTGGCCGACGCGGAGGACGTGGTACAGGAGGCGTTCCTGCGCTGGCACCGCGCAACCGAGAACAGCGACGAGCAAGCGGTACGCTCGCCCAGGAGCTATCTCTGCACGGTGGTCACCCGGCTGTGCATCGACCAGTTGCGTTCGGCGCGGGTGCGGCGGGAGGTGTACGTGGGGCCGTGGCTGCCGGAGCCTCTTGTCGAGCAAGGCACCCCCGATCCTACCGAGGAGTTGGAGTTGGCAGATTCGCTTTCTATGGCCTTCCTGGTGCTGCTGGAAAGTCTTTCTCCTGAGGAGCGGGCGGTCTTCCTCTTACGGCAGGTGTTCGACTATGACTACGCGGAGATAGCCCGCATAGTGAACAAGAGCGAGGCCAACTGCCGCCAGATGGTGCGAAGGGCGCAGCAGCGTCTTGCCGAGCGCCGCCCCCGCTTCAACGCCACGCCGGAGCAGCGCGAGCAGATGACCCACACCTTCATGCAGACCTGCACGAACGGCGACATGGAAGGTCTGCTCTCGCTGCTTACGCAGGACATCGTGCTGTACTCGGACGGCGGAGGCAAAGCTAAAGCGGCCACCAGGCCCGTGTACGGGGCTGACAACGTCGCCCGCTTCATCTTCGGGGTGTTGAGCAAAGTGCCGCCCGGCTTTTCCGCCGGCGTAGCGACCGTGAACGGCCAGCCGGGGATAGTCTGCTACGTCGAGGGAGAGCCGTACACGGTGCTGTCGCTCGACGTCGCGGACGGGCTGATACAGGGCATCTATACCGTGGTCAACCCCGACAAGCTACAGCACATCCCGCGCATGGAGTGAAAGCTGTTTGGGGTGCTTACCGTACGCCTAGCAGCTTCCTGGCGTTTGCTTCGTCCTTCCGCATCTGGGCGATGAAGGCTTCCAGGCCGTCGAAGCGTTGCTGCGGTCGCAGGTAGTGTACGAACTGGGCGGTAAGAGTCTCGTCGTACAGGTCGGCGTCGTAGTCGAGGATGTAGACTTCCACCAGGCGCACGTCGTTCTCGAACATGGGCCGTACGCCGATGCTGGTGAGGGAGGGCAGCGTTTCGCCGGTGGCGGGGCGCACGCACCATGTGGCGTACACACCGTCGGCGGGGATGGCCTGGTTGGGTGGGGTGTCGAGGTTGGCGGTTGGGTAGCCCAGCTCGCGGCCTCGCTTGGAGCCATGCACCACCACGCCCGGCACGCCGTAATGACGGCCCAGCAGGCGGGCGGCTGCCTCCACGTCACCCTCGGCCACTGCCTGGCGCACGCGGGTGCTGCTCACCGGCTCGCCTTCGACCTTCACGAGCGGGGCTATCCGTAGCGTGTAGCCCAGTTCCTCGCCCAGCCGGGCCAGCACGTCGGTGTTGCCGGTGCGGCCGTGGCCCAGCGCGAAGCCCTCTCCCTCCCACATCTCTACGAAGGGCAGGTATTGCCGCAACATGGCGATGAAGTCGGGGGCCTGTACCCGCGATAGCTCCTGGGTGAAGGGCACCACTATCGTCTCGTCCAGGCCGAGGCTGCCCAGCAGCTCCAGCTTCTGCGGCAGGCGCGTCAGGTAGGCGAGGGACAGTTCGGGCCGCAGCACCTCACGCGGGGAAGGCTCGAAGGTGAGGGCCACGGCTGCGACGTTTCGGGCGCGGGCGCTCTCCACCACGCTTGCTATGAGCGCCTGGTGGCCCAGGTGCACTCCGTCGAACGAGCCGATGGTGAGCACGGCGGGTGTGGGTTGTCTTTGTGTGAGGTCAGTAATGGTTTGCATCGCGCACCGGGTGAAGGGGTACTGAGATTATAAGCTGCATCAGCAGGTAAGCGCAAAGGGGTCGATTTTACTGTTCCAGCTGCACCTGAGTAGGATAGCAGGATCATGCTCCACCCTGTCATCCTGAGAGGGTGTCTAATAAAGGTAAGGGGTAGATTTAGGCACAAGAACAAGGTTATACAGGTTGGAAGGAGCACAGGGGAGAGCACACGATGTGTCCGTAGAGCCTGCTCTAGAGG
>JALZHG010000200.1 GCA_030914045.1 Chloroflexota bacterium | reverse complement strand
CGCCTCGGTCAACGTGAACGCGGGCGCGGGCACTAACACCGCTACCGACCTGTATATGTTCCGCAGCACGGCCATGTGGGACGGGCAGCCTTACGACCTCGCCGTGCTCTACGACAACTTCGGCAGAGAGGTGAACAGGCTCTTCCCGGCGGCCGACGGGGGCGCACCTCCCGCGCCGACGGCTCCCCCTGCAGGCCAGACGGCTACTCGCGCGCCGGGTAGCACCACGGTGGCGACCGCTGCGGTACCCACCAGGGGCGCGCCCACGACCACAGCCGCGATACCTACCGCCGAAAATACCGCCCTGCCCACAGTGGGTACCCGCACCGTCACGCCCACAGGCACGCGGGGCACTACGACCCCCACGGTGACAGGCACGATTACTACCACGGTCACGCCCACGCCAACCAGGACGCCGTCGCCGTAGTCTGAAGCGTGATTGAGACGAGAACGCAGGGGAATGGTTTGTAGAGTACAAAAAGGACCAGCGTACGTGATATTGTACGCTGGTCCTTTTTGTAGTTTCTAACTATTACCTGGCGTAAGGTGGCAGTGGGAGCAGGCGGACTTCGCTCTCTGTAGCCAGCGCATTTAGTTGCCGGTATTGGCCTGCGACCTTCGTTCGATTATGAACCACCACAGGCTAGCAACAAAGAGTGCTGCTGCCATGACTAAGCTATCAATCGCGGCTTCATTAGTCTCTACATTGCCATTTATTGTTTGCTCACCATTTATCTCTACAACCCAGACAACATGTAAGACCATTACAATCCATAACGCCGTATTCCAACTCTTTGGTATCTCCAGATGAGAGCGAAGAACATAAACAGCTACGAACGCTGCTAGACTGAGTACGAAATAAAGCAACACAAGATTCTTCTCAATCACGCATGTACCACCACTACAGCGGCTTTGCATCAAGATGATGCCAACCCACGCTAACTCCCAGAGCAAAAGGAGAACGAGAACGGCTCCGAACCATTTGGCACCTTTCCTCATGGGTTAGTCCTCCTAAAAAGACTGTTCTGCTTAATACAGGTCGCTGAGCAGAACAGAGAGGTTTGTCTAGGGCCAATAAGCACTATCGTGATGATCAGGTCATCAATATACCTTATGTGGTACAAGGTAACAGCGAAATCTCAAGCTTAGAACACATGCTTAATCCTAGCGCGTTCTTTGAGTCACTGCGTTTTCGTCTACTTGTGGTTCCAATACCCCGCTACGTCCAACATCGGCGGGCGCTCTACGTCGCGGACGTTGCGGACTTCGAGGGAGAGGTGGTCCTTCTCGAAGCGGATTAGCTTCATGGTGGTGTTGACTTCTTCGAGGAGAGCGGTGCGCTGGCGGCGCTCCACTCGGCCCATGATGACCTGCACGATGGCAAAGGCGGTGAGGGAGAGGTCCGACAGCGGGCGGTTGCGGTGCACGCGGCTTTCGAGGTTCACCTGGCCTATGGCGTCTAGGCCGAAGTTCTCCAGGATGTCTATCAGCATGCCGACTTCCACCCCGTAGCCGGAGAAGAAGGGTATTTTCTCCAGTACGCTGCGACGGCCCGCGTACTCGCCAGCCAGGGGCTGCACCAGGCCCGACAAGAGGGGGAAGAAGAGGTTGATGAGTGGCCTCGCGGTGAGTTCGGTCACTCTCCCGCCGCCTTCCTGTTGCATGGCGCGCTCGGTGCGTATCGGCCTGTGGTAGTAGCCCTTCACGTAGCCGATGCGCGGCTCCCTGAGCAGCGGCCCCACCAGGCCGTACACGAACTGGGGCTGCATATTCACCACGTCGGTGTCCACCCAGGCCACGATGTCGCCCTTGAGCACCTGCAACGACTTCCAGAGCGCCTCGCCTTTGCCGCTGTGAGCGCCTTCCTCCGGCAGTACCTCCTGGTGGATGTAGACCGGTACCCCAAGCTCGGCGGCGATCTCGCGGGTGCGGTCGGTGGAGTTGGAATCGATCAGCACGATCTCATCTACCAGCGGCACCTCCTCCATCAGCGTCCTTTTGAGCACCGAGATCACTTCGCCTATGGTGGCCTCTTCATTCAGGGCGGGCAGGCCCAGCGAGATGGTCACTCCCTGCTGGCGCTTCAACTCCAGCATGCGGCGCAGGTCGGAGAACTCGCCCGCGTCGAAGGTGTTCTCCGCGAACCACTTGTCCACTAGCAGCGAAAGGGCTTCGGGGGCGATAGCGTGCATGCGGCTGCGGGCACGGGCGCGGGCTGCCTGGACCTCCGGCATGACGGGCGTCTTGGTCTTGATAGCCACCACCGCCGAGGCCACCCCCCGCGCCACGCCCTCGGTGAAGCTGCCCAGGTCGGCCGCCGCTCGGCCCCCGGTGCCCATGATGATAAGGTCCTGGCCCGCGGCCGCCCTGATGATGTTTTTCTGGGGGTCTTCGCCCACCACGAAGGCGCGCTCGAAACGCCTGGCGCGGGGATTGTTGCGGCGCTCGGCTCGCTCCATCTCGTCCATGAACTCAGCGAAGGGCGCTTCCTCGGTGGCCCGCGCCAATTCGGGCATCGTTTGCAGGACGTGCAACACCGTGACCTGCGCTCCCACCTCGATTGCCAGGTCTCGCGCCATCTCCATCGCGAGCACGGCCTGGGGGCCACCGCGGGCGGGTAGCAATACCTTCATCCCCTTGTGGAACGGCCTGCTCGTCTTGCTGTCCGGCGCGGCGTCTTCCTCGTAGTTGGCGGGAGGCCGCGCCCAGGCCACGTCGCAGGGGAGGGGGTTGCGCAGCGCTTTGCGAATCCACGGGTTGGCGGCTTTGGTAAGGCGGCGGAAGGGGAGCAGGGCCAGGGTGCCCTCTTCGCCACGCAGGAAGTGGCGCGCGTCCTGGGCTAACTCGCTTTCGGGGGCCACACGCACGACGGGCGCGATGTGCACGTTGGACGGAGCGTGGGTGGCGTTGCTCAACTCGGCCTCTATCTCCGCCAGCGCGGCCAGGGCTTCGCCTTCCAGCTTCTGCCGCATCGCCTGGGCCGCCACCGAGTAGCTGCTTACCGCCTCACCTTCGGGCACGGCCAAAAAGCGGCACAGGAGCACGCGCCCACGCGCTTCCTCGCTCCCGGCCAGCAGCACTCCCAGCCTCAGCAGGAACAGCCCTTCCGACCCCGGAGCGAAGTAGCCCTTCTTTTCGTCTGCCTGGTCAAGGCAGTCCATCAGTATGACAACGGTATGGCCCACTAAAGCTCGATCCTCACGCCAAGAAAAATGCAAGTCGCACAGGCAACCAGCACTCTTTTACATGATATGTGGGGTTATGGCAAGGCGACGATGGATCATAGCCGAAGCCTCACCATACTAGGAGGAACAAAGAATTTCACCGCAGAGACGCAGAGGACGCAGAGGTTACGCTGAGCTTGTTAGCGTTTAGGTGCCGGGAAGAGCCGCATCTTACAGTAAGTTGTTGCCCCTACGCAGAACACCCTCCATTCATCTCCGCGTAATCTCCGCGTCCTCTGCGTCTCTGCGGTGAATGAACCCTCGGCCACTCACGCCAGCGTACCAATTGCCTCCTCGGTGGGTTCGCGTTCGGCGCTTTGGAGAGGCGCGGATTGGAGCACGCCGTCGGCTACCAGCACGGCTGTGAGGGCGGCGATGCCTACCTCTATCATCGAGAGGTCGGGTGGGCGGGTGGTCATCTTCTGGAGGGCTATGCCGGGGGCCATGATGGCGCGGATGACCGGGTTGCCGTACAGGTTCGCCATGAGCCGGATGAACTCGTAGGCGATGGAGGCGATCACCGGCACGAGCACGATGCGGGACAGCACCATGAAGACGAAAGGCAGCTTGCCAATCAGGATGAACACGATTGTCGCCATGAGCAGCACGACCAGGAGAAACGTGGTGCCGCAACGGGGGTTGAGCAGGGTGAACTTCTGCACCGATTCGGGGGTAAGCTCCGCGCCCGCTTCGTAGGCGTTGATCGTCTTGTGCTCGGCCCCGTGGTAGCCGAACACGCGCTGGATGTCGCGCATCTTGCCGATGCCCCATATGTAGAGGATGAAGAGCGTCAGGCGCACCACGCCCTCTACCACGTTGTGCACCACCGTCGATTGCGTGCCTATAAGCGCCTCGAAGCCGCTCGCCGCCAGCACGGGCAGCACGAAGAAGATGCCCACCATGAACGCGAGCGCCATAGCCACGGTGGTCCAGCCGACCGCACCACTGAAGGCGTCAGGGGTCTTGGGCTTCGATCCGGCGGTTTGTTCTTTGGCACCGTTTTGGGCGGCTTCGGTGGGAGCAGGCACAATGGGGGATACTGTGGTGGCTAAGGCCCCCTGCGCTTCGTGGCTGACCTTCTTGGGGTCCTCCTCTTCTTCGAGGGCCACGTTCGCGGAGAAGAAGAGGGCGCGCATGCCAAGCCCCAACGCGTCCCACAGGCCGAGCACGCCCCGCAGGAACGGCAGCTTCATCAGAGGGCTCTTGTACAGCCCCTTCTCCAGCGACTCCTCGTGCAGCACGATTCTGCCGTCGGGGGCGCGCACCGCCACGGCCATGTGCCGCTGCCCGCGCATCATCACGCCTTCAATTACCGCCTGCCCGCCGTAGTAGAACTTTGCCAATGGGGTCCTCGGATTTGGATTTGGGAAGTGGGATTTCGGATTGCGGATTTGGGTTATGAGCCTGTGTTGCGGCTTATCCACTCTATATTCTACCAAAGGTCGCCTGTTCGTGTCTCTGTCATTATTGCTGGAAGCGATCTCTCAAATAGCGGTCCCGAGTAGTGGCGACACAGTACCGACTTTGTCATTTCGAACGTAGTGAGAAATCTCGTCCTTCACCGGGATGTTACCTCTTTCTTACGGTGCTGCGCTGCTGTGATGCTCAAAGAAAGGTGGCATTTGGGTGCAGAGGGACGAGATTTCTCACTACGTTCGAAATGACAGGGTGGGAGTTTGGGTGCTCATCTCCTGATTTTTGTTGGTGAGATAGCTTCTAACGCAATCCGAAATCCGAAATCCCAAATCCCAAATCGTCTTGACTGCCCTCCTGGCCTGTGACATACTTGCAGCGCCATGCTTCCCCTCTCAGAGACCCCCGCCCGCAACACGCAGCCGTTGGCCGATATCCGCGTGCTGGACATGTCGCGGGTGCTGGCGGGGCCTTATTGCACGATGATGCTGGGCGATCTGGGGGCGGACGTGATAAAGGTCGAGTCGCCGGAGGGGGACGACACCCGTAGATGGGGGCCGCCGTACCAGGGTGGGGAGTCGGCTTACTACCTGTCGTGCAACCGCAACAAGCGCAGCGTCGTGCTCGACCTCGACAGCGAGGAGGGGCGGGACGTAGCCAGACGGCTTGCCTCGCGCAGCCAGGTGCTGGTTGAGAACTTCCGCACCGGCACGATGGAGAAGTGGGGCCTCGGCTACGAGCAGCTTTCGCGGGACAACCCCGGCCTGGTCTACTGCTCCATTTCGGGCTACGGGCGCACGGGGCCGCTGTCGCACCTGCCGGGCTACGACTTCGTGATGCAGGGCGTGGGCGGCGTGATGAGCTTCACCGGGCAGGCGGACGGCCCGCCGCAGAAGGTGGGTGTGGCGATAGTGGACCTCACCGCCGGGATGTTCGCCCTCTCGGCCATACTCGCGGCGCTAAGGGTGCGCGACCTCACGGGCCTGGGCCAGCACATCGACATCTCCCTGCTCGACTCGCACCTGGCATGGCTAGCCAACGTGGGCAGTAACTACCTGGTGTCGGGTGAAGTGCCGCCGCGCTACGGCAACGCCCACCCCAACATCGTGCCCTACCAGGCGTTCGCGACTGATGACGGCTGGCTCATCGTCGCCGTGGGGAACGACCGCCAATGGGGCCGCCTCTGTGACGCGCTCTCTCGCCCCGACTTCAGTAGTGACCCTCGTTTCGTCACCAACTCGGCCCGCGTCGAGAACAGGTCTGCGCTGGTGCCGCTGCTCGAAGAGACATTCGCTCAACGCAGTACCGCCGAATGGCTCTCGCTGCTAGAGGAGGCAGACGTGCCAGCCGGACCCGTGAACGACGTAGCCCAGGCGCTGAGCCACCCCCAGGTAGCCGCCCGCGAGATGGTACGGGAGGTAGACCACCCAGGCATAGGGGCGGTAAAGATGGTCGCCTCGCCCCTGAAGCTGTCGAGCACGCCGGCCGCGATACGCAGGCACCCGCCGTTGCTGGGAGAGCATACGGGGGAGGTATTGGAGGAGTTGGGGCTGAAGCAGGGTTCTGAAACGTGAAACGTGAAACGTGATGCGGCTTGTGTTATTTGGTACGTGAGCGTGTCACGCTTGGTGTTACAGGACCAAGCACCCCCCCTGTCATCCTGAGCGTAGCGAAGGATCTCAGGAAGGTGAGCAAGGGTGCTGTTGAATAATGCCAGCGGTAATGCAGATGTTCGACTGTTGAGCAGCGTCAACATCTGAGATTCTTCACTACGCTCAGTGGATCGTCTTGCAAATAAGTTTCATTTCCTGACGAGATCGTAGGGGCAGGTCGGTGTGCCTGCCCTTGTTGGAAGACGTACCAGGTGCTGATCTCTACCAGGG
>JALZHG010000514.1 GCA_030914045.1 Chloroflexota bacterium | reverse complement strand
ACGCTCACCAAGAACAGCCCCATGAAGGCTACCGAAGCCCACATCTCCATAATTGGGCACATCACCAAGGCGGAGCTTTTGAGGCACCTGACCGAGACAGAGGCTGCCAACGGCTTCGCCAACCGCTTTATCTGGCTTCTGGTGAAGCGCTCCAAGGAGCTGCCGTTCGGAGGCGAGTGGTACAAGGTGGACACCGCCCCACTCGTGAGGCGCCTCTCCTCAGCGTTAGAGTTTGGCGCTGCGCCGGTGGAAGTCACGTGGGCAGATAGTGCGAGGGAGATCTGGCCCAAAGTCTACAGCCCACTCTCGGAAGGCAAGCCGGGGCTCTTCGGGGCGGTCGTCGGCAGGGCGGAGGCCCAGGTGGTGCGCCTCGCCGCCCTCTACGCGGTGATGGGTGAGTCCCACGAGATCGAGCGCGGGCACCTCCTGGCGGCGCTGGCTCTTTGGGACTACTCGGAGAAAAGCGCCCGCTACATCTTCGGGGATGCCACGGGTGACCCAGTGGCCGACCAGATCCTCGAGGCTCTGCGGGCCGCGGGCAAGGAAGGCATGACCAAGACCGAGATCTCCCACCTACTCGGGCGCAACAGGAGCGCCGAGCGGATAGCGCAGGCGCTGAGCTTGCTGCTCGCCGGCGGGCGCGTGCGCCGGAAGACTCAAAAGACAGGAGGCCGACAGGCAGAGAGGTGGTTTGTGGCGTGAGGGTTTACGAATTAAACGAAATATACGAAAAAAGATGTGCCAGCCCGAACCTTATTTCGTTTCTTTCGTCTATTTCGTACCGCTTCCGTATCAGAAGGAGGCCCGAATGAGCGGTTACCTGGATCTGGCCAAGGGGGTAGTCGAGAAAGCTCCGCTCAAAAATAGCCGCGAGGAGTTGGTTGACCGAAGGCAGCACAAACTCGAGGAGGCCGGCCGGCGAGGCTTGGTGGTCAGGTGGAGCGAGTACCCGAATTGGATAGCCCTGCACGATCCTTTCAGAGGCGAGTGGATCGAGGTGAGAGCCGAGGATTGCTTCCCCTCGCTGGTGGACGAGGCTAACCGGAGGGGGAAGAGGGCGTGAGCGTTACGAAGAAAACGAAAGAAACGAAGAAAGGAGATGTTGCATGAGGCTAGAGTACCGTGAACTCATCCGAGCCAATGAGATTGCACCATCCTCGAGCAGGCCGGTGGTGAGGAGGTTGTTAAGCCCGCTTGAAGAGCCGCCGTGTAAGGACTGAATCAAAGAAGAAAGGACAAGAGATGGTAGCTAACAGTGAAGCAGTAGGCCCTAAGACGGCGCAGGGTAAAGCGGTCGTGCGCTGGAACGCAACACGACACGGCATAAGCTCCCCCGCTCCGATTATCCCAGGCCTGGAGAAAAGAGAGGACTGGGAAAGCCACCGCGATGGGATCATGGAGAACCTTTCCCCCGTGGGACATCTGGAAGTCACCCTTGCAGAGCGCGTGGCGCTCCTCTCCTGGAGGCTCCACCGCGTAACCCGCTACGAAACCGAGGCTATCGCCACCTCTCAGGAGACGATAGAGGACGACATTCACGACCGGGACCGATTTATCTCCGCTATAAGGCACAAGGGGATTGAGAGCACTCACCCGGTTGACATCCGCTTCGAGGCCAAACACTACAAGCGGGCCCACAGCGCTTTGAGGCGCTTTCCCTCTCTCGGACCCGACAAGACCTTGAAAGGGACAGACGCCAGCTCGGTTGTGTGGGGTGTACTTATGGAAGCAAAGAAGGCGGCGGGAGAGCAGATAGACGACGAGGCCCTCGATCTCCCCGGCGTGCCAGAGGACGCCATGATCGAGGAGCTCCCCGCCATGAAGGTGGCCGAGGTGCAAGGGTGCGTGGAGGCCATCGCAGCTCACGCTTCTCTCGACCCCGACGAGCTGCTCGAGGCCGCCACATACGAAGCCGGCTATCAGGCCAGGCACGCGGCGCACAAAAAAGAGGAAGTGGAGCAGGAAATATCCAGGAAGGTGAGGGAGCGCATCCTGCCTGATGACAAGACGCTAGAGAAGATAAGCCGCTACGAAGCTCACCTATCCAGACAGCTCTACCACGCACTGCACGAGCTCGAGAACCTCCAAAAGTACAGGACCACCGGGGAGGGCGTGCCATTAGCAAGGCTGGATGTGCAAGGCCCTCAGTAGATTGATGCTCCGATAGCCAAAACTGCAAAACAAACCCCCAAGTGTGGTCCTCGCGGACTGCTTGGACATCGCACCGTTAGCACTCACCAGTACCTAGAGTTCTCGATAGTTGCTTGATCCAGTCTCGGAACCAAGTCCGCGGAATGCTCGCAGCTGACAAGTAAAGGGACTGCTTAGCCAACTGCCCGAGCGAGATGACGTGCCCCATTGTTCGTCTTCGATACCGGCTACGACCCGGTGCAGCTGCAGCAAGGGCTGGAAGGGCGCTGCGCCCAGATTCTCATCAGGTTGCGAGCAGCGGAGAGCACTTCAGGGA
>JALZHG010000513.1 GCA_030914045.1 Chloroflexota bacterium | reverse complement strand
TGAGAAGACAAGGGAGCATACGCGACAACATGGTCGTCCTCCGAAAGAAGTAGTATGGCGATGCTGATTAACTAACACTATTCCTAACGGGTTCGGGTTTGAACGGGTGGAGTGTCAACGAGAAGGTGAGTGGCAAGCTACAACTCAAGGCACGATGCAACTGACGCCAACCCAGTTGGAAGACACTGAGTTGGCGTTTGTAGCCAGGGTCAATCGTTCGACGTTGTTTGTCCCTCAGCACATTTTCACCCAGTTCATACACCCACAACACCGCAATCGCCAGCGCAAGCAACAAGGCATCCAAGCGCTTGGGGTCCCTCACGCGTGAGGCATCGAGGTCAAACCCACCACTTTTGTCGTCACGGAAGCTCTGCTCGATGTGCATGCGCTTGAGATAGTGACGTAATACCCAGCCATCAGCGTGGAGGTTCGTCATCAGCACGCACAATTCGGCAGGACACTTCGCCGTCGGTCGCGTCCAGGTGATTGCCAGGTTGCACTGCCAATCGGCCTCACGCGTGAGGCGAACGTGCGACAGGTAGCGGCGCTGCCCAGGCTTGATACCCAAGGCTTCAGGCGTAGTTGTGCGCCCATCGGCAAAGGTAATGGTCGTGTTGTTGGCGATCCGGATGATATAGTCCCAGCCGAGCGAACGGCACTTGCGCGCCCAATCGCGGTCACGAAAGCCACGGTCAGCGAGAAAGGTCACTCGTCGCGTTCGCGAGAGCAGTTTTGCTGCCTGCTCAAGCATCGGCTCACACACATCCAATGCGACCACACCTTTGGTTGTCACAACCTTCCAGGCTAACGGCAAGGCACGGTAACAGTGCGAGAGCGAGAGGCGCAACATCTGCAAGCGGTCAGCGTAGACAAAACAGCCATCAAGTATAATCGTGACATCGCGGTTGGCCCACTGCTCAAGCACGTGTGTAATGATCGGCTCGTAGAGCGTTTGCGTATCAATGCGCGAGTTAGCGAGCCAACGCCGGACTTTGGCGATACGCGCGACAGCCTCAGTGCTATCGGGAATGTGATTGGCGATCGCGCTGAGTTGAACCGACTTGGCCAGGATCATGCCGACGACAATCCAGACCCAATTTGCCAGCCGCCGCCGATGAAGCTGGCCGTGGAACTGCTCGAGTTGGCTGCTGAGCTGGGTGTATAATTGCTGACTACTGCTCATTGGAGGTTCCCTACTGATCGGCCTCGGAACCATCAGTATACGGCATTCTAATGAGCAGTAGTCGCTTCTCCCTCAATCCCGCTTTGCCTATTAGGATCAGGACCAACAGCCTGTCACATGTTCTTGCGCTGAGAACCGGCAGAACCGTCTGATCATCTCATAGCAAGAAGGAAGAGGATAGCCACGCCCAGCAGAAGGTCCACGACGGCACAGAACTCCGCGTACGAACGCGAGACTACCCTGTGGAGCCGAAAGTGGATCGCATCCCAGGCAGCGTGGCCAATGAGAGCGGCAGCCACAAGATATCCACCAAGGGTTGGAGTTACGTAGAGCGCGAGTAGCCCGATCGCACCGAAGCCGAGCATTCCGATGGTCTGAAGCGGCAGGCCGCCACCTTTGCGCAATTGCCCTCGGACCACTCCCAGCACTAAGAAGACGAGCGCGCTGACCAGAAAGACGACCGAAGCGCCGACGCTCGAGTCGAGCAGGCGCCCAGCGATGAGAACGGCAACTGCTGCTAGGAACACGACCCAGGCTGCCCGACGCCGATCCAAGGCCGCTGCGCCAAGATAGACCAGAGCCATGAGGACGGTGAGCGCCGAAAGAGAGGAGACGGATTCGGCGTCCACTTCCAAGTCGAAGACGGCCAGGGCCGCGAGCGCAACGCCGAGCGCGGTCGGCCAGCGATGCTTGAGCGTCTCGACCCAGCGACCTTGCCCACCAGCCTGATGCGCGGCGAACGAGTCGTCGGCGATACCTCGCTTGCCTACCTGATCCCTGAACCCCTGCTCGTCGTTCATGCTCTTCTCTCCGATCCTTGATCCATCGATCCACTGACGCGGCATCCGCCACTTGCGATCAGGGTAGTCTGTTTGGGAAGCGTAGGCATGAGCAAGATTGCCGGGTGATCGGTAGGCCATTTCGCCTCGTCGCTCGTGAGCCGAAGCTGTGGGAAATACCACAGATCATGGGGTCATTTGATAGTAGCTGATTGACTAACACTCATCCTAACGGACAAGATCGGATTAAGGAAGAAGCGACTACTGCTCATGGCATGCTCCCTTCTGATTGGACGCGGAAGCATCAGTATACGGCGTTGCAATGGTCAGTAGACCTTCATGAGCAAAAGGGCTCCTCGTGGCCAGGAAAAGTGTTAGTCAATCAGTCCGCGGTATTTGTCGGAAACAGTGCTTTGGAGCAGGGTTTGCTGACTTACCACGAACCCTGTCTCTGGTACCCCACCGAGCGCAAACAGTATCAACGCGAGCAACAAGGAGGGGAAATTGAAC
>JALZHG010000512.1 GCA_030914045.1 Chloroflexota bacterium | reverse complement strand
CGCCGTGTGGTCGGTGGGACCGGGACACACGCAATTCACTCGCACCCCGGTGCCGCCGAGCTCCGCAGCGAGGTGTCTCGTCAAACCCACGAGCGCGTACTTCGAGCACGTGTAATGTGCTCCGTTGGTCAGACTGGCGGTACGTCCCGCAATTGACGACACTATGACGACGGAGGCAACATCACTCGTCTGGATGTGCGGCAGGGCCGCCTGCACAAGGAGGAAGGCCCCTCCCAGGTTTACGTCGAAGACCCGGTCCCAGCTCTCCTCCGACATTTCGAGGAACGGTTCGGGATAGCCTATGGCGGCATTGCAGACCACTCCGTCCAATCTACCGAAACGGTCAACAGTATCTTCGACGGCGCCCCTGATCTGCTGGCACACCGATACATCAGCCGTTATCCCCAGACAATGGCCCGGAAGGTCAGCGCATTCGTCTATGGTGCCGTGCGGAGTATCAAGGTCGACAGCAGATACATTTGCTCCAAGCGCGGCGAACTCCACCGTCGTGGCTTTGCCGATTCCGCTTGCGGCGCCGGTTACCAGTACCGTCCTTCCGTCTTGGTAGCTCACCCCTGGTCCTCCATGTTGCCAACGAAATCGAGGGCGAATACCCGGGTTGGAGCACCGTCGCTCCTGTCGAGCTTGAGGGGGGCCACGACTATCAGTGCCGTATCTCCCTTCAACTGGTCGAGTCCCGTCAAGTACTCGATCATCACGACACCGTTCCTCAGAAGTACGTCGTGCGTGACGAAATCTTCGCGTCTTGGTGCGTTCCCTTGCAGCATCTCCCTGATACAGAAATCTTGCGGGAAGTCGAATCCGACGCACCTCGGCGCCTGTGCCCGAAGGAACTCAGCCGCGGGACGCGTAAGGTAGGGTGCTTGCAGCCAGTATTCCAAGGAGTTGATATCGACCTTGCTGTCCCAACAGGTCTTCAAGAGGAAGAGGTCTTCCGAGCGACCCTGTACGTCCCTTTGCTCGAGGTCGTCCACCGTAATTCCGCACATTGGTCCTAGATCCGACAGATCCACAATCGCGGCGTTGCCAGACCATTCACCCGGAGAGAGCTGATCTACGGTCTTCCCTCCCTGAACGAAGTGCGCCGGCGCATCCACGTGTGTGAACGCGTGACAGGACATGGCCACCTTGCTGGTTTGGAAATTGTCGCCTCTCTCAAAAGTTTCCATGTGGTCGATATTGACCTCCCATCTAAAGTGATGCTTGATCGGCAGCGTTAAGTCGATTACGGAGAACTGCTTCCCACTCATATCATCGTCCCGATCTCTCTAGGTTCTCTCGCGATGCTGTGGTGCGGTGCTACGCGAGCATGCCGCGCCCTTGGTCCACCGCCCACATCTGTGACCTCTCGATTCCTATTTCTTGTGCACGCAGCAAACGGTACTTCAGCACAAGCAAGGGATTACCCTTCCGCCTCCGCACACGGTCGCGCCGAGCGAGCAGCACAAGTGCCAGCACGATCTCTTTGTTGCGTTATTAGCATGCCATAGTCATATTATACTTGTGACGACTCAGACACCAGTTTCTCTAGGCGGGCGTCGAGATCGAGCATCGAGCAAAGCAGTAGCGCCTGGCATTCGGGATTACTGTTGATGCAGCGACGGTTGCGGAGCTGAGAGAAGTCGGCAGGACCTGTGGCATCGATATTGACCGATCTGGTTTCGCAACGTTAAAATGCCATAGGGGCACTCGGAAAGGAGAATCATGCAAACAGACGTCGAGAAAGAGGACATCCGCTTCCCCGAGCCGCCTGAAAACCTCCGTGGGCACCGATGAGGCGAGCGAAGGCAAGGGACATACTCGATGACGCCCTGTCTAGCGTCGCCCAGCGTCGCTGTCCGACAGTTTCGTACCAGTTGGGATACTGCGCGTACTTTCGCGGAGTTTGCAGCGCCCACGGCGGCCACCGTAGGAGGTGAAACCTCTACAGCCTGCGGCGAGTGTGCCCCGGTGCAGCGATGAAGACCGCCATCAAAGCCAAGCGTATCGTGGACGGAACCGGCCAGGCACCGATAGATAATGGCATCGTGCTTGTAGAGGGCGACACCATCAAAGACATCGGCACCGAGGGATCCGTCCGTGTGCCGACCGACGCGGAAGTCGTCGCACTGCCCGGTGACGAGACGCTGCTGCCCGGTCTGGTCGACAGCCACAACCATCCTTCGCTTTGTTGGTACTTGAAGGACTTCCTTCTCTTGATGGAGGATCCTCACGAGATCCTGTTCTTGAGGGCCATCAGAAACTTGCGGATCAACCTGAGTTCTGGGGTAACCAGCATCCGCTGCCTCGCCGAGAAGGGATTCGTTGACGTCCTCTACCGGCAAGCCGTCGAGGAGGGTCTCGTGCTGGGACCACGCATCAAGACGTGCACCAGGGGGTTCCGGATGCAGAGAGGGCACGGCTTTCTGGGCACTCCGGTGAACAGCATCGAGGAGTTGCGGCAGGGCCTCAAAG
>JALZHG010000511.1 GCA_030914045.1 Chloroflexota bacterium | reverse complement strand
TCCCCGCCAACTGTGGTGTGATCAACCCGGTAGGGTAGAGCCAAGGCACCTTCCTTGGGGGCTCCGGCTTTTCTGCGTTGCGCGGCCCTCAAGGGCCTCGTTCACCCAACCGTGTACAAAAACTGTCAGAACAGTGGACGGATGAGATCTCGACTACGTGCCCGTCGGCCCGCAACGGTGGGAAGGCGTTGCTGAGAACGGCCGCTAATCATCCGTGTAATGGTTCTCAAACCTTGTGCAGCAACCCGAGTGAATCTACTGAAATGCTAGGAAATTCCTGGATGGGCCTACCGCAGTTCGGGCAGAATTTGTCACCTTGGCTTAACTCATGCCCACAGTTCCTGCGAAACCTATCCGCCACGAAGTCTCCTCTCCCAGTACTTGTGGTGCGATAAAGGCTCGTCGCCAAGTTAGTAATCAGTGTACCTTAACCACAAGGCTCGCGTTTTGCGTTGCCCTCAAAACAAACCATTGCGCTCTGGCGTCCTCCGGGTGAGGGACACTCCACGCTGCTCTCAGCAGGTGTTTCTCATGCACATAAGAGCATGTTTATGCCCGGTCACTAGATGTTGTGGTCGGCTTTTTAGTGCCGGGTAGAGAAAAGCCCACTCCTCCGCCTGTATTGAGCCAGTTCTGTGCAGGATCCTGAATATGAACTCCCGGCTACGGGAAGTGGCACTTCGGTGAATACGACCAAAGTCCTACAGAAAGTGTGGTCTTTCGCCCGATGCCCCCGCTCGCGCCCTCAGCTTGACTGAAGGTGAGCACCAACACACGAGCCGAACCAAGGAGGTGAATCGATGGGCTCGACTGAACGAGGAGGCCAGCGGCTTAAGGATCAGAAAGCGGCGAGCCTCCGCGTCCTCGTCCTAGCTCTGGCGACCTTCGCCGTCGGCACCGGCACCTTTATCGTGACCGGGCTCTTGGGCGGCGTGGCGAGAGACCTCTCGGTCTCGGTGGGAACCGCTGGGCACCTCGTTACCGTCTTTGCCGTCGCCTTCGCCGTCCTCTCGCCAGTGCTCGTGGCCGCGACGGCGCGCGTGGGGAGGCGGCGGCTCTTGGTGACCGCCATGGTCCTCTTCGCCCTCGCCAACGCTGCTGCGGCCCTTGCCCCTACCTTCTCCCTGTTGCTCCTTAGCAGGGTGGCCGCCGCGTGTTTGGCGGCTATCTGCACGCCGGTGGCCGTGGCCACCGCCGCCCAGCTCGCCCCTCCGGAGCACAAGGGGCGGGCACTCTCGGTCACCATAGGCGGCATTTCGATGGCGTGGGTGGTGGGAGTGTCCTCGGGCGCCATGGTCGTCGACCACCTCGGCTGGCGGGTGAGCTTCGCCTTGACTGCGGGCTTGGCCCTCTTCGCCGCCATCGCCGTGGGCACGTTGCTCCCAAGGGTGAAAGGCGCAGCCGCGGCCACCGGGGGTCTGGCCTCCCGGCTGGCCGTCGCGGGGCGACCCGCTGTTTTGGCGACCCTGTTGGTTACTGTCCTTGCCATGGTGTCCGGCTTCACGGTCCTCACCTACGTGCGTCCCATGCTCGAGGGCCTCACCGGGTTCGAAGGCGGAGGGATAGGTTCGATGCTGCTGCTGTTCGGTCTAGCTGCCATGGTGGGTTCGGTGCTCGGGGGCTACGGCGCGGACCGTTGGGGCTACCGGGCGACCGTGGTTCCGGTGCTCGTCGTTCAGGCGTTCGCGTTGCTCTCGTTCTCGCTGCTGCCGGCGGCCGCGACCGGCTCCGCCTTCTTGATAATCGGGGCGGCGGGGGCCATGGCTGCCTGGGGCGTGGTGAGCTTCGCGCTCGTCCCGCTCCAACAGTATCGCTTGATCGGGGTGGCCCCCGAAGAGCAGAGCGGGGTGCTCTCCCTCAACTCCTCGGCCGTATTTGCCGGGCAGGGATTGGGGGCGGGCTTCGGTTCGTTGGTGCTCGGGCACTCTTCTCCGGCAGCCCTGGGGTACGTGGGCGCAGTGTTCGCGGCCGCGGCCCTCGTCGTGTTGGTCCTCGGCACCATGCCTCTTTCCATCCGGAGAGCTGCCGAACTAGAGGCACCCGCGAAGCCTATCGGGGAGTAGGCGTCCTCGTCCTCCGAGTTTCCCTAAGAGGCGCAGTCGCGCGCCCTAAGAGGGCATCCATTAGCAGTGCATGAGATGCCGAGCGGCTCCGCTAAGGGAATCAGAGACACACTTCTAACGATCATTTCCGGCAGCCGTGAAGCTTCTCCGGTTCTCTCTGTCTCTCGAACTTCTGAAAACCCCCTCGCGGAGGGGGGTGAATAGGCTAAGCCGGTTCGTACTCGACGGCGTACTCGAGCGATACGATCCCCGTCTTGTATGTCCTACTTATGGCCAACTTCAACTTGAACCGCTCCGACGAAGGCTTGGGCGGCAACACCGGGATGCCCTCACCCAGCAGAACGGGAATCACGGAGACTTCTACAGTGTCCACTACCGGTAGTTTGTTGGGACGAGATATACGACCTAGGAT
>JALZHG010000510.1 GCA_030914045.1 Chloroflexota bacterium | reverse complement strand
ATCCAACCCAGCGACAGGCAGGCGGGCAGCCCCGAGATGCTTAGCCACCTTGTTTAAAAGGCGAAATCGCAATGGTAAAGCTGTGCGTGGTTCTACCACAAAAATCCTTCCTCCTATTAGCTCTTGCTACTGTTCCAAGAAACGTAGGGTTGGTAGAAGGCCACCTGGCCCCCACTAAGGGCACCGACGCGCGCTTGGTCCCTGTCGATGCACCCCACCCCGTGCCCCACGTGCGCCATGCACGCCGCCGTCACCAGCCGTACGCCCCGCGCCCCGACAATCCCCGCCTCAAAACCGCAGCGCACAACCGATCCTACCTCACGCACTCACGCGGTAGCCGGTCGCACCACTGGCTCCCCCCACCCCAGGTGCCCGCTCCTACAGGACGGGATTCTACGCCTCTGCCACTACTCACTTTTGGGCGGCTTTAAGGGAAAAGGAGCCCCTGAGGGTACCGATACATCCCCTTAACCTTTTCCGCGGCAGGCACTATAGCAGAGCCCTGCGCGCGCTGCCACAATATGCTCCTCCTCACTGCGCGCTTGGTCGAGCGGCGACTATATCAGGCAGGCCTCTAGGGAACTCCATTTGAGATACCGAGCTCTTAGCGAACGGGTGAGACCGTGAGCGTCATCTGGACGCTTCAGATCATGCCCAAGAGCCCGGGTTAATCATCATCGAAGTCATGAGCGTCAGATACGAACGCTGTTGGGAGACATGCAGATGTTGCTGACAGTAATGACCTTCGTATGAGGAGTCCGCGGCTTTTACGGTCCTATGAGAAAGAGAACCGTGACCCCCGAAAACGCTGCTCGTACGCTAAGATCCGTTTACGCCAGTAGTACACCAACCCGGGCGAACGGCGGCGAACAACAGCGAGACATGTGCACAGAGAATGCGCCGCTGTGCAGGTTCGATACGCGAGGTACCCTTGGGTAGAACGGAGGCAGCAAGGCCCGTTTTGCGTGGTTCCGCTTCTTACATGCGCCGATGCAACTCGGCGACAGTCGCCTACTTGTGCAGCAACCGTGCAGCAACCCGAGTAAACCTCCTGAACACCGGAGCAAAGTCTCCTCGCAGAAAAAGTGGTCTTTGCAGGAATTTTGCAAGCTCCAGAAACATCCAGCAAAGCATCGTGCCGCCTTTGCACGGCGGAGGTCAGGGGTTCGACTCCCCTCGGCTCCACTATTGAAAACCGCTGATTTGCAGGCAAATACCCTGCGCCGATGCTTCTTCTTTAGCGGGCCACCGTACCGCTTGAATCCTGCGCCCCAACCTTATCCATAGCCGAAAGCATGACGCCGAGATAACTCCGCGAAGCACTCCTGCCCTTGACAAGCGACCCACGGGAGAGTAACGTCCCATCATCGATGCATCCATAGTTGATGCATCACACACGAGATCGACTCGAGCAGAGATCGGAGGACGAATTGGGGGCACGACGCAAAGGAGGAGGCGATCCGGAGGAGCTGGTGCCCTTGAGCCCGGTGATGCTCAACATCCTGCTGGCCTTGGCCGACGAGGAACGCCACGGCTACGGCATCGGGTTGGAGGTGAGGGAGCGCACCGACGGAAAGATGCGCCTGGGGCCCGGCACGCTCTACGGCACCCTCAAGCGCATGGTCGACGGCGGGCTGGTCGGGGAGTCCGAGAGTCTCCCCAAAGAAGAACTGGACGACGGAACGCGCCGCTACGACGCTCAGAGGCGCCGCTACTACAAGCTTACCCGCTTCGGCGAGCGGGTGCTGGCGGCCGAGCTCGCTAGGCTAGAGGGGGTGGTGACGACCGCGCAGGAGAAGGGGCTCTTTCCACCCTCTGGGCGCCGCGCGTCGTCTCCGGGGGAGACTTGAGAGATGGTCTCAGGCGATGATGACCGCCGCGACGGGAGCGATAATCGGGACGCTTGGACCTCGGAAAGAGTCTACCGGGCACTGATCCGTCTCTACCCAGAAGAGGTGCGCCGGCGCTACGCAGAGGAGATGGTTCTTTATTTCGGGGACCTTTGCCGGGAAGGGTGGCACAGCGGGGGGCCGATGGCGTTGGCGCTCTTGTGGGTGCGCACGCTGCCCGATCTGATTCTCACTGCGCTCAAGGAGAGGGGCGCCTTGCTACCGAGCAACGCCTACCTGCCCCTAGAGCCGGCGATCGTGACGAGGTGGGCAGCGCTGTGTGCGCTCATGGGCGGCTTCCTGGGGGTTGGCTACTTTCTGCTCTACCCCCTGCTGTTCGTGGCCCTCATGAGCATCCTCACGGGAGACGTCTCTTATCACGGGAGCGACCCGTTCACGATGTTCTTCACAAACTCGCTGTGGTTGGGTGCCCTCTCGTTCTCCTCCTTGGGGCTGTTCGACCTCTACGGCGCGGTGGTCCAACGCCCCGGGCGTCCGGGCCTGCTGGCAGGGACGGGTGCGCTCTTCTCGGCCGGGTCGGCCGCATTGTGGTTGGCGACGAGCGGGTATGCCGCCATCGGCTTGCT
>JALZHG010000199.1 GCA_030914045.1 Chloroflexota bacterium | reverse complement strand
TTGAGCGTCGAAATTCCTTCTTCCCTGATCCACTCCCACCCTGCGGGTTCCCAGAGCTCCTTTTTCTCGTAGCCGCCGTCCTCGACGAACCCGAGGTAGGCACGGTTGGTGACGGGCGTTTTGTCCAGGTAGAAGTCCTTCACCTCCATCTCATGGGCGCCCCGTTCGTTGTCCAACGCCCACGCCCGGTCGTCGGTCCCCATGACGAAGGAGCCGCCAGGTATGTGGACCATCTCTTTGTCTGGCGGGTTGCCGGGGGGGAGCTCCACTTGGGCTTCGGGCCGGTAGCCTGCGCCCTTCATCAGTTGGAGCGTCTGCAGCATCGTCTCGTTGTGCTGGTACTCGTGCTGCAAGATCATGTGGTAGACGAAGCCATCTTTGAGGAGCGGATCGCTCCCGTCGAGATTCGCGCTTGCGAGCGCCTCGAGGGCCGCCTCGCGAACGGTGTCGAGGTAGCGGTCGGTCAAGGGCCGATCGAGCATCTCGAGCGACGGACGCTCGCTGCGGGGGGTGAGCGAGGCGTCGTAGATGTCGTACAGCTCCCGGTCGGAGAGGCCGCGACCGAAGGCCCGCTTCAAGAGCCACAGCTCCTCGTAGTTGCCGATGTGGCCGTAGTCCCAGATCAGGGGGCTCATGATGGGGTCGTGCTGCGCCGCCAGATCCTCATCCGAGACAGTCTCGAGCAGCCACCGCGTCCTCTTCCTCGCCTCCGTCAGTTTTTCGGCAAGGTCTTTCTTTAACTTGCCGCTGTTATCGTTCATACCGGTAAAGATTTTTCACCCCTTTCTTGCTATGTAGTGTTGCCTCGACTCCTGCCGCGATAGGCGGTTGGAGGCCAGTGTTGTGAGCTTTCGGACTACGATAGTTAGGGCGGTGGTCTGCACCGCTGTCCACGTGAGGTCGACGATGGGGTTCAAGCTCTTGGCTCCCATAAGACCTCCGAACTTACGGGCACATGGATTGCTACCTAGGGAGCAACCAGCTGACCGGACCTGATCTGGAAGGCTTCGTGCAAGGCTTGCGCGGTGGCTTGTGCGACGCCGATAAAGGTCACCATGCGCTCCACCACTAAGACTTCCGCAAGCTCACCAGCCGGTTGGCGGTCATTCTCCGAAGCTGCCCGGTGCAAGTGGACCTCGCACGCAATCGAACCTTCATTTTCTGCTCCTCCTTCCTCAGTCGTCGGCTCACGGCTACGGCCTCAAGCCAAACTGTAAATGCCAAGCGTGATGGGAACGTAATGAGAGCGTGAAGGAGACGCTCGCAGCTTCCGCACGAGGCTTCGGTTCCCATGGATACGAGGACGATGCTGACACCACTCTGACACCACCGGGAACGCAATACGGTGCAACACGCGGCAAGCCGGAGCAAAGAAAACCCTTTAAATATGGGCGTTTTGCAACCCTAGGCAAACCCCTGCAACACGTGACCGATCACTCGTAATGAGCAGGTCAGCGGTTCGAGTCCGCTCGTCGGCTCTCTATATTTGGTCTACCTAAGCCGAATAGGCAGTAAGTTGAAGCCTCCAGTCCCACAAGGAGTGTTCTGTGAACTTCACCTTGAGTTGAAGTCTCGGAAGTTCGCTCACGGTAGTTCGCTCAAACCAGGGCGTTTCTATGACGACTTGGATCTTGGGAGACGCCTCCTCCTCGAGCCGGAGCACGTAGCGGTAGCCGTTTTGCTGCGCGCTGCGACCCTGCTCGTCGAGGTAGTCCCAACGCACCTCCACAAAGACCAGCCTCTCGCTAAGAGCTTCCGAGGCCACGAGGGTGGGCCGGAGGTCCACGAGCCCCTGCGCACGGTAGCGTTCGGCCGCGCCGTCGAAGGCTGCCTCTATTTCTTCGCGTGCGGCGATCGGGACGCCGCTCTCATCCGACAACACGAGGGCAGGAACGGCGTAGCAGTCGGAGATGACCTTCAGGTCCCCCGCGGACAAAACCTCCCCGTAGCGGACGAGGAAGCGTCGGAGGTGTTCATCCGTTGAGTTCATCACCTATGCTCCTACTCGGTTGCTCAGAGACCTATCTTACGGCCGCGCTACGGTGGCCACACCCCTCTATCCACCAACGGCGTAGGAGAAGCATTCTCGGAAGTGTGATCCAGCGGTGTCCCGACGACAAGCAAGTGACGGTCGGGCCCCGAGGATCCCTACCCTTCGCTGCCCCCTTGGAGGGATGCTCACAGCCCGGCCTTGCCATACTACTATTGAAGGCAATCGATACATTTGTGAGACACAAATCTATGAATCTCAGGAGTGTAAACTCGATGAGCTGCGAGACCCCCAACTTACATCCGGAGGCACGATGACGGCATCAGGTTTGCCTCATACGATCTCACAGCCGCGTGACCGAGCTGCGGCTTTCTGTGCGAAGTACGGTCTCCAACTGCCGATCTTGCTAGCGCCAATGGCGGGGGCATGTCCTGCAAGCCTTTCCATCGCCGTGGCCAACGCCGGTGGGATGGGGGCAATGGGCGCGCTCATGACCAAACCACCAGGCATTCGCGCCTGGGTGAACGAGTTTCGCTCCGGGAGCAGCGGTCCCTTCCAGCTCAATACCTGGATTCCGGACCCCAAGCCGGAGCGGGATGCACAGGCGGAAGCGCGTATGCGAGCCTTTCTTGCCGCGTGGGGACCAGAAGTCTCTGCAAACGCGGGTGACGCGCTGCCACCCGATTTCCGGGAGCAGTGTGAAACATTCCTTGAACTAAACCCCATGGCCGTTTCCTCCATCATGGGGCTATTCCCGTCCGAGTTCGTGGTGCGACTCAAGGAAAAGGGGATCGCTTGGTTCGCGACGGCCACAACGCTTGCAGAGGCGCAAAGAGCCCTGGCCAGCGGCGCCGACGCAATCATCGCACAGGGATCGGAAGCGGGTGGCCATCGCGGATCCTTCGACCCAGCAGCTGCCGAACGGCAATCAGTAGGGCTCTTCTCTTTGTTGCCGCGTCTGGCCGACCACATCGACCTGCCGATTATCGCCGCGGGCGGAATCGGAGACGGACGGGGCGTCGCCGCGGCCCTGATCCTGGGGGCGAGTGCCGCGATGGTGGGTACGGCGTTCTTACGCTGTCCGGAAGCAAACACACACCCTGCGTGGGCAGAGGCGCTTGAGAATCGCGAACCGGAAGGGACGATGCTAACCCGTGCCTTTACCGGCCGGTTAGGCCGGGCTATTGCCACCGACTTTGTGAAGGCAGCAGCAGCGCCGGACGCGCCGGCGGCAGCTCCCTATCCCGTGCAAAGAGGTCTCACGGCTGCTATGAAAGAAGCAGGGGCAGCAGCCGGCGACTACCACCGGATGCAAGTCTGGGCAGGCCAATCCGCTGCGATGGCCAAACCCATTCCTGCCCGGGATTTTGTCCTTCAGATGTGGGAAGAGGCCCAGACGTTCCTGTAAAAGTGTTTTGTGCCTTTCCGCAGTCTGGCACACCACACCCACACGTTTGACGAATGAAACGAAGTCTGTCCATATATGAGCATAAGTCTCAGAAACGGTGCAGCGTGTTGAGGGATGGTACTCTGTGGACCCTAATGAAGGTCCAACCGGTTCCAAGGGGCGACAAGAGGATCACTAAAGGAGCCAGAAGGCCGCTTTGGGTGGCCGAAGAGGGCAAAGGAGCAAGGCGGATGAGCGTACCCATCGGGCAGCAGATCAGCGTGGAGGAGGCCACCCGGATGGTACAGGACGTCCAGGACGCCTACAACGCGGCGGACGTGGAGCGCATCGTCGCTGGCTTCACCGACGACGTCGTGATCCGGTTCGGCGACGTGCCCGAGATACGGGGCAAGGATGAAGCCGAGAAGTTCATCCGCGCCCGATTCGCACGCATAAAGGACTACAAGCTCCGGAAGACGCTGCGGACGGTCATGGGCAACGTCGTCGGGGTGTATTGGGATGGCACCTGGGAGGACCTCAAGACCGGCAAGCTGATGAACGTGCGCGGCACCGAGTTCTGGACTGTGCGCGACGGCAAGGTGGCCGACTGGGAGGCGACCGTGAACGTGTGGGAGGCGGGGAGACAGCCGGCGAACTCGTTCACCTAGTACGAGCTCAACTAGTACGCACTGGACAAAATGACAGCGCTTGATGACCCAAAATCGCCTAAATGAGCGCAATTTCCGGACGCAGTAGGACGCGCTAGTACGTCTGCAAGCAAACTCGTAGCTGGAGCAGGTCAGCGGTTCGGGTCCGCTCGTCGGCTCTCTTTTTCCCGCGATTTGCAAACATTTCACGGCGGATCTCGGGACGCTGGCAAAGAATAATAGTCGTGCAGCTGCGACGTGGCAGCAATAGAGATCACAAACGTCCGCTCGGGCGGGTGTCCGCACGTGCCCTAGCCCCCCAAAAAGGGCGTGGAGAGGGGTGGAGCCTTACTGGGTTCAAGCCTTTGCGCGGGAAGTGCCCTTGGGGCGCCTGGGGCGCATATACCGACCCGACATGGCTAGCGGGTAGCGGAGGAAGAGGCGATAGTACAGATGGTCGGGGCGGCCTGTTCCTTCTTGAGGTCTTCGGAGTAAGCGTTCGTCCTTCCACGATGCCGTACGGTCCAGCATCGTTGCAAGTCGCTCTAGACCGGTAAATAACGCTAGTGGTTGACCATTCTCTCAACCTACACCGCGAACAACGTCTCGCTGCACTTACTGTATATTTTCATATTTTAATAAAATTAGTATAGGTTGCGCACGAATAACAGCTATGTTAAGCTGTATATCCCATATGAAGCGTACAATAATTATCACATGTTAGTAATCTGTTGCTGGAATCTCGAGCCGTGTCGTCCCCCGCCCCTGTGGCGCGTGTTTGTCGGCCCGCGTGGAGCGGGCGGCCGGTTGATTATTTCGGGCATGGTCGGGGTTCTTGAGGCATATTGGTGCGATCGCGGGGGGTTGCTGTGAGTGAGACTATCGACGTTTTGGTGCGAGGCGGGACCGTGTACTCATCGTCCGGGCGCTTTCGTGCAGACCTGGCTATCAAGGACGGGAAGTTCGTCGGCATTGGGCTTGCCGATAACTTGCCCCCGGCCGAACGGGTGTTGGATGCTCAGGGGCTCTGCGTGCTGCCGGGTATTTGGCACCCGCACTGCCATTTCCGTGAGCCGGGACACACCAACAAGGAAGATTTCGAGTCGGGTACCCGCGCCGCTGCTGCGGGCGGAATCACCTTCTGCATCGACCAGACCAACACCGACCCTCACCCCACCACCCCGGAAAACTTCGAGGCCAAGCGTGCGCTGGTCGAGGGCAAGGCGCATATCGACTTCGGCCTCAACGGCGGCGGTCTCTATCCGGAAGAGATCGGGGACCTGGCGCAGGCAGGCGCGATCTCCATCAAAATCTTCAATACGCGACACCCGAAGGAGGTCTATCCCTATATCTCGGAACTCGGCGTGGTGGACCACGGGCTGATGTACGAGATCTTCGAGGCTACCGCAGACGCCGGCCTGATGGTGTCGGTGCACCATGATGATGTTGATTGGGTTAAGCGCATGGTGTATCGCGACTATATAGATAAAGGGCGCGTCGACCGCCAAGCCTACATGGAGGCCTACGAAAGAGGTTACATGTACGGGCACGGCATGGTCGCTGGATTGGCGGCGTCCGCGTACTACGCGAGGTTGGCGGAAGTGCCGCTGTACGTGCTCCATGTGGGAATGATGCCGGTGGGTGCCTACGATGTGCTGCGCTTCGCTAAAGCACAGGGACAAGAGATTTATGGTGAGTTGGAAGCATCATCCGCACTGATGCCGCGGTCTCAGGCAGAGAAGGTGGGTCCGTTCGCCATGGTGTGGGCGCACAGTCCCGAGGCCGCATGGGATTCTGTCCACGATGGTACTACGGACGTCATCGTGACAGAACACGCTCCTCACACGCGAGAGGAGTTTGAGCCAGGGTGGCAGGATAACTTTTCCGTGCCTTTGGGCCAAACTGGTGTCCAAGAGTTCTTGCCTTTGATGCTTACCCAGGTTAATGCGGAGCGTTTGACCCTAGAGGACTTAGTACGCTTTTGCTCCGAGAACCCAGCTCGCATATTTGGGCAGTTCCCACACAAAGGTGCCATCCAGGTAGGATCCGACGCCGACCTGACCCTGGCCGACATGGACCGGCGGGCCACACTCACCTCCGCGGACATGCACTCCAAAACCGGCCTCACGTCTTGGGAAGGCATGGAGGTCACGGGCATGCCCGTCTACACGGTGGTGCGCGGGCGTGTGGTGATGGATCACGGAGAAATCACCTCCGAGCCTGGCTACGGGAAGTTCGTGCCCGGCGCGGGCGCGCGGCGGACCGCGCGCGAGGAGGGCCCAGACGGCGGAACGCCTCCGGAGCAGACATAGGGTGCCAAGCCCTGAGGGGCGCGTCCGGTTCGGTACGGTCGGCGCGAGGGCAAGCGCGCGTAGTTGAGGGTAGCCTGTGCCGGCGTACCTGGCCGCGCTCGGCCTAATCAGCCTGCTCTCCATGTACCTTGCCTCGGAGACGTACCGCTCGGATCTCTCGGGACAGGCGACCGTTGCCGAGCGGCGAGTCGCTACCAGCGAACCCCGCTGAACCCTACAAACCTTGGTCACAGGCGGATCGGTGTCCTCCGTGGATGAGAGGG
>JALZHG010000509.1 GCA_030914045.1 Chloroflexota bacterium | reverse complement strand
GTGGACGGCCGACCGGTGAGTTCCATCACCACCCAGTTTCTTGAGTACAGCTGCCAAAAGCTCGCCGCGATGGGCAAGAAGGCGTTGCTTATGATCTGGGACAACGCCAGTTGGCACACAAGTAAAGAGGTTAGAAGCTGGATCGCCGAGCATAACAGAGGAGTCAAAAAGAGCGGTAGCGAAGCTCTGGGGTGCAGATAGTGCCCTGTTTGCTTCCCAAGAAGAGCCCCTGGCTCAACGCAATAGAGCCCAAATGGATCCACGGCAAGAGGAAGGTCGTAGAGCCCGAGAGGTTGCTCGGCGCTGAGGAGCTTGCCGAGAGGGTCTGCAAGGCTTTCGGCTGTGCCCACGAGCCTCATCTATCCATTCCCCAGGAGGTCACCTGAGATTGTGCACTAGGCGCCCTGCTGGGACTCTGGATAACGATTTCACCCTGCTTGCGCACGATGACGTACTCTGTGCTGAACAACTCGCTCCGCTCGCCTTCGTAGGTATAACGTAAGGGCACTCCCTCGGGCAGGAAAAGTAGGAGCTGTTCAGCAGCGTCCGCGTACTCCTTCTTTGCCTTCTTCAGGGCGTTCTCGTGTTGCCTGAGATAATTCTCGTAGCTCTGCCTGCGGTGGTGATAGTCGAGGAAGGCATCCACGTCCTCGAACTCGTTGGGAATTTCGGGAGGCGTGTTAGCTGCCCTGTAGTCTTGGAGCCGCTTATCAGCGTCGTTCTGGTCTTCCCGTGCTTCTATCAGTTGGCCGAGAATGCTCCGTAGAGCCGTGTCAAAGTCTTCTGTCACTTCCTACTCCTCATCCACCGAACATCCTACGCCACCAAGGCCGCTCTGTGCCACTCAGAGCGGCTGCCAGGTCACCCTAGTGCCTAGAAGATGAATTCTCCGAAGTATGCTGGGGGTTGGTAAAGTGAGGACGGCCCTACGAACGCACGAGGAGAGAGGGGAGACACAGGTGGCTTTCGATATAGAGTTCGTCGAGAGGACCATAACGGCTTCCATGGAAGCGGCGCTCAAGAGGATGAGGCAAGCCGACGAGAAGCTCGAGAAAGCCCAACGAGCGCCGGGGGGCGACAAAGCCGCGCAGCTGGCCGAAGCCTTAGAGGAGTACAATCGGTGTCTGGCCGAATTGGTGGATTACCTGAACGTCTCGAGTCGTCACCCTCGCGCTGATTAAGAAGGTTGAGAAGCGCCTATTCACCGAAGTGCCTACAAGACGAATTCTCGGAAGTTGAACTTCCGATTTACGGAGTTCTCCGAAGTCCAGCGTAACCCCGGTCCAATACCTATGGGCGTCCTGCCATCGGACAGGGACAATGCGGCTATTCAGCCAAGGTCGTTAACTTCGCATACGTCGCGTTCCGAAAAGTGGGTGCGGAGTGTGGCGCCGGCTATAGCCCGGTGCGAGTATACGGATCGATGGCTGACTGAGAGGGGTCGCGTTTGTTCGTCCAGAATATGCACCTATCAATGTGGAAGGCGGCGCTTCTCGCAATCGGGTTAGTGCTCCTGCTGGGGAGCGGATGCAGCGGGGGTGATGGCAGCAAAGGGGATTCCGCTGCGGGCACCCATACAAACAAAGGTGGCGAACAAGCAACCACGGCCGATCTGGACGCGGCGTTGAAGAAGTCTTTTAAAGAGAGCGATGCGCCAGGGGTGGTGGCCGCCGTGCAGACCCCGGATTACACGTGGGTGCAAGCCATGGGGGTGGCGGACCGCGCTAGCGGGAAGCCGATGACGCCAGAGGTGCACCACCGGATAGGCAGCGTCACCAAGACCTTCACCGCCACACTTTTGCTCAAGGCCGCAGACGAGGGGCTCCTCTCGCTCGACGACACGATAGACAGGTACGTTAAGGGCGTCCCCAACGGGAACAAGATCACGCTTAGGCAGATGTCCGACATGACCAGCGGTCTCGACAGCTACACGGAGGACGAGCAGTGGGTGAAGGAATGGTCCTCCGACCCGACGAGGGTTTGGCAACCCGAAGAGCTGGCGCGTATCGGCATCAAGGAGTCCCCTCTGTTCGGTCCCGGTACCGGGTGGTTCTACTCCAACACGAACTATGTGCTGCTTGGTTTGGTCCTAGAGAAGGTAACGGGCAAGCCCATTGGTGATCTGTACCGCGAACAGATCATCGAACCACTCGGCCTCAAGAACACGTCCTTCCCCGAGCCCTCAGACTCTTCCATCCCCGAGCCGCATGCCCAGGGCTACACCCTCCAAGGACAGTCCTCCGGCGAGAAGCCCACCGATTCCACCGACTGGAGTCCTTCCGAGGCATGGACGGCCGGCCAGATGATCTCCACGGTGGACGACCTGCTGGTCTACGGGCGGGCTTTGGGCACCGGAAAGGGCCTGCTCTCACCCGAGCAGCAGTCAAAGCGGCTCGGCTCGTTCGTCAGCGACGTGCCGCCGCTCAACCAGCCTCCGCTCAAAGGCGACCTGGCCTACGGCATCGGGCTCGGTAAGGACCACGG
>JALZHG010000508.1 GCA_030914045.1 Chloroflexota bacterium | reverse complement strand
GCCCGGACTCGGTGTGCATTGCCTGTCGCCACGCCGTGCTTGACGAGCGCTCGCTTCATAACTCCTTCTTGCTGAATAGCTAGGACGTCTGGGTCCCACCGGCCGAAGAGGACCCTCAAGAGCCCCAGCTCGCTCGCCTCCACCCGCCGCCTTATCCGCTCGGCCTGAGTCATTGGCAGCGAATGCAGTCCAGCTACCCTCACCCTGTACCCCGTGGCATCGCGGCTGTCTTCCTTTGCGTAAAGCTCAAGGCCCAGCGCCCGGAGTCCCAGCTACAAGGACCTAGCCGTCTTCGCTCCCGAGTCATCTCCGCGCAGCTTGTCATGCCTTCGCCAAATCTAACGGCTCGACCCCATCCTCAGTGAGCAGGGTCTCCTCGCAGCATTAGCGGCCGTCAGACGCATCCCGCTCTTGCTCGAACTGCCGCACGATCCCAAACACGATCCCAAACACGATCCTCCTCTCCCGCTCCGGAAGGCGGACAACTTCGCGCAGCACAGCGCGAGCGGTCTCGCCGCGCAGAGCCTCTACCGTCTCCTCGTCGAGGAGCGTGAGTTTATCTTTACTGTCCACGAACCACGAGGGACGGGCTCCCGACACTTCCCTCAAGTTCTCCACGTCCTCGAACCATAGCTCGGGCGGGAAGTTCATGGCCTTCGCTATAGCCCTGAGCTTCTCGTAGCCAGGATTGTCGATCCTTTCCTTGCGTAGGCTATTTCACGTAGGAGCGGGTCACACCGCCGCCTATGGCATTGTGCAGATCCTGCCCACCCTACCTGCCGCCGACCCGACGGCGGCAGGTCTTTAGGAATCATGTGGTTCTTCTAGCGACGAAGTCATACGGAGTGGTGCTTTTCACTCTCTGAGGAATGCCAGCAGGTCGCCGTTGAGTTGGTCCGTGTGCGTGTCGGCCAGGCCGTGGGGTGCACCTTCGTAGATCTTCAGGGTCGCGTTCTCCACAAGTTTCGATGAGGTTAGGGCAGAGGCGCCGATCGGCACGATCTGATCGTCGTCGCCGTGGATGATCAGCGTCGGAACGTCGAACTTCTCCAGGTCCTCGGTGAAGTCGGTCTCCGAGAAAGCCCTGATAGACTCCAGTGCGTTCTTGAGACCGGTCTGCATCGCCCGGAACCAGTAGGCGTCCCGGACGCCTTGGGAGACATTGGCGCCTGGCCTGTTGGCGCCAAAGAAGGGCGTTGCGAGGTCCTTGAAGAATTGCGAGCGGTCGGCGGTGACGCCGGCGCGCATGTCGTCGAATACCTCGATGGGCAGGCCGCCTGGGTTGGCCTCCGTCTTGAGCATCAGCGGCGTCACCGAAGCCACCAGCACGGCCTTGGCTACACGGGATGTGCCGTGTCGGCCGATGTAACGGGCCACCTCTCCGCCGCCGATGGAGTTCCCAATCAGAACGGCGTCTTTCAGGTCGAGCGTTTCGATGAGCGTCGCGAGATCGTCGGCATAGGTGTCCATCTCGTTACCACCCGAGGGCTGGCTCGAGCGGCCGTGGCCGCGGCGGTCATGGGCGATCGTTCGGTAGCCGTTGGAGGCCAGGAAGACCATCTGCGATTCCCAGGCGTCGGCATTGAGCGGCCAGCCGTGGCTGAACACGATGGGCTGTCCTGTGCCCCAATCCTTGTAATAGATGTGCGTGTCGTCTTGCGTCGTGATCGTGCTCATTACTTGCCTCCTTTTTCGTAGCATATTGGATGTTACTAGAGAACCGCTAGGTGCATATCGCCAGGTGCACAACTATCTTGCTACTTCCGAGAACACCCCGGCCTATTGAAAAAGCCGTTGTCGGCCTGGTCGGCGGTCCAGAAGAGGCTTGAAACAAGGCCAAAACGCTACGAAAACGGCGTTCTCAGCGCCTGAGAACAGGGGGCAGAATAGAGCGCGAAGGAGTTTTTCAACACGCTGTCCCCTTCTGGGTACAGGACAAGCAAAGGAAGAGCTGACTCCAGCGGAGCGAGCTGCGCCCCCTTCCTATACTACGTCCTCATGACCTCAAGTTGCCAGGCGTCATTACCGTTCAGCGGATAACGGAAGCGCAAGGTTAAGCGTAGTGACTCTATTCGCCCGATGGGCTTCGGGAAGGATCTTGAGTGAAGCTCCAATAGCTCCGTGTTGCCCAGCGCTTCCTTAAGACTGCCAGCACGCTGTGAATGACGGGCACGCACCACATCGTCTTCAGCATGGGCTTCGCCCTCCAGGGTCTTGACTAACGCAGCATAAGGTTGCGCCGTGTTAGAAAAGGACGCGTCCCTGGCTTCACTAGCTCGCCGTCGCCACCGCGCTCGCCTCAAGCCGCACGGTCGCGAGCAACGGCCCCGCGCCGGTACCCCCCGCGTAGTGTGAGAGACTTGGCCGAGAGTCCCGGTCTCCCTGGCTCTATCGCAAACTCATCGCCGAGTCATCAGGCCATGGTGGCAACCTTGTCACTCCTCAGAAGCTGATCCGTGAACCTTTGGCCTTTATCCCTGGCCTCT
>JALZHG010000031.1:9712-44326 GCA_030914045.1 Chloroflexota bacterium | reverse complement strand
TTCCAGTCGAGGACGGCCCATTCGAAGCGGCCACAGCCCCGGCGTACGGCTTCCTGGGCGCAGTGGCGGAAGAGGGCATACCCCACGCGCCTGCCCCGGTACTCCTCCAGCACAAACAAGTCTTCCAGGTACAAGGTCGGCAGGGCCAGGAAGGTGGAGTAGGTTTCGAACACGAAGGCGTACCCGGCTAACGTGCCCTCGTGCTCGGCAAGGAAGATCTCGAAGCGGGGGTGTGGGCCAAACGCGTCGTTCAGGAGGCGGGACTGGGCCGCTTCATCTGGTGGGGGTAGCTTCTCGAAGTCTGCCAGCGCCGTAATGAGACGCACGATAGCCGGCCCGTCCTGAGACGTCGCGCGGCGGACGCTCACGCCAGGCACCTGGGACGCAGTATCACCTGTTACGTCAGACATCGGTTGCTCCTAAGCAGGAAGTACCTACGTCCCCTTCTCGCCATGTTCCTCACGGGCTTCAGGCTGCGCTTGGCGGTGCCGCCCGATTTCGCCCAACGTATCATGTGGCTTGTTCACCATCTCGCCACCGTCAGCCGTACCCTGGGCGGTTTGCTTGCTGTAGTAGTACTCCGGCTCGCGCCCGGTGTGCTCCATGTGCTCGGCTCCCGCAGCCTCACCCGATACCTCGCCGGTGGCCTGAGCGGTTGTCGTGCCCGCCTCCGACACCATCTGGTACTCAGTGCCCATGGCCTGCGCCGTGGGGCCACCTAGCTTGGCTACGTCCTGCTCTTCCGGGTCGCCGCCGCTGTTGCCACTGTTCTCGGTAGTGTTCGCCATGTTGCTCTCCTCCCTGTTTGTGATGCCTTACCTGCCTATTGTCTCCACCTGCGCCCGGAGCGAGTCGAGTGTGCCCTCGATGCGGCCTAGCTCGGCGTCCGCCGCCGTCATGCGGGTCTGCTCTAGCCGTACGAAGCGAGTGTACGGGGCGAGGGCTTCCCTGATGCGGTTAGTGGACTGGTCAAGCTCGGTGTTGAACTGGGTGCTCATTGCGGCTACCAGCTTGTCGCGTAGCTCCTGGGTGCGCTCGCGGAACTCCTGCTTGGCTCTGCGCTTGCGATACGGCAGCACGAACAGGCCCGCCGCCCCCGACACCAGCGCTGCCGTGATACCTGTTATGTCAATAAAGACCGCTGCAAAGGCCAGTGACATAAGGACCCCCACGGCCACTCCGCCCCCGGCCACCACCATCTGCCCGACCGCGGTCCTCATGTCCTGTGCTATGGCATCGGCCTGCTGCCTGCGGTCGTAGGTCTCCACCACCCGCCTGGCTTCCAGCACCACCGAGCGGAGTAACGACTCCCGGTTCGACTCGAACTGCCCGCCGATGCTGCCTATCACGTGCTCGTCAAAGCCTGGCGTGGAGGCGACCCCCGCGTCTCTCCGGCGGCTGACGTATTGCATCACCGCCTGCCACAGCCGCAGGTCCTGGTCCACCATCCAGTTGATGAGGCCACTTACCGCGTCGTCTATGCGCCGGGCGCTGTCGGCTACTACCCGGTCCTCGAACTCGCGCTTGATCTTCTCGGAGTTGAGTAAGTCGCGGATGCGGCCCACCCGCAACGTCTCCTCGAAGAAAGCGTCGCCGCGCTCGCGCATCTCGTAGATGATGTTCTCGATTTGCGAGAGGCGTCCCGCGAACTCCCGCTCCATGTCCTGGCGATACAGCCCTATCTGACCCTCGATGTTCTCCACCGTCTTGAAGTCCTCGGCCAGCACCGCCAGCCGGGTGCGCGCAACCTGGTGGTACCGCTCCGCGACCCGCCCGGCAATGCCCAGCGGCGTGGACAGCTTGAGGCGGATGCGGCCGACTTCGTCCAGCGTGTTGAAGATGTACCTCTCCAGTTGCTCCATGCGGCTGGCGTTCATGATGGCGTCCCGCTCGAGCCCCGGCTGCATCTCCCGTGCCTTCTGCGCCAGCCGGGCCGACACGGGATAAATCTCCGGCTGCTGGCCGAGGAGCGCCAGGCTGTTCTCCTGTATAAAGTGGAGCACGCGGTCGAGGTCTTCCGGCGTCTGCAAAAGGTCGATCTTGTTGAGCACCACGACGATCTTCTTGCCCCACTCGCGGATCGTCTCCATAAAGCCGCGTTCGGACTCGGTGAAGGGTCGGTCGGCGGAGGTAAGGAAGAGCACCATGTCGGAGCGGGGGACGAAGGTGCGGGTCAACTCCTCGTGCCGCCGGATGATGGCGTTGGTGCCAGGCGTGTCCACGATGCTGATTTCGCGCAGGAATTCGGCGGGGAAGGTGCGCTCGGTCACGAAATCGGAGACCAGACGCTCGGTGGGTTGGTCGCCGTGGCGCAGGAGGTTGATGGTGGCGGTCGTTGGTGTGACGCCCTCGGGAAGCACCCGCTGCCCCAGGAGAGCGTTTATGAAGGCCGACTTGCCCGCGTTGAACTCACCCACCACCACCAGCAGGAAAAGCTCCTCCAGGTCCTCCACAGCCTGCCGTAGCGCCCCACTGTCCTTGGGATCCGGCTCCAGCGGCTCGATTGCCTGCAACAACTGCCCAAGCGCCTGCCGCTCGGCGTGCCTAATCTCCAGTTGTCTTTCGTCCAGGATGTCTATCATGCTAACCATCTATCGGCCACTATGAATTGCTCCCCTTAGTGCGCTCTCTCAGTCGTCCCTTGCACTGCCAAATTCCGGCATGCACGAAGCGCCACCTACCGGCAATGCAGCTACATAGCAAAAAGGTTGCCATTGTACGTGCTACCTTTCTCTATCCAAGCCGAACGGCAGGGCCGACTCCCGCTTTGTCATTCTAAGCGGAGCGAAGAATCTCGCCCCACTCTACGGTGTTACCCATTTCTTATGCTCGATTATTCGCCCATAGAAAGGTGGCGTTTGGGTGCTGAGGGACGAGATTCTTCGCTCCGCTCAGAATGACAAAGCGGGGGAGCGTCGCTCTAATCCAGCAGCATTGCTTACCCCTTGCTTCCGTGCGCCATCCCCACAGGACAAGCCGGACAACTATTGAATATCCAGCTTTGACATCTACGCACCCCAGCGCCTATACTCACCTATCCTTACGCACGAAAGGCCAATAGAGTTGCTGGAGATACTGGTGCTTCGACACGGTCAGTCGGTGGCCGACATCGAGAACAGGCACGAAGGTCGCGCCGACTTCCCCCTCACCGAGCTTGGCAGGCAGCAGGCCCGGCTGTCTGCCGCCTGGATAGCGGGCAACTGCGTCCCGTCGGCCATTGTCGCAAGCCCCTTGAAGCGCGCCTCGGAAACGGCCGAGATAACAGCGACCGCTTGCCAGATTGTTGTCGCCTACGATGAGGGGCTGATGGAGTTCAACAATGGGGCGCTCGCGGGGCTGCCGTACGAGGAGGCGGAACGCCTCTACCCGCTTCCGAAGGAAGGTAGGCCCCCACACGAGCGCGGGCCGTACGGAGAGTCGATGCTGGAGTTCCGCTTCCGCGCCGAGGAGGTCTGGTCGCGGCTTACGACGCAGTACGCGGACGCGGGGCGGCTATTGATAGTCGCGCACGGCGGCATGATAAGCATGCTGTTCAGGGCGTTCGCGCGCCTACCAGTGGGCCTCGAGGTATGGTTGCACACGGGAGATACCGGTATGCACCTGTGGCGGGTGGACGGCACCGAGCGCAGCATCCTGTTTGCCAACCGCCTGTGTCACCTGGAAGGTCTCGGCGGGGCGACTACTCCAGGGGCACCGTGAACCAGAAAGTGCTGCCCACACCGCCCGGACCTTCCTCCACACCGATATGGCCCCCGTGCGCCTCCACTGCCAGGCGCGAAATGTAGAGGCCCAACCCCAGGCCCTGCGCGCTGATCTCCTTGCCACGGTCGCCCCTGTATGCTCGGTCGAAGATACGCCTGCGCTCCTCCGGCGGCACCCCCGCTCCCTGGTCGGTAACCGACACCATCAGGCTCGCCGGGGATAACTCCGCGGTGGTGTACTCACTGGCAGGGAGCGTGAAATGCCTGTCGGGAGGGGTGCGCTCTACGGACACCATGATAGCACCACCGGCGGGTGAGTACTTGACCGCGTTGGTGATGAGGTTGGTGAGCACCTGGTCGATGCGCCGGGCGTCCATCTCTACGGGGGGCAGCTCAGGCTCTATGCGTATGTCAACTGTGTGGAAGTTCGGCGCGTGGCTCTGTTCGGTGCTGATCCTCCCTGCCACGCTCATAGCCAACGCCCCCAGGTCACCCGGCTCCTTGTTGATGGCCTGCACGCCCGACTCCAGCCGCCCAGAGTCTACCAGATCACCCACCATGCCACTCATTCTAAGGGCGTTTTCCTTGATCAGCGACACGTAATTGACCTCTTCCTGTAGACCCAGTCTGCCGAGCCTCCGGGAGAGCATCTGGGCGTAGCCGCTAATCACGGTCAGGGGTCCGCGTAGCTCGTGCGAGAGGATGCTCAGGAACTCCTCCTTCATGGCATCGGCTTCGCGCTCTTCCGTAATGTCGCGCACCAAAATCACCGCGCCATCCCGCCCGCCGCCAGGCCGCCGCACCGGGGAGGCGGTCAAGCTCAGCACCCGCTCGTCGTCGCGTACCACCCAGCGAATGTGGTAGTTCCGGCACTCCTCGCCGCGCGCGAACACTCTGCCCAACGGCCAGTCCTGCCCCTCACCGTCCTCGTCAGCGTTCTCTCCCGAAGCGGCGCGCCAGGCACCACCCAGGACGCAACTGCCCACCAGGCTGGACATGGGCATACCGAGGATGCGCGCTGCCGCCCGGTTGGCCCGCACAATGGTGCCGGAGTTGTCGCACATGAGCAATCCGTCGGACATGCTGCCCAGCACCGTCTCCATCTCGGCAACGCGCCGCCGGAACTCGCTGTCAGCCTCGACCAGCGCCTTCTCGTGCATGACCGCGTTGGAGATGGACAACCCAAGTAGCTGTCCCACCACGCGCAGCAATTCGAGGTGCACCGTGTTGAAGGCGTTGTAGTTGTGGCTGGAAAGCGTCAGCACGCCCCAAATCGTATTGACCGCCACGATGGTTATGGCGGCCCAACTCTGTGTGCCCGCGTCCTTGGCCGCCCGCGAGACGAACCCGCCCGATTCCTCCAGGCGTTCGCTGCGGGCGACAGGGCCGCCCGATTCGAGCACCAGCCGTAGCGCGGGTTCGTCAGGAGCTAAGACGGCCCGCTTCTCGTTGAGGTCTTCCGGCAGGTTGTGCCTGACCGCGAGCAGCCACGTGCCGTCGGGTTGGGGCACGTAAATGCCTCCCCTCTGAGCGCCCGTCACTTCGGCTATTCGCCCTAACGCGCTTTGCAGTAGTTCCTGCGTGGTCTGGGTCGAGTTGATGGCCGTGGATATGGAGTCGATGGCCCAGAAGACGCGCGTTTGCTCCTCCAGGCGCGAGGCCAGGTTCTGCCAACTGCTGTTGTCCGGTCCGTCCCAGAAGTTCCCCACTCGTCTCGACCTCTGCTGATGCTGGCTTATGCTTGACTACTCGTTGAACATCTGATACAAATGCCACGAGTAGCAACCGGTATGTGAAGAGGCCCGCAGCGCTGCTCGGCATTCTAACAGGGCTGCTGACCGTCTACTACATCTGGTGCAGGCAATATGATAAACCAAAACGCGCAGGAAGGAAAGACTCAGACAGGGCAGGAACAGGCAGGCGAGCCTATGGCGCTGCTCTACTGCACGGACTTGATGTTTGGCGTGCAGTTGCAGAACATGGCCCGGAAGACAGGCTACCGCTTTACGAACGCCCGTCCTGGCGCGACTTTAGCCGAGGCAGACGTCATGGTTGTGGACCTCGGTTCCAGGGGCGACTGGGAAGCCGCGATACGAGAGGTGTCGGCGCGCGGAGTGCCGGTGATCGCCTTCGGCCCCCACATGGACGCGGAAGGCCGCAAGAGAGCCAAAGCAGCAGGAGCCACCCGCGTGCTAGCCAACTCGAACCTGGCACGAGACCTGCCTCGCATACTCACCGACTTGAAGGCGCGCGCCCTCACCACTTCCGACGAAGATGAAGATGGCGAACACGGCGCGTAAGCCGGTATTCTAAGCGGGCCTATTTTTGACTTAGAGGGAGACAAGGATGCCTGAAATCGAGGGCGTGGTGGTAAAGGAACTGGTAACGCACACTGACGAACGCGGCTTCTTTCGCGAGCTTATCCGCAAGACGGACGACTTCTTTGGGGAAGGCTTCGCCCAGTTGAGCCACTCGCTCATGCACCCCGGCGTAGCGAAGGCCTGGCACATCCACAAGCACCAGATCGACTGGTGGTACGTGCCGGTCGGCGTGCTCAAAGTGGCCCTCTACGACACCAGGACCGACTCGCCCACCAAAGGTGTCTTGCAGGAGTTGTTCATGGGAGGCGACTACGGGCAGCGGATCCTGAAGATACCTCCCGGCGTGGCCCACGGCTGCAAGGCGATAGGCGGCCCCGCTCACCTCGTGTACGTCACCTCCAACACCTACGACCCAAAGGACGAGGGTCGCATCCCCCACGACGACCCGGAGATTGGCTACGACTGGGTCTCTTTGCCGGAAATAAAGTGATAGGGGACACTCAGCACAGTTTCTAAACGCCAAGACGCCAAGACGCCAAGGACCACGCCAAGAGTATAGAGGGTTTAGCGGAAGCAAAAGGACCAGTGTACGACATCACGTACTCCGGTCCTTTTTCTACTCTCCAAACCTCAATCTACTTGGCGCGTCCTCCGCGTCTTGGCGTCTTGGCGTTTAGTCACCCAGGAGCTATCGCCACCACAGGTCGAGCTTGAGCATGTTGGCCCCCAGGAGGCCAAGTTGCACCTCGAAGCGAGTGCCCGCGAATTCGGGGTGGTGCTCGAAGCGGTTCCGCTCGAAGTACTGTACCTTGTACTCCTGACCGTCAGTGGGTGAGACCTCGGTTATCTCCTGCGAGATAGGATAGCCGTACACCGGTAACCCACCGTTCTCCTGCCAGTACTTCAAGAAGGCCCCACCCAGGCTATACCCCGTTTCGGGGAAGTAGACCATTTCGGGTGTTAGCAGCGAAGTGTCAGCCTTGTCGAACGTCCGCCCATGCGTGAATTCGTTCCCCAGCAGCCGCAATTGCACCACGTGGGGCGTGCCTGCGTGCTCCGGGTGATACTCGAATATGGCCCGCTCAAAGAACTGGCTCAGGTAGCCGTTGAGGGGCACCGGGCGGCTGATGGGGTAGCCAAATAGCTCCAGGCCGCCATTGTCGCGCCAGTAATCGGTGAACTGCGGAGCAATGGCCTGCCCGGTCTCTCCGAAGTATAGCCGGTCAGTTCCGAGAACCTGCGCCTGGTCCACGGGCTGCGTAATCGCGCCTCCGCGGGCGAGCTCCTGGTAGGTCCGGTGGGCCAACTTGCGTATCTCCACCAGGCCGGAATGGTGATAGCCCTGCCGGGTCTCGTTCTCCATCAGCCTCACCAAGCCGTAGTTGTGCGTGTAGTTGCCGGGCACAAAGTCCTCGTACTTGAACCAGAAGACGTGCGGGACTATCGAGCGCAGTTCCGGGTCCGACAGGATGCCGGAGTAGAGGCCACGCAGATAGTCCGATTGCTTTATCTCCTGCTCGGTGGGCGAGTCGCCCCGGTTGGCGGGCGGCACGGCCTGCTGCCCGATCTCGGTGATCCAGAGCTTGCTCTTATGGTCGCCACGGTCGCGGAACTTACGGGCGAACTCGCGCAACAGGTCGAAAAGAGCGGGATGGTCCAGGAAGTAGGGGTGCACCGCCACGCCATCCCACGGCACGACATTCCACCCCGTACGGGTGCTGAATCCATCGGCCTGGTACTTCTGGACCCAGGGCGACGTGTAGACCTGGTACAGGTAGTCGAACTGGTTGTGGTCCTGGCCTTCCGGCGGCGACCCTATCATGATGCCGCCAACGATGACCTGCGCCAGGGGGTTCACGCTCTTGATGGCGCGGTAGCCATTAGTGATGAGGGCGGCGTAGCGTTCCGGCTTTATCTCCGCCGAGCCGTGCCCGCTGTCGAGCCACAGGTCGAAGCTGATGTTCGGTTCGTTGATGATTTCATAGGCACTGATGGCGGTCCCATACCGGGCCGCTATCGTCTGCGCGCGCGCTTTGAAGACGCGGATGAAGTGGTTGGAGCCGTCGGTGGGGTCGCTGCCGCCACCATCGGCGGGATCGTTGAAGGCAAGGGTGCGCAGCGTTTCGCCGTTGAAGGCCACCATGCCCACGTTCAGCAGGGCAAGCACCTTCAGGTTGTACTTGGGCGCAAGCTCGCGTATGAACCAGTCGTACTTCGCCCAGTTGATCTCGCCCGGCTGAACCGATCCGTCATAATCCGCGAAGAATTCCATGCGTATCCACCGCACCCCCAGCGAAGCCAGTTCCGCGGCCTGCCTCTCCAGCGCCACTTTGTTGGGCTGGTTGGGAAAATTCACCGGGTCGGTGTTGAACTCGTAAAAAGGGTCGCGGGCCACCATGCCAAAAAGCTCGCCATCGTTGGTGCGCAACGCAAGCGGCGAAACATCCAGGGCGGGAGCGGTGGGAACGGCGGGGTCCACAAGGGTCTGGGCGCGGGCGGGCTGCTGGGCCGGACCTATACCGGTTGCCAGGAGCAGCGCGCAGGCCAGGACCGTAATTACCCGTTTGTTTCGTCGTAAGATTGAAACCAGCATCACTTCTCTGCTTTACCTCAACTACTTCAACAGTGTTCCGGGCGCGACAACAAGCCGCGTGGCATGCGGCCGGACGCACATCAATGGGCGAATAGTGCGGTGCCGAAGTTGGCACCCTAAGTAGAAGACGGACCACTGGGCCGCGGGTTGCGCCCCTGGTGCGCCTTGTGTAACGGAACGGAGCCACAGACCATACCGGGCGGCTTCGTCTGCGCCTCTCTCTGCCATAATTATACCAGTTCCGGGTGCCGCTTTGCGCGAGCGATGTGGAAAAACTACCGATTGTAACTAATGCCCGTCCACGAGGCCGGGCGCTGTTATGGGCAGTTTCTCCGCTTGCCAGGCGAGCATCCCGCCCTCCAGGTTGGCGGCGTCTATCCCGACCTGGCGGAGCATGGCAGCTACGTAGTTCGAGCGACTGCCGCTGCGGCACACCACCACCAGCTTTCGCGCGGGGTCGATCTCGCGCCAGCGTGCTTGCAGGTGGCCCATCGGAATCCACTTCGCGCCCTCTATATGGCCCAGGTTCCATTCGCCCGGCTCCCGCACGTCGAGCAGGTCCACCTCGCCCCTCTCAAAGTGCTCCTGGGTGGCCTTTGGATCGACCTGTGGAACGCCCGCGAATGGGTCCTCGTTGGGTCCGTACATTCCTGATGCCGCCTTTCGGTACCCCTGACGGCCCGCGCTACTGAAAGTCCATTATCAACTCGATAGCTCTGAGGATATGCGGGTCGTCACTCTCCGGGTATTCGCTCCACTGGACGTCAATCTCCTCGTCGGGTATAACGCCGGTGCCTTCCAGGGTCGAGCCGTCGGGTAGCTGGAAGCCTTCTTCGGCCAGCCAGAGCCGCGAGCCGTCATCGAAGTCGTAGGGATAAACCGTTTCGGTGTTGCCCGCGCTTGGTACGCCCACCACCTGGGCGCGCCCGGCGTATTGCAGCGCGGCGGTCATCATCTCCGACGCGCTCTCGGAACCTTCATCCACCAGGATCACCAGCGGTATGTCCCGCAGCTCCGTGAAATGCGAACCCCTGGGCGGGACCATTGCGCGGTCGCTGCCTTTAGATGCGTAGATGCCCGACTCACCCGTGAGGAACTGCCCGGCGATGCGCTCCATAGTGTCAAGCAAGCCGCCGCCGTTGCCGCGAAGGTCAATGACCAGCCCCGATAGAGGCTCATCGCCATCGAGGAGCACACCAAGCTCCTCATCTACCAGCTCGTCCATGTCCTCCGGGTCGAAGCTCGGCACGATGAGGTACCCCACCGATGGGTCCGCCTCCAGCCTATGTCCCATCGGTACTACTTTGCCGGTGATGGGTCGCCGGACCAGGTCTATGTCGCGGGGTGCTTCACCGGGCGAGCGTACCGTCAGCCTTACCGTTGTGCCCTCCGGGCCACGGACGCGGCTCAAGTCCTCGTCTTCAGGGCTGATAGGTATACCGTCCACGGCGGTAATCACGTCGCGCCGTTGAAGCCCGCCTTCCTCCGCAGGGCTGCCGGGGAATACGTACACTATTTGAATGTTATCCTCTTTATACCTGCTGAAGATACCGACGCCCACATAGTTGTAATTCCCGCTCATCGCATCGTCTTCTTCCTGGGCTTCCCAGGGCGAGATGTAGCGCGAGTGGTCGTCCCCAAGCTCCGCGATCATCTCATCTACTGTTAGGTAGAACTCGTCGCCGGTAGTAGCCTCGCGGACGAGGGCCTCGTATTCGTCCCTGAGCGCGTCCCAGTCGGCACCCCGAAAGTCATCATAGAGGTAATTGTCCCGCACCGTCTCCCAGACCTGCGTGAAAAGTTCCAGGCGTGCGGCTGCGGGCATGACCGTGGCGACCGGGGTAGCTTCCTCGGCTACGGCGGTCGGGGTGTCGCGTGGAGCGCGAGTCCGCGTGGGTACCGCCTCAGTGGGGGCTGCCTCCGTGGGAGTGGTATCGTCATCTCCACCACCGCCGAAGGACTTGCTACGGGTAGGTGTGGCAGCAGGCTCCTCCTCCGGGGTCTCGGTAGGCTCCTCGACCGGCACTTCTTCCGTCGGCGTGTCCTCCAATATGCGTTCGGTCGGCAGGGGCACCACACGAGTGGCACGAGGTGTCCGTGTCGCGGCCACCGCTACGGTGGTGGGTGTGGCCTGGGTGTTCACCGGGAGGTCGGTGCAGCCCCAGAGGAGTAAGGCGGCCATGACAAATAGCATGGCGTTGAAAGCAAATCGCCTCGTGTGAGTTTGCGGCATCTTATCCTACTTTGCTGCTGGCGCCCATTGGGGCTGAAAGTCCGTACCGGCCCCGGAAGAGATTACCTTCACGCCGGAGCCGTCAACATTACCTACTACTATCTTGTATCCAGGTGTCGGGTTCTCTGGGCGGTTACTCGCCCAGGTGAGCCTGCTGCCATCAGGCGACCACGAGGGAAGGTAATCGTCCTCATTGTCAGGCGTGACTACCGTAGGGGTGCCGCCATCCAGTGGGACAGTTAGAATGTCGGTGCCCTGCGACTCGACCAGCACCCTGTGGTAGGCAAGTCTCGGCGGCGCGACAGGCGATAGCTGAATACTTCTGACGGACGCAGGCTCGATGATGTCTCTCGGCTCCCCGCCCGCCGCAGGCACGACGGCAATAGTCTGAATGCGGTCCCCGCTACCCTGCGCGAAGACAATCGACTGGCCGTCTCGGGTCCAGATCGGGTTCGTTTTCACGGATCCGTTGCTGGTAAGCGCCCTGGCCGCGCCCCCGGCCGCGGGGATCACATGGATCTCTCCTGGGGCGCTCTGGCCGTCGCTCAACACGTAGGCTATGCTCTGGCTGTCCGGCGACCACGTGGGGAACTTGGCCTGGCCTTTGCCATCGGTCACCATGCGCTTGTCCGAGCCGTCGGCCTTCATAACGTGGATCTGCCAGTCACCCCCGCCCCGCTTCGATTGCACGGCGATTTGCGTCCCGTCCGGCGACCACGCGGGGAACACGCTTTCAGCGGTATCCCCATCAGTTAGATTGAGTATCTCCACGCGCTTATTATCCGGCCCTACCTCAACCCTCAATATGGCTGCGACGTTGTTGAACTGGGCCTGCGCGACTATGTACCTGCCGTCGGGCGACCATTGACTCTGGTCGATGGTGATGTCGTGGGTGACTTGCTGTTGGTTGGTGCCGTCGGGATTGACCACGAACAGACTTTGAGCCTGGCCCTCCAGCAGGCGCACGAAACTGATCCGCCCCTCTGGGGATGCTTCAGGCGCGGTTGGGCCGAGACCCCAGCGCATGAAAGGAGGCAGCACCGTCGGCGCGGCAAACAGCAGCGTTACGTACGTAAGGACCAGTGCCGTCAATACGCCCGCGGCCACTAGTGCTGCCGCTGGTCGAGCGGCCACTTGCCGCGATTGTGAAGACCGGCCGGCCCTTATCCCGGACGAGCCTCGCCTGGAACGATTGCTCATGTTGAAGAACGTTCTAGCATAGAGTTTAGCTCCGCGCCGGAAATGGGGAGCCGCGCGGAAGTTAGCATTATTATAGCGTACCGAGGGCTTGCGGCTCAACCCGATTAGACGGTAAACGCCAAGACGCGGAGACGCCAAGAGTGTTAAGGTTCGATAGGTAGAAAAAGGACCAGGGTACATGTTGTTGTACGCTGGTCCTTTTGCTCCCTCTAAACCTTATCTAACTTGGCGGGGTCCCTGGCGTTTCGGCGTCTTGGCGTTTGCCGTTTAATCACTTGGATTGGGAACTAAAGCGGTTTACCACTTCCGCAATCTGGTCAATGTCGAAGGGCTTGGTCACCACGGCCACCGCGCCGGTCTCCTGCTGGGTGCGCTTGATGTCGTACACGGCGGTGACAACCACGATGGGGATATTCATCCACTCGCGGTTGGTGCGGAGCGCGCGAATAAACTCCCAGCCATCCATGACGGGCATCATTAGGTCGAGCAGGATCAACTGGGGCTTGCGCTCCATCACCCGCTCCAGCGCCTCCATGCCGTTGGACGCGGTGCGTGCCGTGTGGCCCTCAGCTTCCAGCACGTCGGCCACGAGGTCGCACAGGTACGCTTCATCTTCGACAACGAGCACGTCTTTCGGCTCGTTCAGGGCATCCCCAAGGCTCCGATCTGGTCGCATATCGGGTGGCTGCATTCCTCTGCCGCCCCTACCGGGCCGCAGAATATAGTGCGACTGCGTGGTGGCTGGCCCCGCCACACCGTACTCGCCGGTAGCATAAAATCGTCGAGACATGAGGGAAGATGCTTGTCCTTGGAAGAGTCTCGTTATGGTAGTCCTAACAAGAAGGGCTGAATAGATGATCCGGTGCAAGTAACGTGCCAACAGCCGACCGTAACCGCGCCCACTCGGCGTCTATTCATCAAGAAATTGACCTATATGGCCGCTCAACCTGCTCTTTCTCTCTCCAGCACCACCGACACCTCAGCCGTCGTGCTCCCTTTGAGGGGAGGGCTTGGCTTGCCCACCTCTATCCTCGCCCTGGTTATGCGAACGTCGAATTGCAGCACGCGGTCCAGGAGGCGGCCCGCCAGGTGTTCCAGCAGCCTGCTCGGCTCCCCCTCCACTTCCGCGCGCACTAGCTTGTAGATGGCCGAGTAACTGACCGTGTCTTCCAGCCGGTCGGTGCGCGAAGCCGCTGACATGTCGAGCCAGAACGAGAGGTTGACGGCGAAGCGCTGCCCCAGGGCCGTTTCTTCGGGGTTCGCGCCGTGCGTACCGAAGAAGACCATGTTGCTTAGCCGTATCTCACCCGATTCGACGCGGGCCTCTCCTGGTCCATCCGTTGCGCTCATAGGGCCGATTGTACATCGCTTGACGCTGCCCCGCAAGGAGTGTTATACCGTTGAGGCGTGCGCGGACGCACACTACACGAGCATTCGATATGCACCAAGGGAGTGACCCATCACATGGCCGACAGCGATAATAGAGACAACACCGGCAACAAAATTATCAAGGACGAAGCCAACACCGGCCAGGGCCAGACAACCGCCGGTACGCAGCCGCCCGCCCAGCTTCAAAGTTCAGCAACCAGTGTGCCAACCCCTCCCCCGCTGCCGCCCATGAACCCCATCGAGCGGCCCGGTCCCACCGCAGAGGAGTGGCCGGAGGAGCAGCGCCGGGTGCTCCTGGTGGCGGCTCACCCCGACGACCCCGAGTTCTCCTCGGCGGGCACGGTGACGCGCTGGGTGCGTGCGGGCATTGAGGTGATATTCGTGGTGGCGACCAGCGGCGACAAGGGTACCCCCGACCGCGCGATGACTAACGAGCGCCTCAGCAACTTGCGCGAGGAGGAGCAGAGGGCCGCTGCGGCACGTCTGGGTGTAACCACGGTGGAGTTCCTGCGCTTCGGTGACGGCGAGCTGATGCCCAACATGGAGCTACGCGGGGCCGTGACCTACATGATCCGCAAGTACCGCCCCTACGCGGTAATGACCCACGACCCGCTCACCCTGTTCTACAACAACGAGTTCATCAACCACCCCGACCACCGAGCCATCGGCCAGGCCACGGTGGACGCCATATATCCCACCGCGCGCGACCCCCTACAGTTCCCCGACCACATCCGCGAGGGCCTTGAGCCTCACAAAGTGAAGGAGATTTACCTGTGGGGCACCGAGGAGCCGAACGTCTTGATCGACATCACCGAAACCATAGAGGACAAGATTGAGGCATTGAAATTGCATGTTACGCAGGTAGGCGAGGCGGTTGAGCTCGGCAACAGGATAAAGACTCGTGCGTCCCAGATAGGCGAGCCATACGGTATCGCCTACGCCGAAGCTTATCGCCGCGTGGTCATGCGTATGTAAGCGGCAGTATAGCCTCGCGCCGTATGGTCTCGTAAGACGGGCTGTTGCGACTTGCCACATTGACACGGTACATCCGTAGGCTGGAGAGGACTGGGGGATGGAGTCCACAAGCAGGATAGGTCTTCGGCTCTCTGGAGGTGCATACACCGCGTTGCAAAGCCTCCTGGGAGCGGTAGCTCATACCATAGGGGCTGGGCAGGTATGCCTCATCACACCAAGCCACGACCCTGAATGCATCACACTTGTGCAATCGGGCGAGACTTCTAACGCGGGGCAGCCGTTCGAATCGCATAACGGTGACGTGACGGTGCCCGTGCGCTACGGAGATCGGGAGCTTGCACAACTCGTAGTGACCAACCCCCCTACCCGGTTGGACCCGGACCGCCTTGATGGGTTCGCCAGGGCGGCAGGCTATATCCTGGGACACGCAGACCAGGTGTCGCGGGCCGAATCCGCTATCGAAGAAACGCGCGTGTTGCGAGAGCTAGGCATGCGTCTCGGCCAGCCCACCGACCTGCAAGAGCTGCTCGACTCGATGCTTGCGGGCGTGCGCCGAGTGCTCGCAGCCGATTACGCAAGCATCTCTATGGTTGAGCCTGACGGCACGACCAGGTGGCTAGCGATGGACGGATTTCGCAACACCACCTTCCGGGACCGCATTTTCCCGGCGGGCCACGGGGTGTCGGGACGTACCATCGCAGCCGGGCGTCCCGTCGTGCTAAGCGGAATAGGCACCGACCCAGACCTGCCTCCTGAGGACTTCACGGTCCATGTGGCCGAGGGTGGCGTGTCGGCGCTGGGTGTGCCGCTGGTGGCGGGCGGAAAGGTGATTGGCGCGCTTGTCCTGGGCAGCCGCACCGACCGCGAGTGGCAGCAACACGAAATAGAGCTTGCCACGGTGATAGCTAACGGCGCGGCAGTCGCCATCGACCAAAACCGAGTCCAGAGGGCTGAAAGCGCCCAGCGCCACTTCCTGCAAGCGGTAATAGAGAACTACCCAGGCATCCTACTCGTCATGGGCCCACCGCCCGACTGGCGGATTATCCACGCCAATAGCAATTTCAACAGGTTACTACCCGAGCCGTATCGTAGCGGCCAGTCTGTTGTAGGCTTGAGCATCCTGGAACTTGGCACCCGCACCAGCGAACGGTCCGAGGCAACGCGGCAGATGTTAGCGCACGTCTTCGCCACCGGGGAGCCAGTCTCCTTCGAGCAATACGAGTCGGAAAGTCCCGAGGCGGGCACCACCTACTGGAACTGGCAAGCCCTGCCCGTGGACAACCTGACAGGGGACGGCGGGCGTTCCCTCATGCTCATAGCCAACGACGTGACTGACGTGGTGCGCTCTCGCCATGCGGCGCAAGAGGGCGCTGAGACGGCGCGGGCCAGGGCCGAAGAGCTTGAGATGATCATTAGCCATATGGCCGACGGCGTGATGATTTTCGACCGCAACGGTGAAGTGCTCCGTATGAACCCGGCGGCGGAGATGCTGCTGGGGCAGGGCGTTTTGCCTGGTGCTTTACCCGAGGCCCACCCTTTTCTGTACGGGCTGTTCACCCCCGAGGGCGAACTATACGAGGCCGAGCAGCTACCCTCCACACGCGCGCTCCGGGGCGAAGTGATTGTAGGCGAGAACGTCCTGGTACGGCGGCCCAACCACCCAGAGACCATACTGGGGGTAAGTTGCGCCCCACTTAGCGGTCCTCAAGGCGAAATAATAGGCTCGGTGGCAGTGTTGCACGACATTACCCAGGACAAGCTGGTGGAGCGGCTGAAGGACGAGTTTCTTTCCATAGTCAGCCACGAGCTACGCACGCCTCTCACCGCCATCATCGGCTACAGCGACTTGATGCTGCGGGGGGTGCACGGCGCGCTGGCCGACCGCCAGGCCAAGGTGCTCAACTCGGTGCGTGCCAACGCCGACAGGCTGCTTCGCCTGATAAACGACCTGCTCGACGTTTCCAAGCTGGAGTCGGGCGCGGTGCAGTTGCGTCTCGACCCGGTTGACCTCGGAGAAATAGCCACGCGCACGATTGCGCAGACGCGCATCCTCGCTATGAACGCGAGTGTGCAGATTTCCAACCTGCTCCCCAACAGGCATTTGAACAAGGTCCAGGCCGACGACCAGAAGCTTCAGCAGGTATTTGAGAACCTGATAACGAACGCCATCAAGCACTCAGCCGGGGGGAGCATAACGATAGATGGTTACCTGACCCCCCTGGAGCCGGACGACCCCGGCTTGCCGGTGTACGAGCCTCCCGCGCAACCGCTCGAACAGGAGCAGGCCCGCAGCCTCGTGGTCTCGGTGCACGACACCGGCGTCGGTCTGGAAGCGGACCAGCTTGCCCGCATCTGGGACAAGTTCTACCAGGTAGACACGACGGTCAAACGTCGCTCCGGTGGCGCCGGGCTGGGCCTGACGATAGTACGCAACCTGGTGGACCTGCACAGCGGACAGGTGTGGGCCTATAGCGCGGGTTCTGGCAAGGGCAGCACGTTCAGCTTCAGCCTGCCCATCGTGCAGGGGGAATACGGCACGTACGCGCGGCCAGGCGACAGGACGCCTGCCGCAATCAGGCCCGCCGAACAGCGACGCGACAGGCAACCTGCTATCGGCACGGTGCTGGTTGCCGAGGACGACGCCGACCAGCGCGAAATCATCTGCGACATGCTGGAGCTGGAAGGCTTCGAGGTGGTGCTGGCTGAGACCGGCGAGGAGGCCCTAGAACTAGCTACCCAGATCATGCCCTCGGCTATCGCGCTTGACGTGATCCTGCCGAGGCGGGACGGCTGGGAGGTGCTGGAGGCCCTACGGCAAGACCCACGCACGCGAGACATCCCAGTACTGATCATCTCGGTGGTGGACCAGACCGACTTCGGCAAGAAGCTAGGCGCGGACGAATACCTGCTCAAACCGCTGGACCCACGCAGCCTGCGCACCGCCATACGCCGCCTGGTGCTCGCCCACGAACGGGACGCTGCCGCCAAGAAGCAGAACAATTGAGGCGGGGATACACGCAGCTTTATGGAGATATTATGACTGAACCCGGAATGCAGGAGTCGCAGGGAGCCGGTGGACCTCACGAGGGGCATCCTGTGTTGCTAAGAGGTACGCCCCTTGAGACTGCACAGGTGGCGATGATTATGGTGCATGGGCGGGGAGCCAGGGCGGAGGACATACTGACCCTGGTGGACGAGTTGCAACGTCCAGGAGTGGCATACGTAGCCCCCCAGGCCGCCGGAAACGCCTGGTACCCCTACCCATTCATGACGCCGATGGAGATGAACGAGCCGTGGCTTTCTTCCGCTCTCTACACCCTTGAGCACACCCTGGCGCGAGTGGCAGAGTATGTACCGGCAGAGCGCGTCATATGGCTGGGCTTCTCGCAAGGTGCCTGCCTGGCGACCGAGTTCGTGGCGCGGCACGCCCAGCGGTACGGCGGCGTTGTGGGACTCAGCGGCGGGCTGATAGGGCCTCCCGGCACTCCGCGCGATTACCCAGGTTCCCTCGACGGCACCGCAGTCTTCCTGGGGTGCAGCGACGTAGACGCACACATCCCTGCTTCACGAGTGGAAGAGACAGCCCAGGTGTTCCGGGAACTGGGCGGCGACGTGACGGCCCGCCTCTACCCCGGTATGGGCCACGTGGTCAACGCCGACGAAATTTCCTTCGTGCAGGGCATGATCGATACGCTGACGACTGGCGGCACGACCCCCTCCTCCGCCACGGGCGGCTGACGAGCATCTTACGGCCATGAGCGACAAGCGCGTCTCCATGCGCGAAGCCATTTCGACCTACGTTCGGAGCGGCCAAACGCTGGCCCTGGAAGGCTTCACCTCTTCCATCCCGTTCTCAGCCGCGCACGAGATCATCCGCCAGGGGCACTCGGACCTCACGCTGGCGCGCATGACCCCCGATCTCGTGTACGACCAGATGGTAGCGGCGGGCCTGGCGCGCAAGCTGGTATTCAGCTACCTGGGTAACCCCGGAGTCGGCCCGCTGCATGCGATACGCAGGGCGGTCGAACGTGGGATTCCGAGGCCGCTCGAATTGGAGGAGTATTCGCACTACGGGATGGTCGGGCGCTACACTGCCGGGGCTTACCGCCTGCCTTTCTTTCCCCTCCGCAGCTACACCGGCACCGATATGCCTATCGTTAACCCACTCATCTGCAGCGTTGAAAGCCCATACGGCGACGGCCCGGTCGCCGTGGTGCCGCCCCTCAACCCCGACGTGGCTATCATCCAAGCCCAGCGTGCCGACCCCGAAGGCAACACTCAGATGTGGGGGCTGCTTGGCGCGCAAAAAGAGGTGGCATTCGCGGCCGACAAGCTCATTGTGGTGGTCGAGGAGGTGGTAGACGAAGCGATCATACGCGCCGACCCTAGCCGCACGGTGATACCCGGCCTGATCGTGGATGCCGTCGTGCACGAGCCTTATGGCTCGCACCCTTCCTACGTGCAGGGCTACTACGACCGCGACAACGCCTTCTATCTTGAGTGGGACGAAATCTCCCGCGACGAGACCCGCACGAACGAGTGGTTGCGAGAGTGGGTGTATGACGTGCCCGACCGCGCCGCTTACCTGCGAAAACTTGGCGCAGCTACGATGGAGCGGCTGAGGCCTGGCAGCGCACCCAGCACGCCCGTAAACTACGGAGACTACCGCTCGTGAGCCGACCCTACAGCCCCTCCGAAATGATGATCGTAGCCGCCGCACGGGCGCTGCATGCCGCTCGCACGGTGTTTGTAGGCGTGGGGCTGCCCAATGTCGCCTGCAACCTCGCGCTGCGCACGACCGCGCCGGACCTGCAACTCATCTATGAATCGGGGGTGTACGGCGCTCGCCCGGCGCGGCAGCCATTGTCCATAGGCGACCCGGCCCTGGTGAGTGGTGCGCTGTCGGTAGTGTCTATGCCCGACCTGTTCGGCCTCTACTTGCAGGGCGGCCTCATTGACGTAGCCCTGCTTGGCGGCGCTCAGATAGACCGCTTCGGCAACCTCAATACTACCGTCATAGGCGACTATTCACGGCCCAGGGTGCGTCTGCCGGGCAGCGGCGGGGCCTGCGAGATAGCCATCAACGCCCGCCGCCTGGTCTACATTATGCGCCTCAGCCGCCGCGCCTTCGTGCCCAAGCTCGATTTCTGCACCAGCCCCGGCCACTTGAGCGGCGGCGAGTCCAGGGCGGAAGCAGGGATGTACGGCGAAGGGCCCGTAGCGGTAATCACCGACCTCGCCGTCTTCGACTTCAACAACCCGGAGCGAGAAATGCAACTCAGCGGCCTCCACGCTGGCGCGACGGTCGAAAAGGTGCAAGAGGAGGTAGGCTGGGACCTACGCGTGTCAGGCACCCTGCACGAGACCCCGCCGCCCACCGCGCAGGAGCTAGACCTACTGCGAAACGAACTCGATCCGGAGAGCCATTACCGCTAGATCAATAGATTGAAACGCCAAGACGCCAAGGCGCGGAGAACACGCCAAAATTAAGATTGTTTAGAGGGTAGAAAAAGAACCAGAGTACGTCTTCATGTACTCTGGTTCTTTTGCTTAGAACACTTTGCTTAACCTTGGCGCGTTCTTAGCGTCTGGGCGCCTTGGCGTTTCAGTCCTGTTCGACCGGAGGGGCCTGGTAGCGGACCAGGGCGAAGTCGTAGTTGCCGTACTTCTGGTCTTCTACTTCGGTGACCACCTCGCCGGCGGCTACTATCTTGCCGTCCGGCTGCCAGGCGAGCGTGTAGGCGCGGGACTTCGATGTGCCAAAGTGCGTGACCGCTACGCCTTTGTCGCCAAAGCTCTCGTCCAGGTTGCCATCCTCATCGAACAGCATCACCATGAAGTCCTCGTTGTTCAGAGCGCCGCCCAGGGCTATCTTGCCGTCGGCGCGAACAGCCATACCGTGGGCGGGTGTGGACCCGTGAAGCCATGAAGCACGAGGCCGTCTTTGCCCCAACTCTCGTCAATATCACCATCTTCTGTCAGCTTCACAAGCACCGGACCGAACTTGGGGCATGTGGCCGTATCGTCAACACAACTCACTTCGCCCACCTGCGCCGAGCCACTGACGACTATGCTACCATCCACTAGCACGGCGACACCGGAGGCCAGGTCCATGCCGCCATCCACGTCCACAACCTGCTTACCCGCATCACCAAAGCTCTCATCGATGGTGCCGTCGGCATTCAAGCGCCCGGCCATGATGTCCAACTGCTCGCCGTCGGGCATGGCGTCACCTGCCACAACAATTTTGCCGTCTTCCTGTATGGTCATAGCGGTAATACTGTCTTCGCCGCCCAGGTCCACCACGGCCTTGCCACCTTTGCCGAACGTCTTGTCCAGGGTGCCGTCGGAGTTGTAGCGGACGACCGCTGATTGGCCCTTTTCGTCCGTGCCGGTGCTACCACCGACCAATATCTTGCCGTCGGAGTCTATTGCTACCGCTGAGGCAAAGTCCATCGACTCAGACTTCGTGCTGGTGTTGATGGGGGTGAGCACTTTCCCCTTCTTGCCAAAGCTGGAGTCGAGCACTCCATTGGGGTTGTAGCGCACCACCGCGAACACGTCCTGCTCGCTCTTGGGGTCCGTGGCCGTGCCCACGACCACGAGCTTGCCGTCCGGCTGTAAAGCCACGGCCTGGGCCATCGAAAAGTCGTCCTTTGAACCGGTCACGTTGGTGATTTGCCTGCCGCTCTTGCCGAATTTCTTGTCGAGCGTGCCGTCGGGGTTGTACCGGGCGATTGTGAACTTGGCCCAGTCGTCGGGCATGGGCCAGGTATCCCCGACCACCACAATCTTGCCGTCGGGCTGCACCAACATGCCGGTTATCTCTTCCAGGTCGCTGCCGATGTCCGTCGTTACCTTACCACCCTTGCCAAAGGTAGGGTCGGGGGCCCCATAGTCATTCGCCGCCGAGGCCCGGCTGCCGGTCGAGCCAATCCCCGCCAACAACGATCCCGAAACCAATACCGCCAACGCAATATTCCTGGTTACCTGCCACTTACCCTTTGATAGCCCTTCTCCTATGCTTTTCACTTTTGATGCTTCTCCTTTATATGATGGTTGCTGAATATGTTGGTTTTATTCTTGTAAATACCTTATGTATATTGCCAACTTCTTTTGTTTTGCTGCCTTCATATATGTAACCGACGTAGTGAACTGCCTGACATCCGACGACCACCCAGATGATACCGCTTTTCCGCCTGCCATCCGTGAGTCTAGGTGTGGGCCGTGCTTACACCTTTGCGTGTAACGTCTGAGTAGGGCCAAAGTTGTAGGGTGAAGACAAAGAGCAAAGCCCTCGGTGCGTCTTTGGGACGCATCAGGGACTTTGCTCTTTACTGGCTGCTCCAGTGAATGTTTCGACTGTCTTACAAGCGTGAGACGTACGAGCCATAAGGCTCGTACGTCGGTTCGGGGCTACCCCTTCCTTCTCAGGCAGATAGGCTTCCTAGCGTCGTGGTACGCCTGTAGTACCCGTTGTGAACTGCCACGTCCGGTCAAAGGTGGCGCTGCCGACTGCTCCCCGCGCACGTACCGTGTAGACTGCGTTCGCCTTAAGCGGTGCGACGGGAATCATCATAAAGCAGTTGTATTGGGCTTCCCGGCAGTGGGCCGTGCTTGGGTGCACAGCCACGACCTGCCCCCCACCATCCCGCATTTCGGCATGGTCCACCCTGAGCGGGCCATACGCTCCCTGCAACGTAAAGGGGTAGCCCGCGGGCAAGGGGGCACCGGCGGGCAGCGGGTTAGGGAACTCGATGTAGTTCCAGCTTGTCGGCACGCCGGTTTGTTTGTCAATCGGATAAGCCATCACATAGGGGTCGCGAGTAGGCATAGTGTCAAGCGGGCCGGTGCCGAGATCGACCACGCTGTAAGCAACCCGATTGTTGCGGCCCCTGGCAGGGTCGGCCGCCAACACCGCGCGCCCATAGCCGACCTGCCGGAAGTCTATGTTCAGCACTATCACGCGGTGCAAAGGCAGGTCTATCAATGCGTCTATGCTTGCGCGTGGGTCTTCTAGGGGCACGAGCACGTTGGACACCCGGTAGCCTGACGAGTAGCTATAACCTGCCCCCTGTACGCGCTCCAGTATTCCCGCGCCCGTATACCCCGGCCGCCCCGCGACCTGCACGTGGGGATTGCTGCCCTCTCCGTTCAGGACAAGGTAATTTGCATGGCCCTGGGCGGAAACCACCAGCGATGAATGTTGCTCGACCAGCGGCGAGCCTACTAGCTGCCGGTAGTAGTTGAGCCTGTCCAGCCCCTGCCGCGCGGAGGCCACGTTCATCTCGTTGCCAAGCAGCCCAAGCAGCACTCGATATGGCTCGGGGTTGTTCGGGTGGTGCTCGAAACGGGCGCGCTCGAACCACTGCGTCAGCACTTGCTGCCCGTTCGCGGCGGGTTCCATCTGCGCCTCTGTTATTGGGTAGCCGAAGAGGGCTACGCTCTCCCGCTGGCTCGTCCCGCTGTCACCGAGGTCTAGCCCATGCCTGCGCCAGTAGTCCCAGAACTGCCCCGCGATGGCGTGCCCAGTTTCGGGAAAGTAGTGCGGGGCGGAAGCGGCCGCCCTGGGCACCGTCATGGGGTCGCGGCCCGTTTGCCTCAGTCTCTGCTCTCCTAGCCGCCCCAGGAGCACACGGTACGGCGGCTGGTTCTCAGGGTGCAACTCGAAGCGGTTGCGCTCAAACCACTGTGTCAGAAAGATCGAGTCGGTGGCGGGGTCGATCTCCGGCCTGGCGGGCGTGACCGGGTAGCCAAAGACGGGCAGGCCGCCATTTTGCTCCCAGTACAGCCGGAACTCCCCCTCGATACACTCGCCCGTTTGTGGAAAGCATTGGCGGGCGGGCTGCGCCGAGGCGGGCCTGGAGGTGCTCACATCGGGGAATGACTGGCTTGCCAACAGCAGCGCCAGACAAAGAGTAGCAATGACGGTGCGGCGGGTCTTCATCAAGTCACCTTTCTGCGGTGTTCGTAGCGCGGTCGTGGGTGCGGGCACAAAGGCACCATAATGACTGGATAGATAAGCAGGCACCGTGCCTACTTCATATGGACGACCTTCAAGCCAGTTGATATGATGGCCTGGCTACAGCCCTAACACATGTGCGGGCGTGGCATGGTGGTACAATGAGAAAGGTTGAGGAGGTGACCCATTGATCGATCATGACAACCTGGAGGAGTTCGCCGACCCGCACAACTACGACATGGAGGACAGCAGCGACACCGGCCTCGCGTTCTACTCGGCGCTGGCGCAGGAGACCCGCGGCCCTGTGCTGGAGATAGCCTGTGGCACCGGACGCGTTAGCATCCCAATTGCGCGGCTGGGTTTCGCGGTTACCGGCCTGGACATCGTCCCTGGGATGTTAGAGCGGGCGCGCAGCAAATCGAGCGGCCTGCCCGCTCGCTGGGTTGAGGGTGACGCGCGCACGTTCGAATTGGGCGAACAATTCCGGCTGATCTTTCTGACAGGCAACGCGTTCCAGGCATTCCTGACGCGCACCGACCAGGAGGCGTTGTTGCAACGAGTGCGCGCTCACCTGCACGACGATGGGCTTTTTGCCTTCGAGACGCGCAACCCCCGCTGGGCCAACTTGGTGCGTATTGACCAACAGGAGACTCAGGCAGGCGGCACGAGTGCTCACCTGCACGATGAAGGACTATTTGCCTTGCTTGAGACCCGAGATGAGGAAGAGTATGGGCAGACCTACACCGATATCAACGGACGTGAAGTGCGTGTATCGAGGACGCAAGTATACGACCATGTCGCTCAGGTCCTGCATTGGACGACCTACCGGCGCTGGGACGACGGCGACCAGGAGCAAACCAGGACCACACGCATCGCGGTGCGCTTCACGTTCCCACAAGAGCTCGCGGCGCTGCTGCACTACAATGGCTTCACCATCGTCCGGCAGTACGGAGATTGGAACCTGGAGCCGCTGACCGCCGCCAGCAGGAGCATCATCGTAGTTTGCCGAAAGCAGAAGTAACACCCCAGGCATGTGCTAACTACTGAGGGCCAGGCGTGGTGCCAGCGCGGATTTCTTAGCCTGAGGACGATGGGACTCACGAGTACAGATCTTCAGGCCACAGACACTGTGAAATACTTCATGCGTGATTGACCGCCCTGTTGGTCTGCTGCTATACTTGCAGAAATGCCTGCGGCACCGATTACGCACGGAGTGTGTGTCTTAATTACACACTTCAGATCACCGCGCTTGTGTACACACTTTACCCCACACCGGAGACAGTAATGACATACCATATGAGCAGGAATAAGGCAGGTACCCCTTCCCTGGTGAGCGCTAAATCACGCGACCGAGCAGGGGCCTTCTTTGCCCTGACAGCAGCCATGCTCATAGTGGCTGCCACAGCCCTATTCTTCGGCGCGGGCAGTGCCACTGCCGGAGTGCCAGTGGACAAAGCTGCGCTGCCACCTTCCGTCGCAGGCAAAGGCTCTGGCTCCTCGACCAATGGACAGCCGAATGTGCCGGGTGGCGCCTCCGCAGACCTGTCGGTGCTCAAGACCGGCCCTTCCTCTGCATACCGGGATAGCGATGTCACTTACAGCATCACGATTGCCAACAACGGCCCAAGCAGTGCCGCGAGCGTCACCCTGGGCGACACGCTACCGGCCGGCATGACCTTTGTGTCTCTTACGCAAGTTAGTGGACCTGCCTTTAACTGTAGCGCCCCTGACGCGGGTGAGGGCGGCACGATAACCTGCACCAGTTCCACATTCGCTGCTAGCGCGAGCGCAGAGTTCACCCTGATCGCCCATATACCTACAAGTTCGCCCGTCGGCACTGTATACACCAATACCGCAACCATCAACTCCCCTAGCTCGGACCCTGATAGCGGGAATAACATCAGCAGTGCCGCGACCACAGTTAGCGGGGCAGCGGACCTGTCCGCGCTCAAGATAGGCCCCTCCGAGGCAGAGTCAGGCACGAACGTTACTTATACCATCACAGTCTCTAACGCAGGCCCTGATGCTGCTTCGAGTGTTACATGGAACGATGATGTGCCTGCGGGCATGACCTTTGTCTCCCTTGCGCAAAATAACGGGCCTACGTTTAGCTGTAGCACCCCTACTGATGCTGAGCCCAACACAGTCAGTTGCTCTATCGCAAACCTCACGGCGGGAGCGAGCGCAGAGTTCACCCTCGTCCTGCAAATACCTCCCACCGCCGCACCAGGCACCACCTACACCAACATTGCAACTGTCAGCGCCGAGACGCTGGACCCCAATGACGAGAACAACAGTGGTGTTGCCTCAACCACGGTCCCCTCAACGTACGCGGATCTCAGCCTGTTCAAAGCGGGGCCCTCGTCTGCCGCTCCGGGCACCAACGTCACCTACACCATCACCGTCTCCAACGGCGGCCCTGATGCCGCCGCGAACGCAAGATGGGACGACGCGCTGCCAGCGACCATGACCTTTGTCTCCCTTGCGCAAGAGGGTGCCGCAGTTTTTTCCTGTACCACCCCCGCCAATGGCGCTGGAGGTACGGTTTCCTGCTCGACCTCAAGCCTGCCGGCAGCGACCAGCGTCAATTTCACCCTTGTCGCTCAAATACCCGAGAATACCCCCTCCGGCACTGAGTTCACCAATAGCGTAACCGTGCTTTCCGACACGCCGGACCCCAACGAGGAGAACCAGAGCGGCACCGTCACGACCGTGGTTGGCTCGGCTGATATATCGGTCGTAAAGAGCGGATCCGCCACCGCCACGGCGGGCGAAAACATCACGTACACAATAACCCTGGCTAACTCAGGCCCCGACCCTGCCGCCGAAGTAACGCTCAGCGACACAGTACCCTCAGGCCTCACCTTTGTCTCTCTAACACAGAACAGCGGGCCGACTTTCAACTGCACGCTTCCCCCAAGCGGGGGTAACGGCAACGTAATTTGCACCACGGAGGCCATGCTAACGACTCAGAGCGCACAATTCACCCTCGTGGCGCACTCAAGCCCGTCCCTTACCAGCGCGACGAATACCGCCACCGCCAGCAGCAGCACCGCGGACACAGATCCTTCGGATAACTCCAGTTCCGTAACTACCACCTTCAACGCCGTGGCAAACCTGGCCGTGAGCAAGACAGCCCCGGTCACTGTCACAGCGGGCAGCAACATCACCTACCGCATCGTGCTCTCCAACACCGGGCCGTCGGATGCGCAATCTGTGAGCGTCACAGACGCTTTGCCTGCGAGCACGAACTTCGTCTCGCTCACACAGATGTCCGGCCCCACCCTCACTTGCGGCAACACCGCAGGCAGCATCACGTGCACCAGGGCAACCCTGCCTGCAAGCTCGTCGGCAGCGCTCGATTTGACGGTGCGGCCCGACCCGGCTCTGCATCATGGAGATGTAATCACCAACACGGTGAGCATAGACAGCGCCACCAGCGATCCAACCGTGGGTAACAACACGTCTGTTGTGACCAGCACTGTGGCGTCCGTAGCAGACCTGGGCATCACCAAGACGCATACCGGGACAATCGGGCTTGGGCTGACGGTTACCTATGTAATTACAGTCACTAACTCTGGTCCGAGCGTCGCCTACGGTGCCATCGTCACCGATACATTCCAATCCGGCCTGACCAACATCACATATAGCTGCTCTGAGCAGTCGGGCGCGCACTCTCGCTGTTACGCTGAGAACGGCACCGGCAACATCAACGCCACGGTGGATGTTGACGTGCAGGGCAGCGTCGTCTTCACCGCCACGGCACTGGTGACCGATCCCACCGCGGCCAGCCTGTCCAACACGGCCTACGTGAGCCTGCCAGCGGAGAACGGGTCCGACCCAAACCCCTCCAACAACAGTTCTACCGACGTGGTCGGCATACCTCCAACAGCCACGTCAACTTCAACGTCAACTTCAACGTCAACTTCGACCGCCACTTCAACTGCAACCTCTACAGCGACCTCCACGGCTACAACGACAGCTACGATGATAGCCACAGCCACAAGCACGGCGGTAGCATGCGGGGTCTACACGGACGAGCCACCGAGCGCCACATTCTACTCATACGTGAAGTGCCTCTCCTGCCGGGGGGTCGTGTCGGGCTACCCAGACGGCACCTTCAGGGAGCACGCACCCATATCGAGAGGACAAATAGCCAAGATGGTCGCCAATGCTGCCGGCTTCGCGGAGGACCCAGGCGGGCAGATATACTCCGACGTGCCCCCAGGCTCGCCATTCTACGATTACATCAACCGCTTGACCAACAGGGGCATAGTTGGGGGCTACCCGTGCCCGCAGAGGCCAGGCGGCGGTGACGAATGCACACCTGAGAGCCAGCAGATCTACAGACCAAACGAGAACGCTACACGCGGGCAGATGGCAAAGATAGTGTCCAATGCCGCATACATCAACGACTCCGTGTCAGGCCAGTACTACCAGGATGTACCACCAACGGGTGAGGGCAGCCAGTTCTACATCTGGATCATGCGCCTGACTAACAAGGGAGTGATGAGCGGGTATGCCTGCGGTACCACAGACCCGAGAAGTGGGACCTGTGACGCGCAGAACCGCCCGTTCTTCAGACCCGGCAACATAGTAAGTAGGGGGCAGGCAGCAAAGATAGTAGCTAACACCTTCTTCCCCAACTGCCAGACTCCATAAAGTATTAGCGCTTTGCACGAGACAGAAGCCCTAAGCTGGTCACGGCAAGTAGGTTAGGGCTTCTTAGATAGCATGTTGAACTTGGAGGAGCCTAGAGCGCATCCGCCCAAGCCGCTATACTCACTATGCAGTTGCGACACATCGAGTTAGCTAGGTCCCAATAAGGAGCATCAATGTTAGCAACCGTACCTGGCGCAAGATTGTAGATGTTGTATCGCGGAGTTCCGTTCTGGTCGCGCTCCAAGTACTTCTCATCAACTCGTCCTCTATTATGTACATGGACATTCCTTCTCAGGACTATCTCTAATAGTTGTACAAATGTGTTGCCAGCAACATCATCTACTAGAGGAGCACCTAACCTGTCTAGGATGAACAGCAAGTCTTTGAGGTATTTACCCTTTAGTTGACCTTCAAGTATCTCTTCGCTGAGCGCATCAAATGATCCATACCTGCTCAGTTCATCAAGCGGTAACTTCTCGCCCTTGCTCCAGTTTGCAAATGCGCCCAAGACTGTGAAGAAGCTCCTACGGAACGCCACCTTTACGATGTCGAACACAGTAGCGTCAAAGACGGTCATTAAGGTTATGAAGCCTTGCCTCACCACGTGGATTTCCGCATCCGGTCTGGACATCCTGATGCTGAGGTCTACTTCTTCGAGCTTGACCTTGACGCTAGCTAGTTCGTTGTACTTTCCTGAGATAAGCAAGTACTTGGCGCTTTGTGATGCATATGCTAAGGCGTCTTCGAGAGATAGGTATTGAGCATGAGCGTCCATCACCTGCGTAACACGTGCTGTCTGGAAGCTTTCTCTGAGGTCGTTAATATAGTAATCAACGTCGGCGGGTTGTGCATTCCTACCGACACCGTCTACGAGGAAGAGTATTGCTTCTCCCAGGTCTGAGCGTCCGTCTACCTGAGCTAAGTTCGGGGGCGCGACAGCTTGCTCAAGCGCTTGTTCAGCCTCCCTTAGCGCCTGAAACACTCTAGGCATAACTGTTTGGATAGTTGCTGATACAGGTTCTAGTTCATCAACCGTATAAGGTTGCCCCCAAGCACGCATGTCTTTCGATTTAGGATCGAGAGTCTCACCATGTTCGAGAAGATCATAGTCCTTCAGTGTGTTTGTAATGTTGGTAAGCTCACGAGGAAGAATGCTTACCTTGTGAGTTACGAAGTCAACGTACTTCTGAATATATTCCTGTTCTTCGATAAACCTGTCCCGCAGCGAGCTAGCGTTCGGAGCATTGATATTGAGGTTGCTCATTCGACGCCTCCCTGTTGAGCATGAAAGTTATGTTTGGTCGTGCAGCTACTCTGTAAGTACGTCCTGTGACCTTTCGCGTTCCAGATCAGTAAGACCAGCTAGCCATAACATGATATTATTATGTGTATCTAGTTGTGATAATTTCCTTTACTACAATACATTGGTTTGCCGGAACACCCATGATAACATGCGAACAAAAGGGCTTACTTCTCATCATACATGAATTGAAGGTAGCACACACAGTGCAAGGAGCGACAATGGTTACGGTGCCTGAGACTGAGGCTCTGCTACTCACACCCAAGACGATAGGCGAAAAGCTTGGCATAGAAATCCCGATTGATGGCGAAAAGACTACAATGCGCGGTAAAATCACTGATGCGCTGTTTACGCTAGAAGCTACTTGGGGAGTTGAAGTTGACAAGCACGAACACCAGCACGCCGACGCAAGAGCAACAGCAGGTCGAAGCAGGTCTGTGTCTCTATCTGGTACGTCACACAGACGTACACAACCCCGATGACGTCTTCTATGGCAGGCTGTCGCGCTTCGGCTTGAGCGACCTGGGCCGTCGGCAGGCCGAGCGCACCGCGAGTGTGCTGGCTGAAGTGGCCGTGGACGCCTTCTATTCGTCACCGCAACTGCGCGCCCGCCAGACCGCGCGCACCCTTGCCGCCGCGCACGGGGAGATGCCGGTCCGTGTTTCCAGCCTGCTTGCCGAGGTGCGCACCGCGTGGCAGGGCCGCCCCCACTCTGAGCTTGTGACGCTACACTTCGACTTCTACAACAACCCCCTGGACGAGGCCGACGAGAAGTTGCACGGAATCTGGGACCGTATCAACAGGTTCGTGCGCCGGGTGAGAAGGCGACACCAGGGTCAGACCGTCGTGGGCGTCACTCACGGCGATATCGTGTTCCTGTCGAAATCGGGCTTCAGGGGCATGCCCATAGCCATCGAGTCAATCCGCCGGCGCGACTTCTACCCCGGCAAAGGCTCCCTCACCAGGCTCACCTTCAGTAACGACCTCTCCCAGGTGTTCCCCCTGCGCGTGGAATATTACGACCCCAACAGCGAGAACCCGCAGTGGAACCAGGGCTGGGTTGCGCTTGAGCCGGTAAGCGAGGAGGCCAGACAAGCGGCTGGACTGGCTGCCCAGGACTCGGCTGTGTAACAGGGTTGCTGGTACGGGGCGTCCGCGCCCCTCGTAGAGGGAGCGAAACGCGGTGGACGTGAACACGCTCAGAAGCCAGGTAGTATGGCACCGTGAATATCACTCAGAATGGGACGCTACCCCGCAGGAATACGCCGAGAGACACTTCGTCCAGTGGGGCAAGAGCAGGCGACTGGGGATGTTCCAGCGTGGGCGCGTGAAGGCCTACCTGGGCGTGCAACACGTAGATCCCGGCAAGCCCGGCTGGGCAATCGTGGACGAGCCTACCGCCCGCTTCTTCATCTCGGTCTTCTTGTCGAGCCGCGTGGTAACTTTGAAGACCTATGCCACCATGCACGAGGCGCTTGAAATGCTGGCAGCCTTTATAGAACGGGCGGAAAGCTAGTCTCGCCGGAAGACCTCGGGGTTGACGCAATTCGGGGGCATCTCACCCTTCAGCGCGGCGATTACGTTCTCGGCGGCCATGAGGGCCATAGCGTTGCGGGTGTCGAGGGACGCTGAAGCGATGTGGGGGGCAAGCACCGCGTTGTCGAGTTCCAGCAGGCCGGGGTGCACCTCCGGCTCCCTCTCGAACACGTCCAGCCCCGCGCCCGCGATTGTGCCGTTCTTGAGGGCTTCCGCCAGGGCCGCTTCGTCCACGATGGGGCCACGTGCGGTGTTTATCAGGTAGGCCGTGGGCTTCATGCTCTCAAGCTCCGGCTTGCCTATCAGGTGGTGGGTCTCCGGGTTGTAGTCCGTGTGAATCGTCACGTAGTCCGACTCGCGCAGCAACTCTTCCAACGATACGGAGCGGGCGTTCAGGGCCATCTCGGTTTCGGCGTCGGCGGGGTGCCTGTCAAAGTAGAGCACCTGCATGTCGAAGCCGGTGGCGCGCTTGGCGACCGCCCTGCCGATGCGCCCGAACCCTATTACGCCCAGCGTCTTGCCGTACACGTCCTGCCCCACCATCATCAGCGGCCCCCACCCGTAGAAGCGGCCCGCCCTCAGGAACTTGTCGGCCTCCACCACCCGCCGCGCAGAGGCCATGAGGAGGGTCCAGGCAAAGTCGGCTGTGGTGTCGGTGAGCACACCCGGCGTGTTCGTCACCGCGATGCCCCGCTTCGTGGCTTCGTCCACCTGGATGTTGTTGTAGCCCACCGCCATGTTCGCCACGACCTTTAACCTGGGAGCGGCGTCCAATACCTCGGCATCGACGGGGTTCGTGAGCAGGCAGTACAGCGCGTTATAGTCGCCCCCGCGCAGGCGATCTATCAGTTCCTGCTTGGTCCAGATGCGGTCGTGGTCCGGGTTGATGTCGAGCGTGCCCTCGTCACCGGCGGCCTGGCGCAATCGCTCTATGGCGACTTCGGGCACGCGCTGGGTCATCAAGACACGCAAAGTCTCTTCAGGCATGGTCGCTCCGGGTCAGAAACGTGGGTGTGAACGGCAAAACGTGAAACGCGAAGGCACAACAAGCACATGGGAGTTCACACAAAACCATGTACATGAGCCGCATCACGTTTCACGTTTCACGTTTCAGAACGACGGCGTGGCCGTCGTAGTGTTCATGTTCAGCCACCAGAGTATCCAGCAGAAGGCGAAGCAGGCTCCGAGTATCAGCAGTGTAGTAAGAAGCGGGATCAGTATGTTGAGTACCGGGTTCCTCTTCCTGGTTGTCGAGCTTCCGATCATGCTGTTTTTCTCCTACAGTAGGTTTTAGTCCGTAAGTGCCTTCAGGGCGTCGCCTCCGGTTGCAAGACCCTCGCCGGATGCGTTGTCGCTGCCGTTTGCCCTGACCGGGACGTTCGCCGCCACCAGCAAGCCGTTGATGAGGTCGAGCGTGTGCCCCTTGCCCCCCGGCCCCACCTCCATAGCGGGTCCAACGCAGGCCGGGCAGCCGCCGTCGCAGGCGCAGGCCTTGATTAGCTCCCGTGAACCTTCGAGCAGTATGCCGTGCATCTCGAACAGCTTGCGGCTGAACCCTATGCCCCCCGGATAGGAGTCATACAGGAATATTGTACTCTGCCCTGTAAAGGGGTTCTTCACCTGCGGCACCACGCCCAGGTCGCGTGGGTCGCACATCAGGTACAACGGCGCGAGCTGCGATAGCACGTTGCCCAGGCCCACCAATCCTGCTTGTAGCGCCTGCTTGCCCGGCATGTTTTCGGCCACGATAGGCGGCACGCATAACCAGTATGAGGTTGTATGCAATTCTTGTTCCGGCAGATGGATCTTGCCCCAGCCGACGTTCTCGTGCGTGCCTAGCTTGATCTTCTTGTAGATGGTAGCCTGGGCCGATACCATCACGTCGCCGTGGTTGCGCAACGCCTCCGCTGGCTCTCCGCTCGTCATATCTAACACACGCAAAGTGACTGCAAGGTTCGCATCCGTGTAGTAGTCGGCTTCGACCGCCCGCACGTAGCCCTTCTGCTCGTCCCAGTCCAGCTTATCGACGTGGTACTGCTGGCCCTCGTGCAAGTAAATCGCCTCTTCGTGGAGCAGAGTGAGCACCGAAAAGCGGTCCATCTCCCCGATTATGCGCGGCGTGGGGTCCGTGGTGTTTATGATAACGAAGTTCTCGGCGGCCGCCGTCCTGAGCGAAATCTTCTCGGCGGGGAAGTTCTCGCTGGACCAGTGCCACATTCCGCCCGCGTGCCGCACTACCATGTCGTCTTCCAGATATTCCAGCATCTGGGCCATCTCTGCCGGGTTGTGGCTGCCGTAGCCTTCGCTGTCGTGGAAGGGTAGCTCGAAAGCGGCGCATTGCAGGTGGCTCATCAAGATGAAAAGGTTGTCGGGGTTGATGAGGCCGTTCTCGGGCGAGCGGTTGAAGAAGTACTGCGGGTTGTTCACCAGGAACTGGTCGAGGGGCGACGAGGCCGCCACCATGACGACCAGCGACTGCGAAGCACGTCGTCCCGCCCGCCCTGCCTGCTGCCAGGTGGAGGCCACCGTGCCGGGGTAGCCAACCAGCACCGCCGCCTCAAGGTTGCCGATGTCTATGCCAAGCTCCAGGGCGTTGGTACTCACCACGGTGCGCACGGTGCCTTCGCGCAGGCCCTTCTCTATCTCGCGCCGCTGGTTGGGCAGGTAGCCGCCCCGGTAGCCACGCACCTTGTCGGGGTCGTGCCGATGCGTGGTAGCTGCCTGCCGCAAGTACGTCAGCAGCACCTCTACAGCCGTGCGGGTGCGGCCAAACACTATCGTCTGTATGTCGTTCGCCAGCAGTTGAGAGGCTATGTCGGTAGCCTCGAGCAGGGCCGAACGGCGTAGGCCGAGTTCCTTGTTGACCACGGGCGGGTTGTAAAAAATAAGCGTCTTCGGCCCCTGCGGCGCGCCGTTGTTGTCCACCAGCGTAATTGGTGAAACGCTGGTGACCCTCTCGGCAAGCTCCACAGGGTTGGCTATCGTGGCCGACGAGAGGATGAACTGCGGGCGCGAGCCGTAGAACTCGCAAATGCGCACGAGGCGGCGCAGGACGTTGGCTACATGCGAGCCGAACACGCCCCGGTAGTTGTGCAGCTCGTCAATCACCACGTACTTGAGGTTCTCGAACAGGCGCACCCACTTGGTATGGTGGGGCAGCACGCCCGTATGCAGCATATCGGGGTTGGAGATTACGATGTGCCCGGCGGTGCGTATCAGCTTGCGGGCGGTGGGCGGCGTATCCCCGTCGTAGGTGTAGGTCTTCACGTCCTGGTTGAGCAAAGTCGAAATGGCGTGCAGGTTCGCCATCTGGTCCTGCGCCAGGGCCTTGGTTGGAAATAGGTAAAGCGCCCGCGCCTCCGGGTTCTCCAGGATGGTGTTGAGCACCGGCAGGTTGTAACACAGCGTCTTGCCCGAAGCAGTAGGCGTGACCACCACCGCGTGCTCACCCCGGTGTATCGCGTCAACCGCGTCCCGCTGGTGCGTGTAAAGCTCCCGCACTCCACGCTGCCGCAGCACGTCCACCAGCCTGGGGTCCACCCAATCGGGGTAAGGCGCAGTGCGCGCCTCCCTGGCCGGGATGTCCTCCCAGTATGTAATGCGCTGCCCGAACATCGGTGAGCGCCGCATATGCTCGACAAGCTGTGTGAGGTTCATAGCTCCATTATAAGGGACGATGGACGATAGACGATGGACGATGAACAGGTTTGGCAGGGTCTATCGTCCATCGTCTATCGTCCAT